>CAZVQL010000020.1:3275-22473 GCA_964629305.1 uncultured Roseicyclus sp.
ATCATGGCGGCTGTGGACGAGTTCACCGTGCAGATCGAGGGGCGCGGCGGCCACGGGGCCATGCCGCATGAGACCGCAGATCCGATCCCGGCGGCGGTCTCGATGGTGCAGGCGATCCAGACCATCGTGTCGCGCAACCACTATGCGCTCGACGATCTGGTCGTCTCGGTCACGCAGATCCATGCCGGCACGACCGACAACGTCATCCCCGGCGGCGCGATGATCAACGGCACGGTGCGGACCTTCGACAAGGCCGTGCAGGCCATGGTGATCCGCCGGATGGAAGAGATCGTGGCAGGGCAGGCGGCAAGCTTCGGCCTGTCTGCGACCCTCGATTACGAGATCGGCTATCCCGCCACGATCAACGATGCAGCGCGCGCCGAGTTCGCCGCCGAAGTGGCGGGCGAGGTCGTGGGAGAGGGGCTGGTCGATGGCCACGCGGGCCGCGAGATGGGGGCCGAGGATTTTTCCTACATGCTCGAGGCGCGGCCGGGGGCCTATCTCTTCGTTGGCGCAGGGCCGGGAGCGGGCTTGCACAACCCGGCTTATGATTTCAACGACGAGCTTCTGCCGATCGGGGCCAGCATCCTGGCACGGCTGGCAGAGCGGGCCTTGCCGGTGGGCGGCTGATCGGCGCGAAATTTCTTGCGAAAATTGGGGGGCTCTGCCCCGTCGCGTGCCGCGACTCCCCCGGAGTTGTATCTGCCAAGATGAAGGGATCAGTGATCCTCGGGGCGCAGGTACTTGCGCATCCCGTAAAGCAGCGGGTCGCCCTCGGGGGCGGTGCGCACCGCTTCGACCGCGCCGATGCAGATGTGGTGCGTGCCGATCTTCTCGGCCGAGATCAGGCGGCAGTCGAAGCTGACCAGCGCCTCGGTCAGCTGCGGCGCGCCGGTGGCGAGTGTCGCCACCTTCACCGCGTTGAACTTGTCGCCGCCGGGTGCGGGCCTGCGCGACGAGAAGACATCGGAGATGTCGGTCTGGCCCGTGCGCAACACGTTAATGCAGAAACACTTGTTCTCAAGCACCAGCGGCAGCGCCGAGGAAGAGGCGTTGAGGCAGGTCAGCATCGTCGGAAACCCGCCGTCTGCCGAGATCGAGGTCATGGCCGAGACCGTCACGCCGCCGCGCCCGGCGGGCCCGTCGGTGGTGACGACCGACACGCTGGCCGCGGACCGGCTCATCCCTTCGAGGAACGCAATGCGCAGCGCCTCTTCTCCGTCCTGTCGGTCGGTCATGCCTCTGGTCCCCTCGTGGTCTGCTCGCCCGGCGGTCTTGCCCGAAGCGCGAGCTAGCGGCAAGGCCGCGAAAGTCACGCGCCCGCTTGCCTTTCGCCGCAGAAGCGGGCAGCGAAGAGGCAGGCGAGCCGGAGGATGAGCCATGGCACTGGAAGACGCGAAGGACGAGGTCGACCGCGCGATCACCGCGACGGAACTGAAGGGCCTGGCGTTCGAGAACGCCTTTGCAGGTGTCCCGAGCTTCTTGCGTCGTCGCTACTCCAAGGACCTGTCGGGCGTGGATCTCGCCATCACCGGCATCCCCTTCGACCAGGCGGTGACGAACCGTCCCGGCACACGGCTGGGGCCGCGGGCGATCCGCGAGGCCTCTCTCTTGCAGCCCTTCGATCCGCCCTACGGCTGGGACGGGTATTCCCCGCTCGAGGCGCTGGCGATGGTCGACTACGGCGACATGGCCTTCGACTACGCCTATCCGGCGGATGTGCCCGCGCGGATCGAGGCCCATGTCGCGGGCATCCTTGGCGCGGGCGCGGGGTGCATCACGCTCGGGGGCGATCATTCCATCACCCTGCCGATCTTGCGCGCCCATGCGGCCAGGCACGGGCCGCTCGCGCTGATCCAGGTGGACGCGCATACCGACACCTGGCCCGACGACAACCCGGCCCGGATCGACCACGGCACGTTCTGCTACACCGCGGTGAAGGAGGGGCTGATCGACGTGGCGCATTCGGCCCATGTCGGCATCCGCACCGTCGTCGAGGACAATCTTGGGATCGAGATCATCGACGCGCAGGCCGTGGGTGCGCGAGGTGCAGCAGCGGTCGCCGAGACGCTCCGACAGAAGGTATCCGACCGCCCGGTCTATCTCAGCTTCGATATCGACGGGCTCGATCCCGCGTTTGCGCCCGGGACCGGCACGCCCGTCTGGGGCGGCCTCTCGAGCCGCGAGGCGGCAGGGCTCATGCGCAGGCTGGCAGGCATCAACCTCGTGGGCGGCGACGTGGTCGAGGTCTCACCGCCCTTCGATCATGCCAACATCACCGCCGTTGCCGCGGCCCATGTCGCGATGGAGCTGATCTGCCTTTGGGGTTGGACGCGGCGCTAAGCGTGCTGGACCGACTCGGGGTCTGCGGCTAAACCGCTGCCAGAGGCCAGAGCGAACAGGACGACCCGCGCCATGCCCCGCCGTGACCGATCCCCGGATGCCCGCGCCGTGGCGCGCGAGATCTCTTACGCCTCTTCCGCCGCCTCGCGTGGGGGGCGTGCCATGATCCGCGTGATGGAAAACGCGACAGGCCGGATCGCCCTGATCCGCAAGGCAGAAGGATACGACGCCGAGGTGCGGCAGGGCCGCGATTTCTGGGAGGTGATGGTCGAGCGCTACGGGCTTGAGCTGCGCGTGACCGGCGGCACCCTCGACACCATCCCCGCCGACGGGCCGCTGGTGATGATCGCCAACCACCCCTACGGCATCTTGGACGGCCTCATGATGGGGCATATCCTGTCCCAGGTGCGCGGCGATTTCCGCATCCTCGCCCATCGCATCTTCCGCAAGGCCGAGGATATCAACCGGATCATCCTGCCCATCTCCTTCGACGACACGAAAGAGGCGCTGGCGCTGAACATCGAGACCCGCAAGGCGGCCCTGAGGTACCTGTGCGACGGGGGCGCGATCGGCATCTTCCCGGGCGGCACCGTCTCGACCGCGGCGCGTCCCTTTGGCCGGCCGATGGACCCGGGGTGGCGCAGCTTCACGGCGCGGATGATCGCCAAGTCCGAGGCGACCGTGGTTCCGGTCTATTTCGACGGCCACAACTCGCGCCTGTTCCAGCTGATGAGCCACATGCACACGACCTTGCGCATGGGTTTGCTGATCAAGGAATTCCGCGCACGGGTGAACAGCCCGGTCGAGGTGGTGATCGGCGATCCGATCCCGCGCGCGGCGCTCGAGCCCTATGCGCGGGATGCACGCGCGATGATGGATTTCCTGCGTGAAACCACTTATGCGCTCAGTCCCCGGCCGCTCGATGCGCGCGCGCGGGGGTTCGAATTCGAGGATCGCCACCGCGACCCCGAAGAGGCAATGGGCCGCGTGCGCGGCGGATTGAAGGACAGGTACTGATGGCGGTTGGCATCTTCGACAGTGGCCTCGGCGGGCTGACCGTGCTGGACGCGGTGGTCAAGCGGCTGCCCGACACGCCGCTGGTCTATTTCGGCGACAACGCCCACACGCCCTATGGCGTGCGTGACGCCGATGACATCTACGACCTGACGACACAGGGCGTGCAGGCGCTGTTCGACGAGGGCTGTGACCTGGTCATTCTTGCCTGCAACACCGCCTCGGCCGCGGCGCTCAGGCGGATGCAGGAGGGATGGGTGCCCGCCGACAAGCGCGTGCTGGGTGTCTTCGTGCCGCTGATCGAGGCGCTGACCGAACGCAAGTGGGGCGACAACTCTCCGCCGCGGCCCGTGGCGGTGGAAACCGTCGCCCTCTTTGCCACGCCCGCCACCGTTTCCAGCCGCGCCTTTCAGCGTGAATTGGCGTTTCGCGCCATAGGGGTAGACGTCGAAGCTCAACCTTGCGCCGGCGTCGTCGACGCGATCGAGATGGGGGACATGATCCTGGCCGATGCGCTGGTGCGCAGCCACGTGGAATCACTGATGCGCCGGATGCCGAAGCCGCAGGCGGCGATCCTCGGCTGCACCCATTACCCGCTGGTCGAAGAGGTGTTCCGTGACGCGCTCGGCCCGGATGTGGCCGTCTATTCGCAGCCCGACCTCGTGGCCGAGGCGCTGGCCGATTACCTCGCGCGTCACCCCGACAAGGTGGGGCCGGGGACGGTGTCGAAGTTCCTGACCACGGGTGACCCGAAATCGGTATCCAACAAGGCCACGCAATTCCTGCGCCGCCGGATCGAGTTCGAGGCGGCAAATCTGTGATTCTTCAATGGGGTGCGCGTGTAACCTCATGTATCGCATGAAGAAGCGGGCTGTGCGCCCTGCTGCCTTTTGGCGCGCCCCTCTCGACAGCGCGCGCGCGCGAGGCCATTTATAGAGGGCCGGAGGGCAGGCCGGTGGTTGGGCGCATGCGCCCGCTATCGTCTGAGAGGAGACAGCGACCCATGCGGGGCCTGAAAAAACAACGCCGCATCCAGATCATCATGGTGGCCACCGCCGCGCTTGCGCTGTCGGCTGGCCTGATCGGCTACGCGATGCGCGACGGTATCAACTTCTTCCGCCCACCCTCCGAGGTGGTGGAAAGCCCGCCGCCCCCCACAGAGGTGTTCCGCATCGGCGGCCTTGTCGAAGAGGGCACCCTGATCCGCGGCGAGGGAGAGACGATCAGCTTCCGCGTCACCGATGGCGGCGCCTCGATCCCGGTGACCTACACCGGCATCCTGCCCGACCTCTTCGGCGAGGGCGAGGGGATGGTCGGCACCGGTCGGCTGGTCGACGAGACCTACATGCCCGCCGAAGTGATCGACGCGTTGGAAGCGCAAGGCGTCTATCGCGACCCGAACGCGCCGGAAAGCTGACTGATCTCAACGCTTTCTTAATCCTTGCGTGGCAGGGTCCCCGCCCATGGACATGTCCGGTGGGCGGGTGACGCCGTCTGCCACGCTTAGGTTTCCGCACCTCGCCCGATGGGCGGGGCCCGTTTCGAGCCGGTCAGGGGTCCGGTCTGGCAGCCGGGCCGATCCACGG
The DNA here is from genome assembly GCA_964629305.1 of uncultured Roseicyclus sp. Taxonomy (GTDB): domain Bacteria; phylum Pseudomonadota; class Alphaproteobacteria; order Rhodobacterales; family Rhodobacteraceae; genus Roseicyclus. The sequence continues at coordinate 8,219 of CAZVQL010000020.1, forward strand.
AAGTCGCCCCGGCGGCGCCGCCATCCTTTTGCAGGTCACGACACCCTTCGTCCGACAGCGGCACACCCGGCCCGAGCACCAGTTTCCCTGACGGGACCCGGCGGAAAACTCGCGTTTTCCGGTGGGCGTTGCGCATGTTCAGCCCGACGCCGCCAGCAGCGCGGCATTGCCGCCCGCTGCCGTCGTATCGATGCACAGATGGCGTTCCAGCACCAGCCGCGGGGCCGGGTCGGCCTCGGTGATCAACGGCACCAATGCGCCCTCGCGGGCGGCCAGCGCCTGCGCATAGGGCCGCGCCGTCTCCGCATCCGCCCAGAGAATCACAGCCTCCAGCGGACCGAGATCTGCCAGCCATTCCGCGGGTACCGCACCTTCCGCCGCCACGGCGGTACATCCCACGGCCTCTGCCGCGCGCTTCTGGGCCGCCGCGGCTTCCGCCCCCGGCCCGAGGCACAGCACGCGCCCCCGCGGATGGGTGGAAAGCCGGTTCGACTCACCCGTCGGCCCTGGCAACGTCTCGGCCGACAGCACCCGGTCGCGCGGGTCGGGCAGGGCGGCCAGCGCCGCTTCCAGCGCCTCGCGATCCGCCGGGCCACGGTCCTCGGACAGCGCCAGCGTATCGGCATGGGTGAAACGCGGCAGGTACTGCGGCCCGCCCGCCTTGGGCCCGGTGCCCGACAGCCCCTCTCCGCCGAACGGCTGGCTGCCCACCACCGCGCCGATCTGGTTGCGGTTTACGTACGTGTTACCGACGCGCACGGCGGCGCAAACCGCCTCGACCCGGTCATCGATGCGGCTGTGCATCCCGAAAGTCAGCCCGTACCCCTTTGCATTCACGTCGGAAATCACCCGCGGCAGGTCGGCGGCGCGGTAGGTCGCGACATGCAGGACGGGGCCGAACACCTCTCGCTCCAGCGCGGCGATGCCGCCGGGCAGGTCGATCAGCACCGGGGCCACGAACGTGCCGGTCCCCGGTGCATCGACCTCGGCCAGCACGCGCCCCTCGGTGCGAGCCTCCTCCACATGCGCCATGATGCCCTCCTGCGCGCGGGCGTCGATCACCGGGCCGATGTCCGTCGACAGCTGCCACGGGTCACCGAGGCTCAGTTCGGCCATGGCCCCCTTCAGCATCTTGAGAAGCGGCGCCGCCACATCCTCTTGCACGTAGAGCAGCCGGAGCGCCGAGCATCGCTGCCCCGCAGACTGAAAGGCCGACGCCACGATGTCGCGCACCGCCTGTTCGGGCAGGGCGGTACTGTCCACCACCATCGCGTTCAGCCCGCCGGTTTCCGCGATCAGCGGTGCTGCGGGGTCGATATGCGCAGCCTTCGCCCGGTTGATCGCCTGCGCCGTCGTGGTCGAGCCGGTGAAGCAGATCCCCGCGATGCGCGGGTCCGAGGACAGGGCCGCCCCCACCTCGGCCCCCCGTCCGGGCAGAAGTTGCAACGCCGAGCGTGGCACGCCCGCCTCGTGCAGCAGCGTGACAGCCAGATGCGCGATAAGCCCCGTTGCCTCGGCGGGCTTGGCGATCACGCCGTTTCCCGCGGCCAGGGCGGCCGCGATCTGGCCGGTGAAGATCGCCAGCGGGAAGTTCCAGGGAGAGATGCAGGCAAAGACGCCACGGGCGGGTGCGGCCAAATCTGTGGCCTCTCCGGCATAGTAGCGCAGAAAATCCACCGCCTCGCGCAGCTCTCCCACCGCGTCGGGCAGCGTCTTGCCTGCTTCGCGCGCGAGAAGCGCGAAGATCTCGCCATAGCGCGCTTCGTAAAGGTCGGCAGCGCGCCGCAGAACCGCCGCGCGTGCGTCTACCGGCGCATCCCAGCGCCTGGCGCCCTCCAGCGCCGCCTCGATATCCGCGCCTGCGGCCAGGGTCACATGCCCAACCGTTTCGCCGTCCCGCGCAGGGTTCGTCACGGTCCAGAGATCGCCCCCCGTGGCAGGCGCGGCCAAGAGCGGCCCTGCGGCCCATGTCGCGTCGGCGAACGGCGCGCGCGCCGCCTCGATCGCGGCCAGTTCGACCGGACAGGTCAGGTCGAAACCGCGCGAATTCTCGCGCCCCTCGCCGAACAGCCGCGCAGGCGCGACAACCGCCTTCGCCTCGGCCCCCTCCAGCGCCTCGAACGGGTCGCGCGCGACGCGCTCGGGGGGCACGGCACTGTCCAGCACCTGGTTCACGAAGCTGGAATTCGCCCCGTTTTCCAACAGCCGCCTTACAAGATAAGCCAGCAGATCCCGATGTTTGCCCACCGGCGCATAGATCCGGCAGCGCGGCCCGTTGCCCTCGCGCACCAACTCGTGCAGCGCCTCGCCCATGCCGTGCAGGCGCTGGAACTCCCACGCGTCCCGGTCCGGCCCCATCTCGAGGATCGCGGCCACGGTGTGGGCGTTATGCGTGGCGAATTGCGGGAAGATGCGGTCGGTCATCCCCATGAGCTTCCGTGCACAGCACAGGTAGGCGACATCGGTCGCAGGCTTCCGCGTCCAGACCGGGAAATCGGGATGCCCGCCCACCTGAGCGCGCTTGATCTCGGTGTCCCAGTAGGCGCCCTTGACCAGTCGCAGCATGATGCGCCGGTCATGGCGTTCGGCCAGCGCGTAGAGCCAGTCGATGACGGCGCTCGCGCGCTTGCCATAGGCCTGCACCACCACGCCGAACCCGTCCCAGCCGGCAAGCGCCTCGTCGGCGAGCACCGCCTCGATCACGTCGAGCGACAGGTCGAGGCGATCGGCCTCCTCTGCGTCGATGTTGAGGCCCATGCCCTGTTCCTGCGCCGCCCGTGCCAGCCCGGTTACCCGCGGCACCAGTTCGGCCATCACGCGTCCCTTTTGCGCAACCTCGTAGCGCGGAAAAAGCGCCGAGAGCTTGATCGAGATGCCGGGATTGACCCGGATATCCTCAGACCGGCACGCGGGCTTCAGCGCCCGGATCGCCCCCATGTAGGCGTCGAAATAGGCCGCGGCATCGCCCGCCGTCATCGCCGCTTCGCCCAGCATGTCGTAGGAATAGGCATAGCCGCGCCGCTCTTCGAGGGCGGCCCGCCGCATCGCCTCGGCCATGTCCTGACCGAGGACGAAATGCTGCCCCATCTCGCGCATCGCGCGACCCACTGCCTTGCGGATCACCGGCTCGCCCAGCCGCCGGACGGCGCCTTTCAGCACGCCGGCCATCCCCTCGCCATCCTGCAACACCCGCCCCGTCAGCATCAGCGCCCAGGTCGAGGCGTTCACCAGCGGCGAGGCCGAATGGCCCAGGTGCGCCCCCCATTCCGACGGCGCGATCTTGTCCTCGATCAGCGCGTCCATCGTGGCCGCATCGGGCACCCGCAGCAGCGCCTCGGCCAGGCACATCAGCGCAATGCCCTCGCGCGTCGACAGGCCGTATTCGGCCAGGAACACCTCCATCAGCCCCGGTGACCTGTCTGCCCGCATCCGGCGCACCAGGTCCGCCCCCCGCGTCGTCGCGCGCGCACGCAAGGTCGCCTCGGGGGCATGGGCGTCCATCAGCCGGGCCAGCGCCGGGCCTTCAGGGGAATAGGTCTCCGCGCGGATCGCATCGCGCAGGCGGGCGAGATCGGGGGCAGGGCGGTCGAGCGGCATCGCGGCAATCCTTGCTGAGGTGACCGCGTGATGATAGCAAATCTCTCGAAGGCGGTTTTCCTGCGAAATCGCCAAGGCTGGTCAGAAAGACCGAAGAGCAGATCATCAAAGGGCGGTTGGATGGAAAAGCATACCCATGACGGGCCTTTGGATGGGTTCGACCGCAAGCTTCTGACAGAGCTGTCGAAAAACGGCCGCCTGCCGGTGACCGAGCTTGCCCGCCGCATCGGCCTGTCTAAATCGCCCACCCAGGCGCGGCTCAAGCGGCTCGAGGCGCAGGGCTACATCCTCGGCTACCGCGCGCTGCTCGACCCCGAGAAACTCGACCGCGACCACGTCGCATTTGTCGAGGTGCGCCTGACCGACACACGCGAGGCGGCGCTTGCCGCCTTCAACGCCGCCGTGATCGCCGTGCCCGAGATCGAAACCTGCCACCTGATCGCGGGCCAGTTCGACTATCTCCTCAAGATCCGCGTCCGCGACATGCGCGCCTATCGCGAGATCTTGGCCGAGGTCGTGTCTGAGCTACCCCATGTCTCCTCCACCTCGACCCATGTCTCGATGCAGGCGGTCAAGGACGCGGCCCTCTGACAGACCAGGCCTCGACAGGCTCGCCCCTTCATCTTGGCAGATACAACTCCGGGGGGAGGGCGAAGCCCGGGGGGCAGAGCCCCCACTTTCGGCGCCCCCGCGCCCCTGCGCACGACGCTTGCCGTCAAGGGCACCACCGCACCCCGGGACGGGGTGCCACCGATGCCCGCGGCGCGTCAGCGCCGCGCCCTAGCCCTGCGACCAGTCCGGGTCGCGCTTCTCGAGAAAGGCCGCGATCCCCTCGTTCGTGTCGCGGTTCAGCATGTTCTCGACCATCACCGCGCCGGTCATCTCGTAGGCCTTGTCGAGCGGCAACTGGATCTGGTCGTAAAACGCCCGTTTGCCGATCCGCACCGCCGATCCCAGCTTGCTCGCGACCTTTTCGGCCAGCGCCTCGGTCTCGGACGCCAGCGCATCCGCCGGCACCACCCGGTTCACCAACCCGATCTCGCGCGCCCGCGCCGCCGAGATGAACTCGCCCGTCACCAGCATCTCGAAGACCTGCTTGCGCGGCGCATTGCGGCTGAGCGCCACCATCGGCGTCGAACAAAAGAGCCCGATGTTCACCCCGTTCACGCCGAAGCGGCAATCCTCTGCCGCCACGGCAAGGTCACACGAGGCCACCAGCTGGCAGCCCGCCGCGGTGGCGATACCATGCACTTCGGCGATCACCGGCTGGGGCAGGCGGGGGATCATCTGCATCATCCGCCCGCAGCGATCGAACAGGTCGCGCATCGCAAAGGCGCCCTTGTCGTTCGCCTCGCGCTTGGCCTGCATCTCCTTCAGGTCATGGCCCGCGCAAAACGCCTTGCCCGCGCCCTTCAGCACGATCACCCGCTGGGTCTCCGACACCATCAGGTCGGAAAACTGCGCCGTCACCTCGGCGATCATCCCGTCCGACAGCGCGTTCAGCTTGCCCGGAAGGTTCAGCGTCAGATGCGTCACCGCCCCCCGATCCTCGCGGATCACCAGATCGTCCGACATGTCAAAACCTCCCTCGGGCCGCTTCCCTATCCGTTGCGTCCTCCTCTATAGCGTCTTCAGCCGGGCAGGGAAGGGAAAGACATGCCGCTGACGATGGATGAGGCCACACTGACGCAGTTCCTGGAAGAGGCGTTTCCGCAGGTCGCCTCCGATTTCGTGATCGAGGAGGTTCGCGAGAACGCCATCCGCGTCCGCCTCGCCGTGGCCGAGCGTCACCTGCGCCCCGGCGGCACCGTCTCGGGGCCCACGATGTTCGCGCTGGCCGATGTCTCGGTCTATCTCGCCATCCTCGCCATGATCGGCCCCAAGGCGCTGGCCGTCACCACGAATTGCTCGATCGACTTCATGCGCAAGCCCGCGGCGGGCGCCGACATGATCTGCGAATGCCGCCTGCTGAAGCTCGGCCGCGTGCTGGCGGTGGGCGAATGCCTGCTCTTCTCCGAAGGGGTCGCGGCGCCGGTCGCGCGGGCCTCGATGACCTACTCGATCCCGCCCGAGCGCTGACCCCTGCGACACTGCGCGGCGCTGCACCGACCGGGCGCCTTCGATAGGCTTTTATTGACGAGGGTAATTTAATCAGGAGAGGCAGAATGGCTGAGACGACGGCTCAGGACACGGGCGAATTCAGCCGGCTGGAGCACCTTCCCGTCACCTTCTTCGCGATCCTGATGGGGCTTTTCGGGCTGGCGCTCGCACTCCATGCCGCGGCGGGCAGCTATGCGGTGGCCGAACCGGCCGCGCGCGCGGTGCTCTGGCTGGGGCTCGCGGCCTTCGTCGTGATCGCGGCACTCTACCTTGCCAAGGCCGTCCGCTACCCCAAGGCCGTCGCCGCCGAATGGCACCACCCGGTCAAGCTCGCCTTCTTCCCGACGATCACGATCTCGCTTCTGCTGATGGCGACGGCAATCCACGGCTACCGCCCCGACATCGCGGAACCACTCTGGATCGCGGGCACGCTCGGGCAGGGCGTGCTGACCATCGCGGTGATCTCGGGCTGGATCAGCCACCGCGCCTTCGAGGTCGGCCACCTGACGCCGGCCTGGTTCATCCCCGCGGTGGGCAACGTGATCGTGCCGCTCGCGGGCGCGCCGATGGGGTGGGAAGAGACCAGCTGGCTCTTCTTCTCGGCCGGTCTCATGTTCTGGGTGATCCTGCTCGTGCTTGTCTTCAACCGCCTGATCTTTCACGCGCCCATCCCCGGGCGGCTCTTCCCGACGCTGGTCATCCTGATCGCGCCGCCTGCGGTGGCCTTCGTTGGCTACCTGCGGCTGACGGGCGGCGGCATCGACGCCTTCGCCCATATCCTGATCGACAGCGCCTATGTCTTCGCCGCGCTCGTCCTGGTGCAGGTGCCCAAGCTGATGAAGCTGCCCTTCGCACTCAGCTGGTGGGCGCTCAGCTTCCCGCTGGCGGCGCTGTCCGTGGCCAGTTTCGTCTATGGGCGCGAGGCGGCAAGTGCGGTGCACATCAGCATCGGGCTTTTCGTCCTCGCCGTCCTCGTGGCCGTGGTCGCGGGCCTTCTGTGGCGCACCGGCATCGCCATCCTGCGCGGCGAGATCTGCCGCCCCGAATGACCGCGCAAGCGCGCCGTTAACCCCATATCAAGATTAATGCGCGCGCCCCTGCCTTCATCTTTCCAAAAATACGCAAATCCGACGCCTGCCGCCCCCGCGCCTCAGCCGATCAACCGGGAGACGTAAGGCGGCAGGGCGAAGGCGCCGAGATGGACGGCGGGCGTGTAGTAATCGGTCTCGATCCCCGCCGCTTCGAACCGCGCCGACAGCGTCGCAAGGTCCACACCCCGCGCCGCGCCATCCGTGCCCCAGCCAAAGGCCATCGGCCCGCCTGCATAGGTCGGCACCGTGGCAAGGTAGCAGGTCGCGTCCGCGAACAACGCCCGGAACGCGCGCATCGTGTTCGTCAGCTCTTCGCCCTGTAGAAAAGGCACGCCGTTCTGCGTGACGAGGATGCCGCCCGGCGCAAGCCGCGCCTTGGCGTGGCCGTAGAACGTGTCGGTGAACAGCACTTCGCCGGGGCCGACGGGGTCGGTCGAATCGACGATGATCACATCGTAATGGTCCGCGTTCTGCCGCATGAACGCGGCCCCGTCCGCGATGACCAGATCAAGGCGCGGATCGTCGAAGGCGCCCGCCGAGATGGTGGGCAGGTACTGCTTGCAGAACTCCACCACGCCGCCGTCGATCTCGACCATCGTGACCTGCTCGACGCCGTCGTGCTTCAGCACCTCGCGCGCCATGCCTCCATCGCCGCCGCCCACGATCAGCACACGCCGCACGGCACCATGGGCCAGGATCGGCACATGGGTCAGCATCTCGTGGTAGATGAAATTGTCGGCCTCGGTCACCTGCACGACACCATCGAGCGTCATGATCCGGCCAAAGGTCGGGTTCTCGAAGACACGGATGCGCTGGTGCTCGGTCGCGCTGTCGTAGAACTCGGTCGTGATGCGCAGGGCCTGCGCGTGATCGTCGTGCAGCCGCTCGACGTTCCAGTCTTGCGGCCAGCTGTCGTGGTCGGTCATGGCGCTCTCCGTCGAATGGGAAACGGGCCGCGCGGGATGTTCGCGCGGCCCGGAAATGCCGTGGGGCAGGGGTCAGGCGGCCGCCGTCTCGTCCACGAGGCCCTCGCCGCGGCGCAGTTCCTTCACATGGACCGTCTCGGTCGCGAAGGCGCGCTTCAGCACGTCGACCGCGCGCCAGGGTTCGGCGTCGCCGCACATGAAGACGTCAAAGGCGCCGTAGCCGATCTCGGGCCAGGTGTGGACCGAGATGTGGCTTTCGGCCAGCACCGCCACGCCCGACACGCCCTGCGGGCTGAACTTGTGGGTGTGGATGTGCAGCAGCGTCGCGCCGCATTCCGTCACGCAGTCGCGAAAGGCCTGCTGGATGCGGGCCTCGTCATCCAGACCATGGCCGTTCTCGACCTCGATGATCAGATGCGTGCCGGCGAAGACGCTGCCGTCACGCCGGATGAAATGATCGTCGCGATCCTCGTCCAGCACGTCGCGCGTGGGCAGGGTGTCGTCAAATACAATGGATGCGACCGGGAGGTCGCGGGTGTCTTCCGCATGGGCGCCTGTCTCCAGACCAGTCCCCAGTTGGAAGAGGTTGGCGCGGGTCATGGCGCTCCCCCTTCTTACCAGCAGATTGATGTGGTGGGTCCTTAGCGCCCCCCCGAGGTGGCCCTCGAAGTTGGGATCGGTCCCGGTTCGTGAGGGGGGCACCTAATGGCGCGTCCGAGTCGGATCAAGGATGAATTGCGCCGGCATCAGACTTTTTTCATTATGGATGGCCAAAAGCGGCGCTCTGCATATGGGGTAAAATGATACCACAATGATAAGGTATTGTTTTACAAACATAACCAGAAAACAAAGTCCATTGACGCGACCAAAAAAGCCGATAGAAGACGTCCATCGCGGGACGGCTTGCAGGCCTGCCCGCCCGTTCAACCGTCATTCAGGCCGGACCGGCAACGGTTCGCCCCCGAAAGGACCACCCGATGAAGACCTTCACCGCGACACCGGCGGACATCGAGAAGGAGTGGATCGTGATCGACGCCGAGGGCGTTGTTCTCGGTCGTCTCGCCTCGATCGTCGCCATGCGGCTGCGTGGCAAGCACAAGCCGTCCTTCACCCCTTCCATGGACATGGGCGACAACGTCATCGTCATCAACGCCGACAAGGTGCAGGTGACGGGCAACAAGCGCAACAAGCCCAACTACTGGCACACCGGCTTCCCGGGCGGGATCAAGTCGCGCACGACCGGCCAGATCCTCGAGGGCGACCACCCCGAGCGCGTCGTCATGCAGGCCGTCAAGCGCATGCTGCCGGGCAACCGCCTGAGCCGCAAGCAGATGACCAACCTGCGCGTCTACGCGGGCGCCGAGCATCCGCACGAGGCCCAGAACCCCACCGTTCTCGACGTCAAGTCGATGAACCCCAAGAACACCCGGAGTGCGTAACCCATGGCCGAGACCCTGACCTCGCTCGATGAGCTGAAAGGTGCCGTGGACGCGGGCGATGCGCCCGCCGCCATGGCCATGGACGACACCCCGCGGGAGCCTGTGCGCGACGCGCTCGGCCGCTCTTACGCCACCGGCAAGAGGAAGGACGCGGTTGCCCGCGTCTGGATCAAGCCCGGTTCCGGCAAGGTCGTCGTGAACGGCAAGGAAATGGCGGTCTATTTCGCCCGCCCCGTGCTGCAGATGATCCTGCGCCAGCCCTTTACCGTGGCCGGCGTCGATGGTGAGTTCGACGTCATGGCGACCGTCAAGGGCGGTGGCCTGTCGGGCCAGGCCGGCGCGGTCAAGCACGGCATCTCGAAGGCGCTGCAGCTTTATGAGCCGTCCCTGCGCCCCGCGCTGAAGGCCGCAGGCTTCCTGACCCGCGACAGCCGCGTGGTCGAGCGCAAGAAGTTCGGCCGCCGCAAGGCGCGTCGGAGCTTCCAGTTCTCCAAGCGCTGATCCGCCGGATCACCCTTTGCAAGACACGGGAAAGGCCGTCCTTCGGGGCGGCCTTTTCGCATCGCGATCACGGTCTCGTGAGGGGGGCTTCAACCGCCGGCCCGCTCTCCCAAATCCTGCCGCGCGAACGTCAGCATAAGGAGGTATTCCATGAAAGCCGTGGCTCTTTCCGGTGTTTTCGTTCTGGCCAGCGCCGGACTGGCCCTTGCCACCGTCGAGGCGCCCGTGAAGCCCGAGGCGGGTTTGCAGGCCCCTGCCGCCGAGGACGCGGCGATCGTTCTGAAGAAGACCGACGCGCCCGATATGGAAACGGTGGCGCTGCGCTGTGACGGGCCGGACGCCGCGACGCCGCTCTGCGCCGAGGCCGACGCCAAGAACTGAGCGGCTTGACCCCGGGCGCCCGCCGCGTTTGGCTGCAAGGGTCACAACGAGGAGGGCGCCCGGCATGTATCTGACGATGAACCGATTTCGCGTGATCGAGGGCCGCGAGGAGTCCTTCGAGACGCTGTGGAAGACGCGCGACAGCCACCTGAAGACGGTGGACGGGTTCGTTTCCTTTCATCTGCTGCGGGGCGAGACGGGGGGTGGTGTCACGCTCTATGCCTCGCACACGATGTGGCGCGACCGGGAGGCATTCCTTGCCTGGACGAAATCCGAGGCCTTTCGTGCGGCGCACAAGGGGGCGAAATCATCGGACGACATGTACGAGGCCGCGCCGGTGCTGGAGTGTTTCGAGAGCGTTCAGGCGCTGAGCTGAACGGGGCGGATTTCTCGCGAAATCCTCCAAGGGGGGGCGCCGCTGGCGCGGCAGGGGCGCCCTTGGCGGGCGGCGTGCCCTCGATCCGGAGGTGGGGGCACATGTGGGCCGTGGGTGATTGCGTATTTCTGGAAAGATGAAGGCGGGGACGGGGTGCTTGACGGCCCCACCGGGCGCGTCTAGCTGGCGGGCATGGCGCGCGCACCCCTTTTGCAACTGACCGACATCTCGCTGACCTTCGGCGGCGAGCCGGTCTTTTCCGACCTGTCGCTCGTGGTGCAGGAGGGCGACCGGCTTGCGTTGGTGGGGCGCAACGGGTCGGGCAAGTCGACCTTGATGAAGGTGATGGCAGGGCTGGTTCCGCCCGACGCCGGCGCCGTCGTGACACCCGAGGGCGTGCGTGTGGGCTACATGGAGCAGGACCCGGATTTCACGGGCTTTGCCACGCTTGGGGATTTCGCGGTGGCACGGCTGGGCGAGGCCGAAAGCTGGCGGGTGGAAGCGGCGGCCGAGGGGTTGAAGCTGGACCTTGCGGCCGACCCGGCGCAGGCCTCGGGCGGGGAGCGGCGGCGCGCGGCGCTGGCGCGGCTTTTGGCGGAGGCGCCTGAGCTGATGCTGCTGGACGAGCCGACCAACCACCTCGACATCGAGGCGATCGGCTGGCTGGAGCGGGAGCTTTCGGCGACACGCGCGGGCTTCATCCTGATCAGCCACGACCGGGCCTTTCTGACGGCGCTGGCGCGCGGGACGCTGTGGCTGGATCGCGGCGTGGTGCGGCGGCAGGACCGCGGCTTTGACGCCTTCGAGGCCTGGCGCGACAAGACCTGGGAGGAGGAAGACGTCGCGCGGCACAAGCTGGATCGCAAGATCAAGGCCGAGGCGCGATGGGCCGTGGAAGGCATCAGCGCGCGGCGCAAGCGCAACCAGGGCCGCGTGCGCGCCCTGCAGGCTCTGCGCGAGGAACGCTCGTCCATGATCAAGCGGCAGGGCGCTGCGGGCATGGCGCTGGAGGCCGGGCAGCAGTCAGGCAAGCGGGTGATAGAGGCCGTGGGCATCACCAAGCGCTTCGGCGACCGGGTGATCCTGCAGCCGTTCGACCTGCGCGTGCTGCGCGGTGACCGGGTGGCCTTTGTCGGCCCGAACGGGGCAGGAAAGACCACGCTTCTCAACATGTTGACGGGTCAGCTTGCCCCTGATGAAGGGACCGTGACACTGGGCACCGGCATCGAGATGGCCGTCTTCGACCAGGCGCGCGCGCAGCTCGATCCGGAGGCGACGCTTTGGGAAAGCCTGACCGAGGATCCCGCCGCGCGGGTCAGCGGGCGCTCGGACCAGGTGCTGGTGCGGGGCGAGCCGCGGCATGTCGTGGGTTACCTCAAGGAGTTCCTCTTCGACGAGCGGCAGGCCCGCGCCCCGGTGCGCTCGCTGTCAGGCGGAGAGAAGGCGCGGCTGCTCCTCGCGCGGATCATGGCGCGGCAGTCCAACCTGCTGGTGCTGGACGAGCCGACGAACGATCTCGATATCGAGACGCTCGATCTTCTACAAGATTTGTTGGGAGACTATGCCGGCACGGTCCTGCTGGTCAGTCACGACCGGGATTTCATCGACCGGGTGGCAAGCGTGACCGTGGCGCTCGAGCCCGGTGGGCGCGCCGTGGCCTATGCCGGCGGCTGGTCGGACATGCAGGCACAGCGCGGATCGCGCGCCACGTCCGAGACGTCCCCTACGGCTACGAAAAAGGCGAAACCGGCGCCAGGGGCCAAGCCGAAGGCTGTTGCGGCCAAGTCGGCGCTCAGCTTCACCGAGGCGCACAGGCTGAAGGAGTTGCCCGAGGTCATCGCACGGCTGGAGGCCGAGATCGCCAAGCTGGCCGATCTTCTATCAGATGCGCAGCTTTTCACGCGCGAGCCCGCGAAATTCGCCAAGGCGACCGAGGCACTGGCCGAGCGGCAGGCGCGGCTGGAGGCCGCCGAAGAGGAATGGCTGACGCTCGAGGAAAAATCCGAGGGCGCGGCGTAAGCCCTTACTCCTGAACGGATTCGAGGTAGGCCACGAGGTCGATTACCTCGGGGCTCGTCAGCACGGTCTGGCCGCCCGGACTGCGCAATATCTCGGACATCTCGGAGAAGACGAAGCCGAAAAGGGGCATGTCGCCGCCGTGGCTGACGATCGGGTCCCGTCCGTCGATCTTCCAGGCCATGCCCGCGCGGGGGAAGGTGCCGCCGTAGCGCTCGGCGATGCGGGTGAGGTCGGGGGGGGCGGTCACCAGGAGTTCCGCCATAGGGCCGTCGCCCTGAAGGCCCGCGCCATGGCAGACGGCGCAATTTTCTACGAAGATGCGCGCGCCGCGGTCGATGTCCTGCGGGGCAGCGGGCGTGGCGAGGAGGGCGGCGGCGAGGAGGGTGCGGATCACGACTGGATCTCCTGCAAATAGGTGATGAGGTCGGCGATCGGGCGGCTCATCAGGATGGGTTGTCCGCCGGGGCCGGGCAGGGCAACATCTGAGCCATCCCCTTGGAACCATTGACCGAAAATCGGCATGTCGCCGCCGTGTGCCAGCAACGCGCGGCGCCCGTCGATCTGTTCGGCGACCCGCAGTGTGGGAAACTCGCCCGCGGCCGCGAGCGCCGTGAGGTCGGTGGGCGTGATCGTCATGACATCCGCCATGACGCCGTCGCCGGTGCCTGTCTCGCCGTGGCAGACAGCGCAGAAGTCGATGTAGAGCTGCCGGCCGGCCTCGGCGTCCTGCGCCGCGGCGGGCAGGGCCGCAAGGGCCAGTGTGACGAATGGGATAAGCGCGCGCATGTCCTGAGCCTCCTCTCGGGTGTCCCCCGGGGGTAGCCTGCGCCGAGGCGGTGTGCTGCGCCTTGATCGGTGTCAAACCCGTTGCACGGGGCCCGCGGGCGCGCCTATCGTCGGGGCATGCGCCTCGTTGCCCTTTTGCTCTGTCTCGTCCTTGCCGCCTGTGGCCGCCCGCTGACCGAGGCGGAGCGTGACTATATGGCTGATCTGCAAGGGGAAAGTTTCAATGCCAGCCGCGCGCGGATCGTCGAGAACCCGCTGGTCGGCCTGGTCACCCTGCGCCATGCGGCGCGGCCGCAGGTGACCTGCCGCGAGCGCGTGGTGCCGCCGCCGGACGGTCCGATCATCGAGGGGCGTGTGGGGGGGATGGTTTTGTTCAACACGTTGCATGTGCGGCCGGACATGATGGTGCCGGATTACACGGCGATGGCGGATGGGCGGCGGCATCTTTATGCGGCGATGTTCTTCGCCCACGAGATGACGCATATCTGGCAGTGGCAGAACCGCGATGTGACGGGCTACCACCCGCTGCGGGCGGCGCGGGAACATGCGACGCTCGAGGATCCGTACCTGTTCGACGGGGACGCCGCGGGGCGGTTCCTGGACTACGGCTACGAGGCGCAGGCCTCGTTGGTGGAGGAGTATGTCTGCTGCCGGGCACTGGACCCCGAGGGAGCGCGGACGGCCCGGCTGGAGGCGCTGATCGGGCAGGCGATGCCGGTGACGCCCTGGCAATCGCGCGCCGATGACGTGGAGCTGTTCCTGCCCTGGGAGGGGATCGAGCCGCGGGGCATCTGTTCGTGAAAAAGGAAGGCGCGCCAATGGGATACCAGGCGATGGTGATGCTGCTCGCGGGCGTCGGAATCCCGATCCTGGCGGCTTTAAACGCGCGTTTGGGGGCAAATATCGGCTCACCCGCGGCGGCGGCACTGGTGCTGTTCGTGGTGGCCTTCTGCGCCACGGGGGTGGTGGTGCTAGTGACCGGGACGGGGGCCTTTGCGCGGATGGCGGGGCAGCCGGGGCACCTGTTTCTCGCCGGGTT
>CAZVQL010000020.1:22517-23308 GCA_964629305.1 uncultured Roseicyclus sp.
GTGGCGCCGACGTTCGGCGTGGGGAACGCGGTGTTCTTCGTGCTCTTGGGACAGCTGATTTCGGCCGCTTTGATCGACCATTTCGGGCTCTTCGGGGCGCGCGTGACCGAGGTCTCACCGATGCGTCTCGCGGGGATCGTCGTGATGGGCCTGGGGGTCGCGCTGACGCAATTCGCGGGGCGCGGCGGGTAGGGTCACACCGCGTACACACCCTGTACACACCGCGTACATACGCGGGGCGCGCGGGCCGGGTTGCGGCACGCCGCCCCGCTATGGGGCCTACTTGCCCTTCTTGTCCTTGCCGATGTCGAGTGGTTTGCCGAGGTTGGAATTGGCGGTGGCCAGCACCTTGGGCTTGACCTGTTTCGGCTTCTTGGCTTCGCGGTTTCCGCGCGACTTTTCCTTGGACATGGGGGTGATCCTCCAACGGGGTTCCCCCGCGGCGGGGCGCCGTGGGGGCCGAGGCTCAATCGGTGACCAGGGTTGCCCGGCTGTGCCGGGGCGATGATGTCCGGTGAGAGGGCGCGAGGCCCTGTGGAAAAGGTGGGGGTTTGGGCACGGGCACGCAAGACCGCCAGAGGCAACATTCGTGGGGGAAGACCGTGGCCGGACCAGCAGCGAAGCTGCGCCCCTCTCGCAGGCCACGTGGGACGTAGGGTGGGCAATCGTGCCCACCTTCGCGGTGGTCAGGGACGGTGGGCAGGATTGCCCACCCTACGTGTGGCTGTGCGTGCGCGAGCGGCGGAATTGTCGGCCGCGTTGCGGTATGTGTGGACCAACCCGGTGAAACA
>CAZVQL010000021.1:0-23002 GCA_964629305.1 uncultured Roseicyclus sp.
CCCAGCCTTCTTCCCACGCGGTGTCGGTGATGTATTTCTCGACCGAGCCGATGGTCACGGTGCCGTGCCCCGACTGCTCGATCACGCAATTGCCTTCGCACAGACGATCCTGCGGGCAAATGCGGCCGCAGATCTCGGGGAAGGTGTTGGTCGCCTGGCTGAGCTCATAGGCTTCCTGCAACCGCCCTTCGGCGGTCAGCTTCAGCCAATCGGGAATGTTGTTGTGCAGCGGGCAATGCGACTGGCAGTAGGGCACGCCACACTGGCTGCACCGCCCGGCCTGCTCGGCCGCCTTCTCGCGCGCGTATTCACCATAGATCTCGCCGAAGTCCTCACGACGGAGGTTCGGGGGACGCTTCTCCGGCATCTCCCGTTCGACGGTCACGAATTTCAACATGGGTTGCTTGGCCACGAAACATCTCCCATCCTAGCCCGGCCCCTATACCGACCCCGCGCGGATATAAAAAGACAACAAGGCTGACCTATTTGCCGATTTTTCCAACCTCACGCAGCGCAGTTCGGACAACCGACGGCAAAATTAGTAAACAACCATTACCTATATGGGCGATTCCCAATATAAAACAGTCTTTTGCCCCGTTGCATGATTTCGGACCCTGCGCGCGATGACTCTCTGGAACCTGATCCTGCTCGCCCTGATCCAGGGCATCACCGAGTTTCTGCCGGTCTCCAGCTCCGGCCATCTCGTGCTTCTGCCGAATCTCACCGGCCTCGCCGATCAGGGGCAGGTGATCGACGTCGCCGTCCATGTCGGCACGCTGGGCGCGGTGATGCTCTACTTCTGGCGCGACGTTCGGCTGGCCGTGCTGGGCCTGCCCCGGATGCTGACCGGGCGCACCGATACACCCGGCGCGAAACTGGCCTTCCTGCTCTTGATCGCAACGATCCCCGTCATCCTCGCCGGGCTTGTCCTGCACGTCACCGGGCTGGACGACGCGATGCGGTCAATCGCCGTCATAGGCTGGACGATGCTGATCTTCGGCCTCGTCCTCTATTGGGCCGACCAGCGCGGGCCGCAGGTCAAACGGGCGACGGAGTGGTCCCTGAGAGACGCCATCGTCATGGGCCTCTGGCAGGCGGTCGCACTCATTCCCGGCACCTCTCGCTCCGGCATCACCATCACCAGCGCACGGCTCCTGGGCTACGACCGCGAGGGGGCGGCCAAGGTCGCCATGCTCATGTCGATCCCGACGATCATGGCCTCGGGCATTCTGCTGGGGGGTGAGGTTCTGTTTACCGCAGACGCCGCGGCCGCGCGCGACGGGGCCATCGCCGCCGCCTTCGCCTTCGTCTCGGCGCTGGGCGCGCTGACGCTGATGATGCGGCTTCTGCGCTCGGTCAGCTTCACGCCCTACGTGATCTACCGGGTGGCGCTGGGCGTGATCCTGCTGGTGATCGCCTATTCCTGACTACGCAGGTGGCGGGCGGCTTCCTTGATCTCGGCGTACTGGCCGCCGGGCCGGTAGTGCCAAAGGTACTCCTCCAGCACCGCGTCCATCGCGGTCGGGTGGATGCCCAGATCAGCGAAACCCATCCGCCCCTCGGTCACCACGTTGTCCCGGCGCAGGTTGCGTACTTGGTCGCGCGTCAACAGGCTGTTGTGGAACAGGCCCAACGTTGCCGTCTGAACCAGGTCCAGCACCGCGCCCATGACCCCCGCAATCCAGAACGGCACGTTCACCAGCAGACGACGACGGCGAATCACACCGAGCATCCGCTGCATCAACTCACGAAAAGTCGCCACTTCGGGGCCACCCAACTCGTAGATGCCCGGCTTCGCTTGCCCCAGGATACCCTTGACCGCGGCCTGTGCGACGTCGTCGACATAGACCGGCTGGAACTTCGTATCGGCCCCGACGACGGGCAGCGCGGGCGCCATCCGCGTCATCGCGGCGAAGCGGTTGAAGAACTGGTCCTCGGACCCAAAAATGATCGAGGGGCGCAGGATCATCGCGGTCGGGAAGGCGGCCAGAACCGCCGCTTCGCCGTCGCCCTTCGAGTCGGCATAAAGGCTGTCGCTGTTCGGGTCCGCCCCGATGGCCGAGACATGCACCAGCCGCTCGACCCCTTCCTCGGCAGCGATGCGCGCCACGCGCGCCGCGCCGTGGTTCTGCACCAGGTTGAACTTGTTCTTCCCGCGCTCCGACAGGATGCCGACGCAATTCACCACCACGTCAGCACCGTGAATGGCCGCGCGCACGCTGTCGTCGTCGCGGATGTTGGCGAAAACCGGCTCGACCTGGCCCACCACGCCGTAGGGACGGACAAAGATTGCCTCGTTCGGACGCCGCACCGCCACGCGGACGCGCCAGCCTTCCTTGGCCATGCGTCGGGCGATGTAGCGGCCGACAAAGCCGGATCCGCCGAAAATGGTGACGAGCTTCGCCATGAGTGGTGTCCTCCGGTCACGGTCTGGTCCGCGTGATAGAAGGGCCATCCGGGCGCGACAAGGCGCAAATCGTCCCAAGGTTGCGCCGGATGCCGCCGAACCGCCTGAGGTGGCTGGCATCGACTCGGGACACGGGCTAGGTGTGTGGCGATGTCTGCTCGTACCGCTCTGCCGCTTATCGGCGTGCTGGCCGTTTCGGCCATGCTCGCCCTTGCCTCCGCGCCTGTCGCCGCGCAGGAGGTCCGGCTGAGTGCGCCCGGCACATCCGAGGACCTGCAAGACCGGCTGCGCGCCACCTCGCTTCTCTTCCGTGAACCGGAAGAGGGCGTGACCCGCACCGGCGAAGACATCGTGGCCGCCGCCCGCGCCGACTACGGCCGCATGATCGGCGTGCTCTACGAAGAAGGGTTCTTCGCTCCGGTCATCACCATCAGTCTCGATGGCCGGGATGCCGCGGGCATCTCGCCGTTCGACCCGCCCGCGACCGTCAGCACCGTCGAGATCGCCATCGACACGGGCGCGCCCTTCCGGCTGGGCGAGGCCCGCATCGGCCCGCTTGCCGCCGACACCGATCTGCCCGCGGGGTTCCGCAGCGGCGAACCGGCGACCACTCCGCTGCTGCGCGACACCACCGAGGCGGCGCTCGACGCCTGGCAAAGGCAGGGCAACGCCTTTGCCGATGTGGGCGAGCAGTCGATCCGCGCCAACAACCGCACCGCCATCCTCGATGTGGCGATCCGCGTCGATCCCGGCCCCGTCATCTCGTTCGGCCAACTGCTGCCCGAAGGGCATGAGCGCATGCGCGTGGCGCGCATCCTGGAAATCGCGGGGCTGCCGACGGGAGAGATCTACTCGCCCGAGGTCCTCGACCGCGCCGAGGAACGCCTTCGCGAAACCGGCGTCTTTTCCGCCGTCGCGTTGACCCTGCGCGATCCTCGGACGGGCAACATCTCCGATGTTACCGCCGTCCTCGACGAGGCACCGTTGCGCCGCCTCGGCTTCGGGGCGGAGCTGTCCAGCGACGAGGGTCTCCAGCTTTCGGCCTACTGGCTGCACCGCAACCTGTTTGGCGGGGCCGAGCGACTGCGCTTCGACGCGGTCGTCTCGGGCATCAGCAACGACACCGAGGGCATCGACGGAGAGGTGACGGCACGTTTCGAGCGTCCGGCCACATTCTCACCCGACACCGACCTCGCCATCGAGTTCGGGATCGCCTATCTCGACGAGCGTTTCTTCCGCGTCGATGCGATCACGCTCGAAGCTGGCTTGACCCATGAGCTTACCGATCGCGTCACCCTCAGGGGCGGCGTCGGTGTCGAGCATGTGCGCTTCGACTGGTCCCTGGGATCGGCCACGATCACGCGCCTGACCCTGCCGCTCGGCGTGACCTACGACGGCCGGGACGACCCGCTCGATGCGCGGTCGGGCCTTTATGCCGACGCTAGCCTCACACCCTTCACGACCCTCGGCGATGGCAGCGGAACCCGGATGACCTTCGACGCGCGCGCCTACCGTGCCTTCGGCGAGTCCGGGCGCACGCGCGTTGCCGGCCGCCTGCAGCTCGGGTCGCTCGTTGGTGGCTCGATCATCAACATTCCGCCAGACGATTTCTTCTTTTCCGGCGGCTCCGGCACCGTGCGCGGTCAGGCGTACCAGTCTCTCGGTGCGCTTCAGAACGGGGTGCCAAGCGGTGGCCGTGGCTTCGTCGGCCTGTCCGGTGAGGTCCGTCACGATATCGGCGAGACGAATTTCGGCCTCGTCGGCTTCGCCGATATCGGCGCCGTGAGTGCCGGAGCCTTTGGCGACGGGAGCAGCGACTGGCATGCGGGTGCAGGTCTCGGCCTGCGCTATGCAACTCCGTTCGGCCCGATTCGCGTCGATCTCGCAACCCCGGTCACCGGGCCCGACGCAGGCCAGGAGGCCTATCTCTACATCGGCATCGGGCAGGCCTTTTGATGCGCCGTGTTCTCCTGGCCCTGTTCGCCGCAACCTTGCTTCTGCCCACACCCACCATGGCGCAGGACGACGACCGCTCGCGCATCGTGCGCTTCCTCGAGGATCAGCTGTCGGACGGCGCGCGCACGGTCACGATCGAAGGGTTCCGCGGCGCGCTCAGTGCCACCGCCGAGCTTGACCGCATGACCATAGCCGATGCCGAGGGTGTCTGGCTGACGCTCGAGGGCGCGGAACTGAACTGGTCCCGCGCGGCACTTCTGCGCGGCAGGCTCCAGATCGACACGCTGACCGCCGAGCGGCTCGAGATCCTGCGCGGGCCGGTGCCCGACCCCGGCCTCGACCTGCCCCCGGCCGAGGCGACGCCCTTCGCCCTGCCCGACCTGCCCGTGTCCATCGCCATCGACCGCACCGCGATCGAACGGGTCAGCCTGGGCCCCTCCTTCATCGGAACACCCGTCGAGTTGTCGGTCGAGGGCTCTGCCCGGCTCGACGACGGCGCCGGGTCGGCGGATGTCGAAATCACCCGCCTCGACGGTCCGCGCGGCGTCTTCGATCTTGCTGCCAGCTATGCCAACGACACCCGGCTCCTGTCGCTGTCCCTGTTGCTCGAGGAAGACCCCGGCGGCCTTGCCGCCACCCTCCTGAATATCCCCGGCGCGCCGCAGCTGCGCCTGTCGATCGCGGGCGAAGGCCCCATCGACGACTTCAGCGCCGAGATCGCGCTCGACAGCGAGGGCGAACCGCAGCTTGCGGGAACCGTGGCGACCACGGTCTTCCCAGACAGCGGCGTGCGCGAGGTGACCGCCAGCCTTGGCGGCGACATCACCCAACTGTTCCTGCCCGACTACCGCCCCTTCTTCGGACCCGAGGTCGCTCTCGACACACGGCTCAGGCTCATGCCGGACGGGGCGGTCAACCTCGACACGCTCTCAGTCAGCGCCGCGGCGTTGCAGCTTTCGGGCAACATGTCGCTCGATCCGGGCGGGCGGCCCAGCGCCTTTGCCCTGACGGGTCGCATCGCCGACCCCAGCGACGGCGGCCCCGTGCGACTTCCCGTGCCCGACGCCGAGGTCTTCGTCGACACAGCCGACATCACCGTGGCCTACGACCGCTCCGCGGGCGATGCCTATGCCGCGCTTGCCGTGGTCTCCGGCCTCGACCTCGGGCCGGCCACGGTCGGCACCGTACGGCTGACCGCGGATGGCGAGATCCGCGAAACCGCTGCAGGTCTCGAGGTGCTGGCACCTCTGCGCCTCAGCATCGACGGGCTTCAGCACGAGGATCCCGCCCTGCAACAGGCGCTCGGCTCTGCCGCGCGTCTGACCGCGCGCCTCGGCTGGCGCACGGGCGAGCCCGTCACGCTCGACGATCTCGACGTGCGGTCTGGCGACCTTGCCCTTACCGGCGCGGCGACGCTTGGCTTCGCGGATGCGCGGCTGAACCTGACCACCGACCTCGCCGCCGAGGCGGGCGACCTTTCTCGCTTCGCCGCGCTTTCGGGGCAACCGCTTGCCGGTAGTCTGTCCGCCGCCCTCGACGCCGAGGTCGAGCTTCTGTCCGGTGCCTTCGACCTTGTCCTGACCGGCACGGGCACCGACCTGCGGCTGGCCGACGCGCTTCCGCCGCAGCTGTTTGCGGGTGAAACGCGGCTCACGCTCTCTGCGCTCCGTGATGAAACCGGCCTCAGCCTGCGCGAGCTGACACTCGACAGCCGCGAAGCGACGCTGTCGGGCACCGGCCGCCTTGGCAGCGGCGGTGCGATCGTCGACATCAACGCTGAGCTCGCCAACGTGGGCCTCTTTACCGACACGCTCAGCGGGTCGGTCTCGGCCCGGCTCGACGCGACACGCGGGCCGGGGGACGAGGCGCCCTGGCGCATCACCGCGGACATGACAAGCGGCGCGGGCATCTCCGCCGATATCTCGGGCTCCGTCGCCGCCGATGCCGCGACCGCGGACCTGACGGCGCGCGGGCAGATGCCGCTCGCACTCGCCAACCGCGCGCTTGCCCCGCGCAGCATCTTCGGGACGCTCGGCTTCGACCTTCGGCTGAACGGCGCGCCGTCGCTCGCCGCGCTTTCGGGTACGTTCCGCACCTCCGATGCCCGGATCACCCTGCCCACGCTGCAGACCGCGCTCGAGGGGGTCTCGGCCACCGGCCAGCTGTCGGGCGGACGCGTCAGTTTCTCGGCCGACGGCGCGCTTGGCAGCGGCGGCTCGATCTCGGCAGCAGGCACTGTCGGGCTGACGGGCGCGGGCCTGCCGGCGCAGATCGACGTGACCGCGCGCGACCTTCGCCTTGTCGATCCCACGCTTTATGACGCTCGCATCGACCGCGCCGATATCTCGGTCAATGGCGCATTGACCGGCGCGCTTCAGGTCAGCGGCAACGTGGCCCTCGGCGAAACGGAACTGCGCGTGCCCGAAAGCGGCCTCGGCGCCTCAGCGCCCATTCCGCCGATCACCCATACAGCCGAATCCGCAGCCGAGCTCAGGACCCGCATCGCGGCGGGCCTCGGACCACAGCAGACTTCAGCGGGCGGCGGCGGATCGCAGCGCATCGGCCTCGACCTGACCATCTCCGCGCCCGGGCGTGTCTTCATCCGCGGCCGCGGCCTCGACGCTGAGCTTGGCGGGCAACTGCGCATCGGCGGCACCACGGCCAACGTTATCCCCGCAGGCCGCTTCGACCTGATCCGCGGGCGCCTGTCGATCCTAGGCACACGCCTCGACCTGACCGAGGGGTCAGCCAGCCTGCAGGGCAGTTTCGATCCCTTCATCCGGCTGCGCGCAATCAGCCGAGCGGGGGAATACCAGATCACCATCGACCTGAGCGGGCCGGTAAGCGCACCAGTGATCACCCTCGGCTCCACGCCGGCCCTGCCGGAGGACGAGATCCTCGCCCAATTGCTTTTCGGACGCTCCGTCTCCAACCTGTCGCCGGTTCAACTCTTGCAGATGGCTGACGCCGCAGCCGCGCTTGCAGGTGGCGGTACACAGGGCGGGATCTTCGCCAACCTGCGTGAAGGTCTCGGCCTCGACGATCTGGATGTACAGACAGACGCCGAAGGCAATGCCGCTGTGCGCGCCGGGCGCTACCTGTCCGACAACGTTTACACGGACGTGACGGTCGGTGGCGGTGGTGAAGCCGACATCTCGCTGAACATCGACCTGACGCCGAACATCACGGCGCGCGGCAGCTTCTCCTCGGACGGATCCTCCAGCCTCGGCGTGTTCTTCGAGCGCGATTACTGAAGCATGGCGATTCCCTGACGAACCCCCGTTGACAGCCCCGCGGACCGGCTATATCAGCCGCCCTCACGACACCGGCCCAGGTGGCGGAATTGGTAGACGCGCTGGCTTCAGGTGCCAGTGATCGAAAGGTCGTGGAGGTTCGAGTCCTCTCCTGGGCACCACTCTTTCTCTCCCGCCACCGCGCCTGCGAGACGAAAGGGACAGCACCGTGACCATCCATCTCTATCAGAACGATCTGCCCGACGACCTCGACCTCGGGCCCGCAGTCGCGATCGACTGCGAGACGATGGGTCTCAATCCACATCGTGACCGTTTGTGCGTCGTGCAGCTGTCCTCGGGCGACGGGAACGCGCATCTCGTGCAGATCGCCAAGGGCCAGGCCGAGGCGCCGAACCTCGCGCGCCTTCTGACGGACCCGAACGTGCTCAAGCTGTTCCACTTCGGTCGCTTCGACATCGCGGTGATGTATCACGCCTTCGGCGCGCTGGCGGCCCCCGTCTACTGCACCAAGATCGCCTCCAAGCTGGTGCGAACCTACACAGACCGGCACGGGCTGAAATACCTTCTGCAGGAACTGCTCGAGGTCGATATCTCGAAACAGCAGCAAAGCTCGGACTGGGGTGCCGCCAAGCTGACCGAAGCGCAAAAGGCCTATGCCGCCTCGGACGTGCTTTACCTGCACCGGCTGAAAGCTGCCCTCGACGAGATGCTGGAGCGCGAAGGGCGCATGGCCACCGCGCAGGCCTGCTTCGACTTCCTCCCGACGCGCGCGCAACTCGACCTCGCCGGGTGGCCCGAGATCGACATCTTCTCGCACTGACCCGCCGATGGCCGCCCCCAACCGATACTCGACCGTCGTCACCTGGGGTAAGGTGGCCTTGCCGCTGATCGCGCTGGCGCTGCTGTCGACGATGTTTCTCTTCTCGCGCACGCCTGACCCGGATGCCGCCCTTCCCTTCGCCGATGTCGATATCGCCGAACTGGTCCGGGAACAGCGCCTGTCGCAGCCCCGCTTCGCCGGTACGCTCGAGGACGGGCGCGAGGTGACACTCGTCGCCACCACCGCCGCCCCGGAACCCGCCAACCCCAGCCGCATCCACCTGACCGACGTCGAAACGCGGGTGAACCTGTCCGAGGACAACCGGCTTCTCCTGACCGCGCGCACCGGCGACATGGATCTTGCCGCGCAGCGTGTCGCGCTCGATGGGGCCGTGTCGGCCACGACCACTTCGGGGGTTTCGCTCACCACCGACCGGATGAACGTCGCGATGGACATCATGCAGCTGCTCGCGCCAGGCCCGGTCGAGCTGCGTGGCGATGGCGTGATCCTGACGGCAGGCAGCATGGAGATGACCGGCCCCGAGGGTGCGGCTTTCCTCAGTTTCACTGGCGGCGTTCGCCTGCTATACGAACCCGGGGACAGATAAGTAACGTCATGACCTTGCGCCACCTCATCCAATTGGCCGCCCTGGCCATCGCCGTCGTCATTGCCGGCCCGGCCGCCGCCCAGGTGGGCATCGGCTTCGGTGGCGTGCCGCATGACTCCTCCCAACCGGTCGAGGTGACGGCAGACAGCCTGTCGGTCGATCAGACCAACGGGCGTGCCGTCTTCGAAGGCAGCGTGATCATCCTGCAGGGCGATCTGCGCATGACCGCTGGCCGGGTCGAAGTGATCTATGCCGATGGCAGCGAAGGCCGCTCCGTCGAAGAGGTGATTGCAACCGGTGGCGTTCTCGTGACGCGCGGGCCCGATGCCGCCGAGGGGGCACAGGCCCGCTACGACATTGCTGCGGCGCTTCTGACCATGACGGGCGACGTCCTCGTCACGCAAGGCCCGACTGCGATTGCCGGGGACAGCATGCTTGTCGACATGACCACCGGCAACGGAACCGTCGATGGGCGCGTCCGCACCGTGCTCGAACCGGGTGCGGATTGATGGACGATGGCAAGCCCGCTTTGACCGTGACCGCGGGCGG
Source organism: uncultured Roseicyclus sp. (assembly GCA_964629305.1). Taxonomy (GTDB): domain Bacteria; phylum Pseudomonadota; class Alphaproteobacteria; order Rhodobacterales; family Rhodobacteraceae; genus Roseicyclus. The sequence goes on from CAZVQL010000021.1 coordinate 9,594, forward strand.
TCAGGGGCTTGTCGTCAACCGCCTGCGAAAAAGCTATCGCCGCCGCCCTGTCATCCGCGACGTCTCGCTCGAGCTGGCCCGGGGCGAGGTGGTGGCGCTGCTCGGCCCCAACGGCTCGGGCAAGACGACGTCCTTCTACTGCATCGCGGGGCTGATCACGCCGGACGGCGGCACTGTCACCATCGACGGGCAGGACGTAACCCTGTTCCCGATGTACCGCCGCGCCCGCGCGGGCATCGGCTACCTGCCCCAGGAAATGTCGATCTTCCGCGGCCTGTCGGTCGAAGACAACATCATGGCAATCCTCGAGATCGTCGAGAAAAACCGCAAGGTCCGGCAGGACCGCCTCGAGGAGCTCCTGTCCGAGTTCTCCATTGGCCACCTGCGCCGCGCGCCCGCCCTGTCGCTCTCGGGCGGTGAACGCCGCCGCGCCGAGATCGCGCGATGCCTGGCCTCGAACCCGCGTTACGTGCTGCTGGATGAACCCTTCGCCGGCGTCGATCCGATCGCAGTGGGCGATATCCGCCACCTGGTGCAGGACCTCAAGACGCGCGGCATCGGCGTGCTGATCACCGACCACAACGTCCGCGAAACGCTGGAAATCGTTGATCGCGCCTACATCCTGCACGACGGCACCATCATCAAGTCCGGCACCCCCGACGAGGTGGTCCGCGACGAGAACGTGCGTCGCGTCTATCTCGGGCAGAGCTTCCGCATCACGTGATGCCGCGCGACACCGCTTTGCGTTGACAGAACCCGCGCACCGTCGCCTAATAGCTGCGATGTTCGCGTTCGCTTCATCCCAGATCCACCCGTCCGGCCCCCGGACGCAGGACCGCTCAAACGGCCCCGGATCGCCCATATCACGACGCTGCCGAACAGCCTCTTGCACGAGGCGGGCCGCCCATTCCGGGCCGGTCGCACCCGCGTGCATCTGAAGTCCGGAGGACCCATGCGCTATCAAATAAGTGGAAAACAGATCGACATCGGCGAGGCGCTGCAAACCCATGTGCAGGACAGCCTTGGCACCGTGGTCGAGAAATTCTCGATGCGCCCGACCGACGCGACGGTGATCTTCTCGAAATCCGGCGCCGAGTTTGTCTGCGAGGCGACGATCCACCTCTCCACCGGGCTGACCGCCTCGGCCAAGGCCCACGCGCATGAGATATACGCCGCCTTCGAGGCGAGCGCCGAGAAGATGGAAAAGCAGCTGCGCCGCTACAAGCGTCGCCTGAAAGACCATCACCGCGATAGGCAGGACCCCGTTGAAACCTTCGGTGCGGCCATGTATGTGCTCGCTCCATCCGGGGACTACGCCGAAGAAAACGAACCGGAGGATCTGCAGCCGATCATCGTGGCAGAGATGGAGACCAAGATCCCCTCTCTCTCGGTTGGCGAAGCGGTGATGCAGATGGAGCTGGCGGGCGCACCGGTGCTGGTGTTCCGCAACGAGGGACATAACGGGGTGAATGTCGTCTACCGGCGCGACGACGGAAACGTCGGCTGGATCGACCCCCCCGCCAAGTGAGACAAGGGCGCGGCGCAGGCCCGAATGGGCCCGCCGCGCGAAACCGATCCGGCATGTGGGTCACGAAGGGGATGGGATGAACCTGTCGTCGCTGTTGAAACCTCGCGCCGTGAAGGTGCTGAGCGATGTGACCAGCAAGAAGCGCCTGATGCAGGGCATCGCCGACCTGGCGCATGACCTCATCGGCCTGCCCACCGGGCAGATCTTCGATGCGCTGCAGGAACGCGAAAGCCTGGGGCCGACCGGCGTCGGCCATGGCGTTGCGCTGCCCCATGCACGGCTCTCGGACCTGACCGAGGTGCACGGCGCCTTTCTCCGTCTCGAGAAACCGATCGAGTTCGACGCCGCCGACCGGCAACCCGTCGACCTTGTCTTCGCGCTGTTTGCGCCTGCCGATACCGGGGTGGATCACCTCAAGGCGCTAGCCCTTGTTTCGCGCACGCTGCGCGACCCGGCTCTTTGCGCCAAGTTGCGCGCGAACGCTGATGCGGCCACGCTGCACACCCTTCTGACCGAGCACGTGGCGAGCAAGGCCGCCTGAGCGCGGCCTAGGCTTACATCTTGTTCCAGCGCGGAAAACCCAGCGTCAGGTAATCGCGCCTGTAGGCGTCGATCGCCGCCTTCTCGATCTTGCCATCGTAGACCTTGGCCAGCGGCACCGCGCCCGGCACCCCCTCGGTCCGCGGCTCGGGCACATCCGACACCCCGGCGGAGCGGGCAAGCTCGGGCAGTGCCGTCGCCATCTCTTCCTCGCGCAGCAGGTGATGGGGCTGCGCCACCTGTCCAAAGCCCTGGATGATCGCCGCCTGCGAGGCCCAGGCCGGGTCGATCCGCACGCTGGTCTGCCCGGCAAGGTTCGCCTTCAGGAACTCGAGGAACCCGGCAAAGGCGGCCTTCTGCTCCTCCGCCGTCCAACCGTCGCCGGGGGCGTTCGGCGGAATGGGCAGCTTGTAGCGCTGACGCAGGATCTTGCGCGGATCGGCATAGGCCGGGCGGTCATCAGGCAGGATGAACCGGTTGAAGCTGACATAGGCCCGCTTCACCGGATGCCGCAGCACGGTGAAACTGCGATAGCCCGGATGATCCTTCATCCACTGCTTCAGGTCCTTCTGCGTCATCTTCCGCAGAAGCCCCTCGCGCCCGACGCCGCCGATCTCGCCCATCCAGTCAAGCACCGCCTGCTCGGGAGCGCCCTTGATTGGCAGAAACAACAGCCCCGCCTCGGGGTGCGCCACGAAACCCGGCACCGCCGCGCCGCGCGTCGGTTCGGCATCCGGGCTCGCCGTCAGGCCGAACCGGTCGACATCGCGCAGCGCCGCGATCATCTCGTCGTAATTCTCGACCTTCTCCGACAGGTCGCCCGGGTTCTGCCGCTTCAGCTTGTTCGAAGCCGCCTCGATCCGCCCCTCGGACCCGATGAAGGCCGCAAGACCGTTCAGAACCTCGGCATCGTTGATATCCTCGTACCGGATCAGGAAGGCACCCTGCCCGCCCAGCTGCAATCCACGGCGCAGCCGGTCCTGAAAACCGGCCAGCCGGTCGGTCAACTCGGCGAATTCCTCGGCATCGAACCGGATCTGCGCGCTTTTGCGGTTCTTCGCATCGGTCAGCCGCCATTGCCCCGTCGCCGTGGCGATCTTGCGGCTCACGTAGCTGTCCAGCGGGTTGCGCGTCAGGATCACCTTGGCGATCCGCGGATCGGGCAGAACCCGGTCGACCACCCGGTCGTCGTGGTCATGGAACAGCCGGAACCCCGGCACCCCCTTGGTCTTGTCGATGATCCGCTCCAGCAGGCCAAGCGGATCGGCCTCGCGCCGGTCCATGTCATAGCCCATCAGCTCGAACTGGTTGTGATGCCCGAGAAAGGTGGGGTTGTAGACCTCGCCGTAGCAGGTCACGTCCGGCAGCGCGTTCAGGTTGTCTTCCAGGTAATTCGACCCGGTCCGCATCTCGGCAAACAGGACAAAGGCGTCAAAGCGGCGATCGGCCATGGATCAGGTCACCAGGTAAGGGCGGTTGCGGTCCGACGGCGGGCGATGGCTCGGCCCTTCCATCGGGTAGTCGCCGACGGTCATCGGGTTCATGCCCTGATTCTTCAACGATTGCAGGAAGCCCGGGAACCCCGACAGGTCGGCCATCCGCGGCGCCTCGGTCAGGCGCATGGCGTTGGCGCCCTCCATCGCGTCGAGGATGCCTTGAAGATGCTCCATCGGTTCCTCGATGAACTCGGCCAGCGTCCAGATGCGGATGTCGGCGCGGCTTCGCACGTCGCGCAGCGTGTTCACGAACTCCACCTCGCGGCGTTGCATCTGCGCCGCCTCCTGCCGGATCTGCGAGAAGTTGCGGTTCGACTGGTAGAGCCGCACCGCCCAAGCCCCGCTGATGACCGAGATCTGCGCGCTGGAATCCGCGGCCATGAAGGCGCCAGGCTGTTGGTTGTCGCGCGGGCCGAACATGAACACCTGCCGCTCGCCGCGGGTGTTCCAGATCAGGTTGGTCAGGAAGCCTTCGGGGTTGTAATCGCGCAGACCGGCACTGGCCGACAGACACCCGGCATAGATCGGTGCATCGCCCGCGAAACGCGCCTTGGCAGGATCGAAGATGTTGCCATGAACCGGGCTGCCCAGCCTGCGCGAAAGCCACGTCTCGAAATCTTCGAACAGGTCGTTGAAGCCGTGGAACACGGAATAGGGCGCGGCGGTCTTGCCGTTCTCCCAATCGGGGTTGGGAAAACGGCTGTGCATGTAAAGGCCCGGCCGCCCCCGCGTCCGCCGTTCCAGCGCCTTGGAAAACACCCTGTCGATCTTGCCCGGCGCAGGCTCCGCCATGCGGCTGACCGACGTGTCATCGGTCAGGAAGGTCGAATAGAGCCGGTTCGCCTTTGGCCAGATCTTGCGCGCGACAAAGCAATCCGACCGCCGCAGCAGATGCAGGTGATCGTCATAAAAGACATGCGGTTTGCCCTGGAAGTCGAACTTCGACAGCGTCAGCGATCGGCTTTCGATGGACCGCGAATAGTTGCGCACCAGCGTCTGGTAGTAGCTTTCGTCGGGAATCCACACGAGCTTGAAGTAGCGCTCCAGCTCGCGCCGCCGCGGATCCTCGAGGATCGCGGTCAGCGTCTGCCGCGTCAGGCACCACCACTGGCTGCCGAGGTGCGGCACCACACCCTCGGGGATCTTCCGCTTGAACCCCGCCTTGCGCTGCATTTCGACATAGCGGTCGAACAGGAACCTGTGCCGTTTCCACGAGAACGGAAACCGCAGGTTGAACCGCTCGTCGTTCAGACCGCCCACGGTCCAGTCCACGTCCCGGATCGTGACGCTCTCGATGAAATCCGTCATCGGCCGCGCGGCAAGATAGGCGCGCAACTCGTCCACCGGCCGTAGCGGCAGGCACGACCCCGATGACAGGTAGACGTGCCGCACCCCCGGAAACTCGGCCAGCAACTGCTCCGACGCCATCTGCGAGGCCTGGACCAGCGACCATGTCCCCCATTCGCAATGCACCCGCCGCGAAAAGCGCACGTTCTCGAGGTTCGACAATTCCTTGCGAAACGCCTCGAACCGCTTGCGCTTCACCTGCCGGTCGACATGGATCACCACGGGGCAATCCCGCTCGGCCCAGTGGCGCGCCACTTGCGCCGCGCGGTGTAGCGCCGTGTGGCAGAGCATGACGAACCCCAACGTGCTCATGCCCAGTTCCCCTTGGACATGAGGCCGAGGATCTCAAGCTGCCGCCAGTTGATGTACCGCTCCGACCACTTGGTCCAGAAATCCGGGTTCTCGTTCAGCCCCTCGTGATAGGCCCGATATTCCGCCGAAGCCGCGTAGTGCTCGCGCCGCTCCAGCTCTTCCGCGGCCTTCTCGGTGAAGACGTCCAGGAATTTCGCGTGCAACAGCACGCCCGAGGTCTTCTCACCCCCCCATTCGTCGTAGACGAGGTTCAGACCCCGCGGCAGCAGCATGTGGGTGGAACTGGCGTAGGTATAGCTCTTGTGCCACTTCACCAGCGGCACCTTGTTCAGCGCTGGCGCTTTTGCCGGCTGCTCCGGGAAAAAGGCGCGCGCCCGCGGCCCGCCCTGGATCCACAGGTTGCCGTACTGCCAGTTGCGCTTGATGACGTAGTTGCCGGGGTCGAACCAGCACGCGATCTCGAACGGGTCCTGCCCCTCGGCATAGGGCTGCGCGGTGATCGGGCCCTTGGGATACATGTCGAGGATCATCGCGCCGAAGCTCTTGATCGACGAGGCGTTCAGCCAGTCGGTCAGCGCCGGGAGCGGCCGCGTATCGCTGAACGGGTAGACCAGGAACTCGTCCGCATCGACCACGAGGCACCAGTGCCCATGCCCGTAAAGCCTGAGCAGCCGGTTGATCCAGTCCATCCCGAAGCGCGACCGCTTGTAGCTGGCCGGCGTCGTCCAGACCGAACAATCGGGCTGTTCGGCCAGGTACTCGCGGCTTCCGTCGTTGCTGTCATTGTCGACGAACAGGAAGTGCGACACCCCCCGGTCACGGTAGTAGTCGAGGAAATACTTAAGCCGGACCTTTTCGTTCCGAAGCGTGCAGAAACACAGGACATCCTGCGGCCCGATGGCATCCGTGCGGTCGGCCACGGCACGCAAGGATCGGCTCTTTCGCCAGGCGCGAACGAGGTATTTCTTGCGCTCCAGGCGCAATGCATACCGTTTCACCGCCTTCATTCACGGTCCTTCCGCTAGATGGTGCGCCAACGCGGCGCCGACCCTGTCAAAATGCCCCGACCAGTCCGGCAGGATCGGGGCAACGGGTCGTGGCACTTCTGCCATACCCATCATGTGCTGTTTAATCGTTACCACCCAAGAATATGTATCTGTAACGTCAAGGTAAACTGCGCTGTTGCCCAGCGTCTCACGGAACACGGGCAGGTCGCTGCATATCGGCAACGCACCCGCGCGCAGCGCCTCGAGCGGCGGATAGCCGTAGCCTTCGGCCAGCGACGGAAACAGAAGGGCCGTCGCGCGCGCCAAATGGCTGCGCACCTCGGCCTCGGGCAAGGGTCCGTGCAGGTGGATCGCACGCCCCAGAAGCGGATGCGCCCGCAGCCGCGCCATCAGCGCCTCGACCCGCCAGCCCACCGGCCCGATGATGTGCAGCTGTGGCAGATTCTCGGGCGGCAGCTCATCCGCCAACCGCTCCCAGGCGTCGATGATCATCGCATGGTTCTTGCGCGCCTCGATCGTCCCCAGCATCACGAAATGATCGGGGCGCCGCTCCACCTCTGGCGGCGGTTCTGCCTCTGCTTCCAGCCCAAGATGCGCCACGACGCGCGGCGGTGCACCGGGTCTGTCCCGCCAATGCGCCGCAAGATCCGCCTCGGTCGCCGCCGAGTTGCAGATGACCAGGTCGGCATATCGCGCGACACGCTCGATCCGACCGGCGAAGCGCTCGGGCATGCCTTGTTCGACCAGGTCGGGATGGGTGATCGGGATCAGGTCATGGACCAGCACGGCGATCCGCACCCCGGGCGCAGCGCCCATGGCGCGCAGCGTCGCCTCGGACAGGTTCGAATGGCCCGTGTTGAGATAGGTGAAACCGGTGCCGCCCTGGCGCCAGATCGCCCGCCAAAGACCCCCGGGCAGGCACCGGTCACGCGCGACCCGCCTGAGCGCAGTTTCGACCCTGTGCCGCGGATCAGAGCCTTTTCCATAGGCCCGCGACAGAAGATCGGCGCGCTCCGGCAACGTGGACTTTCCGGTCAGAACCCCCGACAGCAGCGCGCCCCCCTTACGATCCAGCACGAGATATCCGCGCGTCGAACGCAGCAGGAAGCGCACCCCGTCGCTGCCGGTCAGCACACCGCGACCCGCACGGCTGACAAGTCGCGTGACGTCGAGCCAGATGGCGCCCAACTGGCCCAGACCGCTTGCCATGTCGATGCAGTCCGCGCCCTTACTGGGCCGCGTTGCGCGACGACATCAGGTCGCTGAGGTAACTGGTGAACTCGTCCCGCAAGTCCTCGCGCGCCATGCCGAAGGCGACGGTCGCCTGAAGGAACCCGGCCTTGGACCCGCAATCGAAGCGCTGCCCGCGGAAGCGGTAGCCGAACACGTTGTCCGAGGTTTCGATCTCGCGCGCGATAGCGTCGGTCAGCTGGACCTCGCCACCGGCACCCGACTTGATCTTGGTCAGGTTGTCCATGATCTCGGGCGTCAGGATATAGCGCCCGATCACCGCCAGGTTCGACGGCGCAGTGCCCGCGGCGGGCTTTTCGACCATGCCCTTGACCGACACGACCGACCCCATGTCTTCCTTGATGTCCAGCACACCGTAGGCGCTGGTCTTCTCGGGCGGCACCTCCATCGCGGCGACCATGTTGCCGCCGGTTTCGGCATGCGCCTCGACCATCTGTTGCAGACAGGGGGTTTCGGCGGCGATCACGTCATCGGGCAGGATCACGGCAAACGGCTCATCCGACAGAAGCCTGCGCGCGCACCACACCGCGTGGCCAAGGCCCAGCGCCTTGTGCTGACGGATATAGGCAATGGCGCCCGAATCCATGTTGGTGGTCTTCAGCATCTCGAGCAGGTCGGTCTTGCCCTTCTTGCGCAGGGCCGCCTCCAGCTCGGGCGCATGGTCGAAGTAATCCTCAAGCGCGGACTTCCCGCGCGAGGTGACGAAGATGAATTCCCGGATACCGGCAGCGCGTGCCTCGTCGATGGCATATTGGATCAACGGCCGATCGACGAGCGTCATGATCTCCTTCGGGACCGATTTCGTCGCTGGAAGGAACCGCGTTCCCAGACCGGCGACCGGAAAGATCGCTTTCGTCACTCGTTTCTTCATCACTGCCGCTCCATTGCAGCCGACGATCACTGCCGCCGCGCTTACCCATCTTTATACCACTTTCACCTGTGATACCTACTCGCGAGGCACGGATAAACGGGAATTCCGGCTATTTTTCGTCATAAAGCCGCGAGAGCCGCTCCCATTCGCGCTGTTTGCGCGCGAAAGGATACCAGACCTGTACCCTTGGCTCAGTGCGCTCTGCCGGTCCGAACAGGCCGCCACGCTGTTCCCACCAGCCACCTTCGGTAAAGGCCAGCCGATGTTTTCGCGGTGTCGGTTCAAGCAGGAGAATCGCGGCGGGCACGCCCGCACCCACCTGCGAGGCGGCTTCGGCACGAAGCGACGCGGCGCGGTAGAGCCCCCCATCCAGGCGCTGCATGGCCGGCGGACGCGTCTCGCGCATCGGCTGAAAGCTGCGCTCGGCTGGCGGAATGCGCGGCACGTGCGAGGGTCGGGCCCGCCCTTCGCTCACGCCGGCGGCGAGCCCTTCCATCAGCCGCCGCATCTCCTCCGGCCCCAGCTTGCGCCTCCGCGCGAGCCGCAAAAGGCGCGCACGCTGCGCTGCCTCCAGCTCGGTCAACGCGGCCTCCATCGCATCGAGTGCATGCTTGCGCAGGAACAGCGCCGTCGAGGCGCCGATGTCGAACAGGTCCAGCGGCACCCGGTCCTCGCGCCGCCGCGCGCTCGCGGCAAAGCCGTGATGCACCACCGCACCCGGCAAGTAGCGTATCGACAGTCCTTCACCGACCAGCCGCAAGGCCAGGTCCGTCTCATCGAGATAAAAGGCGTAACCCGTGTCGAACCCGCCCGTTCGGGTCAGAACGTCCCGCCGCAGCGCCATGTTCGTGCCGTGCAGCTTCAGCGCCTCGCCGGGTCCGGGCGCGGCCCCTTCTCGCAGCCACCGGTCGCGCCCCTGCGCATCGACGGCCATGTGCCCCCATTGCAACGAAAACCCGTTCCGCCCGATCACCGGCCCGGTGACGGCAGCGGCGTCCGTGGTCTCGAACCCGGCCAGCACGGCCTCGGCCCAACCCGGTTCCGGCACCGCGTCATCGTCGATGAAGCCCACCACCTCGCCCGCCGCCGCCGAGACACCCGCGTTCCGCGCAGCCGAGATATTGGCCTCCTCCTGCGCCAGCAGGACCAACCGATCCGCCATCGGCACGGTCCGCGCCACGGCCAGCCCGTCGGCATCGGCGACCACGATCACCTCGAACCGGGTCGACCGCATCTGGCCCAGCGCCGTCAGGCAGCGCGCCAGGGCACGGGGCCGCCCCCAGCTGACCACCACGACGCTCAGCCGCGGCGCGGTCATCAGGGAAGGCCCATCTCGGCCAGCATCGCCTCGATCCGCGGAATGTCCTCGGGGTTGTTCAACTCCCAGAACTTGCGCCCGCGCGCGTCCACTTCGACGCAACGCACCGAATGCCCGGCCTCCAGAAACCGCAGCTGTTCAAGCCCTTCGAGGGTTTCCAGCGGTCCGACCGTCCAATCGGGATAGGCATGCAAGGCCCAGGGCCGGTAGGCGTAGACGCCCACGTGATGAAACACCGGCGTCGGCGCCTCGGGCGCATAGACATCAGCGGTGTAGGGGATCACCTCTTTCGAGAAATAGAGCCCCCGCATCGCGCTATCGACCACCGCCGTGGTCCCGCCTACGCGCCCCGCGGCGCGGTCGGCCTTCAAAGCGGCCAAAGTCTCGCCGTCGCAGCGCAGGATCGGCGTGGCGACAGCGGCCTGTGCATCGGCGCGCAGCCCTTCGATCAACGCCTCGAGGAACCATGGCGGCGTCAGCGGCGCGTCACCCTGCAGGTTCACCACCATCTCCACATCGTCGCCAAGCTGCGCCAGCGCTTCGGCGCAACGCTCTGTCCCGTTCCGCGCTTCGGACGAGGTCATCAGCACCTCGGCCCCGAAGCCGCGGGCGGCGTCTGCGATGCGGTCATCGTCGGTCGCAACGTGGATCGCGTCGAAGGTCGGAACCGCGCAGGCCGCGCGCCAACTGCGCTCGATCAGGCTTTGCGCGACACCGGTCGCGCCCCGCAGCATGGCCAGCGGCTTGCCCGGATACCGGGTCGAGGCGTAGCGCGCCGGGATCACGCAATGAACGCTCATGCAGGTTTCAGCTCAACGCCCGGCGCATGGGCGATGAAGAACCCGTTGGCGAAGCCCGGCTTGCCATAGGTGAAGGTCTGGTGATCCTCGAACCGGATCACATGGCCACCGGCACCGCGCAGCACGGCGTCGCCCGCGGCGGTGTCCCACTCCATCGTGCGGCCAAGTCGCGGGTAAAGGTCGGCCTCACCCGTCGCCACAAGACAGAACTTCAGCGAGGAACCCGCGCTCTTCATGTCCTCCACGGCATACTTGCCGATATAGGCGTCGGTCGCCGCATCGCGGTGCGATTTCGAGGCCACCACGAACAGCGCGCCATTGTCCGGCGTTCTGACCCGAATAGGCGTGACAGACCCTGTTGTCTCGGGGTCGAACGGCCCCGCTTCTTCCACGCTCTGCCCCTCGGCGTCGGTGTAGAAAAGCCGCCCCTTCGCGGGCGCATAGACCACGCCGCGCACCGGCACGCCGTCCTCGACCCAGGCGATGTTGACGGTGAAGTCGCCGCGCCGCTGCACGAATTCCTTGGTGCCGTCCAGCGGATCGACGATCAGGAAGCTCGAGACCTGCTGGTCATGGCTGCCCGATTGCTCCTCGGTCACCAGCGGCAGATCGGGAAACGCCGCGCGCAGCCGGGCCGAGATCAGCGCATCCGCGGCTTCGTCGGCCTCGGTCACGGGGCTATCGTCGGACTTCGCCTTCACCTCGAAATCATCGGCCTCGTAAATCTCCATGATGCGGTCGCCCGCCTCGATCGCGGCCATGCGGAAAACCCGCATCAATTCTGCGTAATCCAATATCGCCTCCATTTGGCCTTGATTGAATGCTATGGCTTTAGGCGTTATCGTCCTCCATGCCCACCGGGGCAAGGGCAGACCCGCACCAAGACGGGTCGTGGCACGGTGATCGGGCATACTGTGGGGCACCGCGTAGATGTTTGAAGCCAGACGTAGAAGATCGACATTCGGCCTTGCGCTGAACATGCTCGAGCTGACCTTCATTTCCGCGGCCCGGCAGGTGCGCCAAAGCCACCGCAACGCGGTCTGGGCGATCCTCTTGAAGGTGTTTCAGGCGCTTCTCTTCATCGCTGCCTTCTACGTGATGTTCACCGTTCTCGGGCAACGCTCGGTCTCGGTGCGCGGCGATTTCATGCTCTACCTGCTGACGGGCATCTTCGCCTACCTCACGCACATCCAGGCCGTCCGCGAGGTGATGGGTGCCGAAGGGTCGACCTCGTCGATGATGCAGCACGCGCCGATGAACACGCTGGTCGCGATCCTGTCCTCGGCGCTCAGTTCGCTCTATACGCAGACCATCAGCCTTTTCGTGCTGCTCTTGGTGCTGCACACGGTATTCAATCCCATCGTGATCCACGATTGGTCCAGTGCCTTCATGATGTTCCTGCTGGCCTGGGCGTCTGGCTGCGCGATCGGTCTCGTGCTCATGGCGGCGAAACCGTGGGCTCCCGATGTCGTCAATATCATCCAGTTGGTCTATGTCCGCGCCAACATGATCGCCTCGGGCAAGATGTTCGTCGCGAACATGCTGCCCACCTCGGTCATCGCCTTCTTCGACTGGAACCCGCTGTTTCACATCATCGACCAGGGACGCGGCTTCGTCTTCGTGAACTACTTTCCGCATCACACCAACTGGCAGTACCCGCTCTATTTCACGCTGGTGGTTCTGGTGATCGGCTTCATGGCCGAGGCCTATACCCGCAAGCACGCATCGGCCAGCTGGGGCGCCGGGCGCTAATCGACCACGCGCAGCGTAAGGTTGATCCGCCCGCCGCGCGGCAGCAGCGTGGACGACCCCCAGCGCACCCGGTCGATCCCGTGATGGACAAGCCGCGCCGCGCCGCCCATCACCGCCACGTCGCCCGAGCGCAACCAGATCGACTGTGTCGGCCCCCCGCGCTCGACCCCGCCCACGCGAAACAGCGCCTCGTCCCCCAGCGAGATCGAGACGACCGGCATGTCGAAATCCGCCTCGTCCCGGTCCTGGTGGAGACCCATCTTCGCGCCCTCGCCGTACCAGTTCACAAGGCAGCACTGCGGGTCACGGTCCACACCACTGACCGCGCGCCACACCGCCAGAACCGACGCCGGAACCGGCGGCCAGTCCACACCCGAAGGGTGGCGCGGCTCGTAGCGATAGCCCTTCCGGTCCGAGACCCAGCCGTAGCGGCCCGCCGCCGTCATCCGGACCGACATCTTCCGTCCGCGCGGCGTTTCCGGCGTGAAAAAGGGCGCCGCCGCCACCACGCTTCGCAGGTCCTCGACCATCGCAGCCTGCGCGTCGGCGTCCAGCCAACCGGGCCAGACCGTCACGCCACCGACATTCACCGCGCTCTCCATGTGATTTTCCCCCGTATTCCCGCGTCCGGCCCCGCTTGCAGGCCTTTGACCCCCCTCCTATATACCCTCCGAACCGGTCGGGCGTGCTTCCCGGCCAAGTCAAACAGCATCACGAAGGCGGCATTGGGGGCCGAAACGGACCCGACACCGCCAGTTCGCTTGAAAGAAGGGACCAGACCGACATGGCCAAAGTGATTGGTATCGACCTCGGCACCACCAACTCCTGCGTTGCCATCATGGATGGCAGCCAGCCCCGCGTCATCGAAAACTCCGAAGGCGCCCGCACCACCCCCTCCATCGTGGGCTACACCGAAGACGAGCGTCTCGTCGGCCAGTCCGCGAAGCGCCAGGCGGTGACGAACCCCGAAAACACCGTCTTCGCCGTGAAGCGTCTGATCGGCCGCCGGCTGGGCGATGCCGAGGTGGAGAAGGACAAGAAGCTTGTCCCCTACAAGATCGTCGACGGCGGCAACGGGGACGCCTGGGTCGAAGTGCGCGGCGAGAAATTCAGCCCATCGCAGATCTCGGCACAGATCCTCACCAAGATGAAGGAAACCGCCGAAAGCTACCTCGGCGAGGATGTGA
>CAZVQL010000022.1:0-22591 GCA_964629305.1 uncultured Roseicyclus sp.
CCCTGCCCTTCGGCATCGACTACCCGCGCTACCGGCTGGCGCTCATCGGCGCGGGGCTGGCGGTTGCGGTGGGGCTGTGGCTCCTGATCGCCAAGACGCGCATCGGCATCCAGATCCGCGCGGGCGAGAATGACCGCGAGATGATCGCGGCGCTCGGCGTCGACATCCGCACGCTCTACACCTTCGTCTTCGCGCTCGGCGCGGCGCTGGCGGGGCTGGCGGGCGCGCTGGTGGGCGCGATCCAGTCGGTGCAGGTGGGCATGGGTGAGCCTGTCCTGATCCTCGCCTTCGTGGTCATCGTCATCGGCGGCATAGGCTCGATCAAGGGGGCCTTCGTCGGCGCGCTGATCGTGGGGCTGACCGACACGCTGGGCGGTATCTTCCTGCCAGAACTCTTCAAGCTCTTCATGGAGCCCGCCTCGGCCACGCAGATCGGCGCGTCGCTTTCGTCGATGGCGATCTACCTTCTGATGGCCGCAGTCCTGATCTGGCGGCCCACGGGCCTTTTCGGGGTGCGCGCATGAGCCGGGAGAGCTACGTCAACGCCGCTCTCGTCGCGGGGCTGATCGGCGTGCCGCTCTGGGCCTATGTCGCGGGCGAGCCCTTTACCATCACGCTGGCCACCCGCGCTGTCATCTTCGCGCTGGCCGCCGTCGGCCTGAACCTGGCGCTCGGTCTTGGCGGGTTGGTGAGCCTTGGCCATGCCGTCTTCTTCGGGATCGGCGGCTATGCCATGGGCATCCTCGCCTTTCATGCGCAGAATTTCATTCCGATGTTCCCCGAGACGCTGGCGATCGAGGGGACGAAATCCATGCCGGTGATCTGGCTGGTGGCGGTCATCGCTTCGGCGCTGGCCGCGCTGGTCATCGGCCTGTTGTCGCTGCGCACAACGGGCGTTTACTTCATCATGATCACGCTCGCCTTCGGACAGATGTTCTACTACTTCACGATTTCCTGGAGCGCCTATGGCGGCGAGGACGGTCTGTCGATCTGGGTGCGCAACGGCTTTCCGGGCCTCAACACCCTCGATCCGATCCAGTTCTACGGCCTGTGTTTCGCACTTCTCTGCGCCGCGCTGTGGCTGTCGCACCGCATCGCGCGCTCGCCCTTCGGGCTGATGCTGAACGCCGCGCGGCAGGTGCCGCACAGGGTCGAGACAGTGGGCCTCGACGGGCAGCGGGCGAAGCTGATCGTCTTCGTCATCTCGGGCGCGATCACGGGGCTTGCGGGGGCGCTGTTCGCCGATCTCAACCGCTTCGTCAGCCCGACGATGTTCAGCTGGCACATGTCGGGCGAGATCATGATCTTCGTCATCCTCGGCGGCGTCGCGCGCCTTTTTGGGCCCGTCGCCGGTGCGGTGCTGTTCGTCGCGATGGAGCATGTTCTGGGCGACCTCAGCGACTACTGGCACATCTACCTCGGCGCGCTCTTGCTGGGGATCGTGCTGTTTGCGCGCGGGGGCGTCGTGGGCCTTCTGGCAGGGCGGGCGAAAAGCCATGACTGAGGCGGTTCTCGACATCAGCGGCCTGACCAAACGCTTCGGCGCTTTGGTGGTGTCGGACGGCATCGACCTGAGCTTGCGCCCCGGTGAGATCCACGCCGTGATCGGGCCGAACGGGGCGGGCAAGACGACGCTCATCGCTCAGATCTGCGGTGCCCTGGCACCCGACGCGGGCACCATCCGGCTGAAGGGGCGCGACGTGACGCATCTGCCGACGCGGGCGCGGGCCCGGATGGGGCTGGCGCGCACCTTCCAGATCTCGGCGTTGGCGATGGAGGATACCGTCCTGCAGAACGCCATGCTGGGCGCCTTGGGCGCGGGGGGCAATCCGTGGCGGCTGTTCCGGCCGGTGCTGTCGGATCGCAGCCTGCGCGAGACGGCCGAAGCGGCATTGGACCGGGTCGGCCTGCTTGAGAAAGCCGCCATGCGCACCGCGGACCTGAGCCACGGCGAACGGCGCCAGCTCGAGGTCGCCGTCGCCCTGACACTCAAGCCCGCGGCCTTCGTCATGGACGAACCTATGGCTGGCCTCGGCGCCGAGGGCGGGCAGAAGATGACCGCGCTTCTCGACACGCTCCGCCACGAGGCACCGATCCTGCTGGTGGAACACGACATGGACGCCGTCTTTGCACTCGCCGACCGCATCAGCGTGCTGGTCTACGGCCGCGTCATCGCCAGCGGCCCGCCCGACGCGATCCGCGCCGACGCCGCCGTGCGCGACGCCTACCTGGGGGAAGAGGCATGACGCTCCTGACCCTCGACGGCGTGACCGCCAGCTACGGCGCCAGTCAGGCGCTCTTCGGCATGGATCTCACCATCGCCGAGGGTGAGGCCGTGGCGATGATGGGCCGGAACGGAATGGGCAAGACCACGACGGTGCGGGCGATCTGCCGGATGCTGCCCGCCGAGGGGCGGCTCGTCTTCGACGGCCATGACCTGACGCGGCTCGCCAGCCACCAGGCGGCGAAGCTGGGGATCGGGCTGGTGCCCGAGGGGCGGCGCTGTTTCCGCGACCTGACGGTCGAAGAGAACCTGATCGTGGCCGCGCGGCCGGGGCATTGGGACCTTGGCCGCGTGGCCGGGCTGTTCCCACGGCTGGCCGAACGCCGCTCCCAGCGCGCCTCGACGCTGTCGGGGGGCGAGCAGCAGATGCTGGCGATCGGCCGTGCGCTGATGACGAACCCGCGGCTGCTGATCCTCGACGAGGCGACCGAGGGGCTTGCGCCCCTGATCCGGGCCGAAATCTGGGCGGCCATCGCGCGGCTCAAGACCGAAACGGGCCTGTCGCTTCTTGTCATCGACAAGTCATTGAAAGAGCTTAAGGGCGTGGCGGATCGCGCCGTTCTTGTCGCGCGTGGGCAAGTGGCGTGGGAGGGCGCGATGGAGGCGCTCGACGCTGAAACAAGCGCACGCCACGTCGGCGTCTGAGGCGGCGCGCCGCGAAGGGGACAGCATGGGTGTATTCGAGCGTTACCTGACCCTCTGGGTCGCCCTTGCGATGCTGGCGGGGATCGCGCTCGGCAGCCTCGTGCCCGGCCTTGTCACAGCAATCGCCGCCGCGGAAGTCGCTCGCGTCAACCTTGTCGTGGCCGTGCTGATCTGGGCGATGGTCTACCCGATGATGGTGGGCGTCGACCCGGCCAGCCTGAAGGACGTGGTCCGCCAACCCAAGGGGCTTGCCATCACGCTGGCGGTCAACTGGCTGATCAAGCCTTTCACCATGGCCGCCCTCGGCGTCCTGTTCTTCGAGGTGGTCTTCGCCGACCTGATCGCGCCCGAGGATGCGCAGCAATACATCGCCGGGCTGATCCTGCTGGGGGCGGCGCCCTGCACAGCTATGGTCTTCGTCTGGTCGCAGCTGACCCGTGGGGACGAGGCCTACACGCTGCTGCAGGTCTCGGTGAACGACGTGGTCATGGTCTTCGCATTCGCGCCCATCGTCGCGGTGTTGCTGGGCGTCGCGGACATCACCGTGCCGTGGGAAACGCTGATCCTGTCGGTCGTGCTTTTCGTCGCCCTGCCGCTCGCCGCGGGCCTCTGGACGCGAGCCCGGCTCGGCAGCGCCGCGCGGATCGAGGCGTTTCGCACGATGGTAAAGCCGTGGTCCGTTATCGGCCTGATCGCGACGGTGGTGATCCTCTTCAGCCTGCAGGGGCAGGTGATCCTGGACCGGCCGCTCATCATCGTGCTGATCGCGGTGCCTATCCTGATCCAGTCCTACGGCATCTTCGCGCTGGCCTATGCCGCGGCCTACGCGCTGCGCGTGCCGCACCGGATCGCGGCGCCCTGTGCGCTGATCGGCACCTCGAACTTCTTTGAACTGGCGGTCGCTGTCGCAATCAGTCTTTTCGGTCTGAACTCGGGCGCGGCGCTTGCCACGGTGGTGGGCGTGCTGGTCGAGGTCCCGGTGATGCTGTCGCTGGTGGCCTTCGCCAACCGGACGCGCCCGCGCTTTACGCAAGGCTGATACCCGCGCCCGATCTGCGCGATTGGGCGTTGCCGCGCGCGGGGGCTGGTGTCTAACCTCGCGCCATGGGCTACCACGTCGACATAAACGCAACCCGCTACACCTTCCCCTCGCTCAAGGTGCTTCTGGCTAAGGCCACGCCCGAGCGAAGCGGCGACCAGCTGGCGGGCCTTGCCGCGGGTGACCCGGTCGAGCGGCTGGCCGCCCAGCACTGCCTCGCCGATGTGCCGCTCAAGGCGTTTCTCGACGACGTGCTCGAGGTCGACGGCGATGCCGTCACCGCCCTGATCGCGGCCCAGCATGATCCCGCGGCTTTCGCACCCGTCGCCCACCTGACCGTAGGCGACTTCCGCGACTGGCTGCTGGCGCCCGAGACGACGGGCAAGGACATCGCCGCGCTCGCCTGGGGCCTGACCCCGGAGATGGCGGCAGCCGTTTCGAAGATCATGCGCGCGCAGGACCTGATCGCGGTGGCCGCCCGGATCGAGGTCGTGACCCGCTTCCGCTCGACCATCGGCCTGCGCGGGCGGCTCTCGACGCGCAACCAGCCCAACCACCCGACCGACGACAGCCGGGGTATCGCGCTTTCGGCGCTCGACGGGCTCTTGATGGGCGCAGGCGACGCGGTGATCGGGGTGAACCCCGCCACCGACACGCTGTCCGACTACATCCGCATCTGCGAGGTGCTCGAGGCGATCCGAACCCAGCTTGAGATCCCCACGCAGCATTGCTGCCTTGGCCATGTCACCACCGCGCTGGCCGCGATCGAGGCGCGCGCGCCCGTCGATCTGGTGTTCCAGTCGGTCGCGGGCTCGGAAAAGGCCAACGCGGGCTTCGGCGTCACGCTCGCCATGCTGGACGAGGCGCATGACGCCATCCGGTCTTTGGGCCGTGCCCCCGAGTGTGCGAACCTGATGTATTTCGAGACCGGTCAGGGCGCGGCCCTCTCGGCCGAGGCGCATCACGGCATGGACCAGCAGACGATGGAGGCGCGCGCCTATGCCGTCGCACGGCGCTACAGGCCCCTTCTGGTGAACACCGTGGTGGGCTTCATCGGGCCGGAATATCTTGCCGACGGCAAGCAGATCATTCGCGCGGGGCTGGAGGATCACTTCTGCGGCAAGCTCCTCGGCCTGCCGATGGGGGTCGACATCTGCTACACCAACCATTCCTACGCCGACCAGGAAGACATGGACATCCTGCTGACGGCGCTGGCCGCGGCGGGGGTGAATTTCGTCATCACCGTGCCGGGCGCGGATGACATCATGCTGAATTACCAGTCGCTCGCCTTTCACGACGCGCAGTTCATCCGCGAGACCCTTGGCCGCCCCCCTGCCCCGGAATTCGCCGCCTGGATGGAGCTGCATGGAATAGGCGAGCCAGACGCGATGCTGCCGGGCCTCGAGATGGCGCTCGACCGTTTGCGCCTGCCTGCCGCATGACCGAAGGCAAGGGCATCACGCGGGCCGAGATCCGCGCCCTGACCGAAGCGCGTCTCACCTTCGGCACACGGGGCCGCGCAATCGACACGGGGCGCACGCTGGCCTTCGGCCTCGACCACGCCCGCGCCCGGGCGGCGGTCCTTGCCGAGCTGGACACCGGCGCGCTGGCCGCCGCGCTTGACCGCATCGGCCTGCCGCATCGCGAGGTGACAAGCCGCGCCGACACCCGCGACAGCTTCATCCGCCGTCCCGATCTGGGTCGACAGCTGGCCGAAGGGGTCGCCGCGGCCCTCGCCCTGCCGGAGCCGCCACAGGTCGCGCTGGTCCTCGGCGACGGGCTATCGGCCACGGCGGTTCACCTGAACGGCGTGGCCTTCGCTGGGGCGCTTTCCACGCGCCTGGCGGCCGATGGCCTGACGCTTGGCCCTGTTGTGCTGGCCCGGCAGGCGCGCGTCGCGCTCGGTGACGGGATCGCCCGGGCGATGGGGGCGGAAACGGTGGTGATGGCGCTTGGAGAGCGGCCAGGCCTTTCGGCCGCCGATAGCCTTGGCGTCTACATCACGCATGATCCGGCTGCGCATACGCCCGACAGCGCGCGCAACTGCATTTCGAACATCCGCGAGGCGGGCACGAGCATCGACATGGCCGCGGAACAGACCGTCCAACTCATCCGCGCCATGCGACGGCTTGGGAAAAGCGGCGTCGCCCTCAGCCAAAGCCTTGCCGCCGGGCGCGACCTGCCCGCTTGAGACCTTGGCACGAGGCAAATGGGGAACCCTGTCAGCCGGGGAACCGGACCCCAAGCGCGGCGCCCTTCTCGGTCAGCTCCGTCACCAGATCGACGGGAAGCGCGATCCCCTCGGTACGCGCAAGGGCCTCGGCCCGCGCCTCGACTTCTCCGGGGTAGAAGATCTCCTCAACACCATCGCCGCGGGGCGCGGATTTGATGGCCGCGACAAGCGCCTCCATGTCGGCCTCGAACTCCGGTAAGGGCCGCACGGCCGCGATGTCGATGGCGATGGCGAGATGCCCCACGCCACTGCGCCCCTCGGGCATGTAGGGGCCGACGATGCCCGGCCCGAAAGCGCTGCCCGACAGGACGCCCGACAGCATGTCCATGATCATGGAGATCGCATAGCCCTTGTGCCCTGCCATGGGCAGGATCGTGCCCGCGATGCCCGCCGCCGGATCGGTCGTGGCCACTCCCTGCGCGTCGATGGCCCAACCTTGCGGGATCGCCTCTCCCCGCGCCTTGGCGGCGTAGAGCTTGCCACGCGCCACAGCGGTGTTGGCGATGTCGAGCACCATCGGCGGGTGCCGCCCGGCAGGCGCGGCCCAGGACCATGGATTGTTGCCCACCCGCTTTTCGCGCCCGCCCCAAGGGGCCATGGCGGGACTGGCGTTGGTGCTGAGAAACCCGATGCACCCCGCGGCCGCGGCCCGGCGGGTGAAATACATCGCCGTCCCGAAATGCCCCGAGTTGCGCACGGCAACCGCGCCGATGCCGTGGATCTTGGCAGCTGCGACGGCGCGTTCCATCGCCTCCTGCGCCACCACCTGGCCGATACCGTCGTTCCCGTCGAGCAGCGTGATGGCCCCAAGCCCGCCCTCGACTGTGACGGGCGCATCGACACGCGTGGCCCCGGACGCAATCCGCTCTGCGTACCAGAAGGTGCGCATTACCCCATGCGAGGCATGCCCCCACAGGTCGGCCTGCACCAGGCTGTCGGCCACCAGCGCCGCCCTGTCATCGGGCACGCCAATGGCCTGGTAACACGCGTCGACAAAGGCACGCAGACCGTCTGGAGCGCAGCGGATCATGTTTGCACCCTCATGCGTGGCTCGGAACAAGTGCTTTGCATGATCGCCCTCCCGTTGCCTGAAGCCCTGTCCCCATGGGGAGGCCGTCGCCGAGACGGGGTCAATACCCAAGATGTGTAAGGGCGCTGTCTTCCCCACGCAGAGCTTAAAGAGCGGCGATGGATGGTGTCGCGTTCGAACCGGCAGGGCGGAGGGCCGAGCGCCCCGCAGCCCACTGACTTTGCATGTCGGATGGGGTCTTTCGCTGCATACGTCACAGATTGTCCTTGTTTCAGACCAGAAATGACCAAGTTCAGATCGCGAAATTTGCCTGATTCCATTGTGCACGACGTCAACCCGTTTCCGTGTAGCTAGTGCCCCGACGTCCGTGCCGTGGACAGGACGCGAGAGCACCATGACAACCGCTCGGATAGACACACGCGAAGACGAGCTTCCCCCGGGGTCCACCCTGTGTGATGGGCAATACACGATCGACGGCTTCCTCAGCGCCGGCGGTTTCGGTGTGACCTATCTGGCAGGCGACAGCCTGGGTCGGCGTGTCGTCATCAAGGAGTGCTTTCCGGGGGCCGTCTGCTACCGGCAGGACACCCAGGTGCGGCCCCGTTCGCGCAGCAACGGCGGCGAATTCGAGGCGATCCTTCGCCTTTTCGAGAAAGAAGCACAGGCGCTTGCCGCCCTTCAGCACCCCTATATCGTGGGTGTGCACCAGTATTTCCGCGAGAACGGCACCGCCTACATGGCAATGGATTTCATCGAGGGGCGCACGCTTCTCGACGTGATCGAGACGGAACCCGATCGCCTGACCCCGACAGAGGTCAAGTCGCTTCTGATCCGGCTTCTGCAGGCGGTGCATTACATGCACGAAAGCGACATCCTGCACCGCGACATCTCACCGGACAACATCCTGATCGACGCCGACAACCTGCCGGTGCTCATAGATTTCGGCGCGGCACGCGAAGGGGCGACGCGGGTCAGCCGCGTGTTGTCCAAGGTCCTGACAGTCAAGGACGGCTATTCCCCGCAGGAGTTCTACCTCGCCGGCAGCGACCAGGTCCGGTCGAGCGACCTCTATGCTCTGGCCGCGACCTTCTACCATGTCGTCGGCGGCGAAGCCCCCCCGAGCAGCCATACACGTATGGCTGCGGTCGCCCGCGACTTGTCAGACCCGTTGGTGCCGCTCGGACGCATTGCAGGATACGACGAGCATTTCATCGGCGCGATCAACCGATGCCTCAGCATCTTTCCGCAAGAGCGCCTGCCTAGCGCCGCGGCCTGGCGCGACATGATAGACCGCGAGCGCCGGATCAAGCTGGCGCTCGAACAGGCCGCACGGGACGAGGCGCTCGAGCGCCGCATCCGCGCGCTGGTCGCCGAATTCCACCGTGATTTCGTGCCGGCTGAGCCAAGCGCGCCCGAACGACCCGAGGCCTCTGCACCCGAAGCGGCATCGGCCGAGCCACACGCCGTGCCAGACGTCTCCGCCCTGCCCGGTCCCGAGCCGCTGACGGAGACCGAGCCGGAGCGGGAGCTGGCGGACACCGACGATGACCTCGCCATCGCCGTGATGGAGCCCGCCGACGCCGACGACCTTGACGACGATGGCACAGTCGATGCACCCGACCGCGGCCACCACGCCCCTGCGTCACCACGACAGAAGCAGGCGACAGGTCGCGGCCGTCTGTTCTCGCGGTTCCTGCGGCTACGGGGCGGCACAGCTGCGCAAGATACGAGCTGGAGGAGCACATGAAGATGAGGAGCCTGAGAAACGTCGCCGTGCGGATGCGCCCGCTGGGGACGGCCGGGGGCACGGAACCGCCCTCGGACGATCCGCCCTGGGACGTCGAACTGCCCTCTGCGGAAGATCCGGGCCCGCTTGCGCTGACGCCGGATATGGCGTCGCCTG
The DNA here is from genome assembly GCA_964629305.1 of uncultured Roseicyclus sp. Taxonomy (GTDB): domain Bacteria; phylum Pseudomonadota; class Alphaproteobacteria; order Rhodobacterales; family Rhodobacteraceae; genus Roseicyclus. The sequence goes on from CAZVQL010000022.1 coordinate 9,135, forward strand.
ACGGCCCGCTGGCCTCCACGCCGGAAAAACCCGCGCTTCCGCCGCGGCGCAACATCTGGGATCTCGAGGCCGAGCTTCCTGGCCCGGACCCTGCCGACATCGCGCCCGGCGAACCGGTCGAGGTACCGCGGCCGCCGCGTCGACCCGACCCCGAAGCGGCGCCGCCGCCCAGCACCTCGGCCCGCGCCAAGACGCGTATCCTCGGCTTTCATTCTCAGGAGCTCGGGGGCGATGCCCTTGCCCCCGATGCAGCGGCGGCACCGCGGGGGCCGTCCTTCCCGGCCGGTTGGCTGGTCGTCGTCGACGGCCCGGGCCGTGGCGCACATTTCGCGGTCTCCACCCAGGTCTCCAGCATCGGGCGTGGCGCCGACCAAGACGTCGCGCTCGACTTCGGCGACATGAACATCTCGCGCAGCGGTCACGCCTCGGTGCTTTATGACGACGAGCAGAACCGCTTTTTCATCGGCCATGGCAACAAGGCCAACGTGGTGCGCCGCAACGGTCAACCGGTGCTCGCCACCGAGGAGATGCACGATGGCGACATGATCCGCATCGGCAAGACCACTCTGCGCTTCGTGGCGCTCTGCGGGCCCGAGTTCCGCTGGACCGACACTGGTGACGAAGGGGGCGCGGATGCCTGAAAGCCTTCCGTTCCGGATCGACGCCGCCGCGGCCCTCGCACAGGGCGCCCGCACCCGGCAAGAGGACGCGCTGGCCGTCGCCTTTCCCGATGGCGCCGAGTGTGGCTTCGCCGTGCTCTCTGACGGTATGGGCGGACATGCAGCGGGTGACCTTGCCAGCCGGATCATCGTGGCCGAGGTCTTTGCCGAGTTGACCATTGGCCAGGCCTTGCGTGACGGCAAAGGCCCCGACATACGCCGCGTTCTGCGCAAGGCCGTGGCGCAGGCCAACGCGTCGCTCCAGGCCCATGCCGAGGTGCGGGCCCCCGAGAGCGGCATGGGCGGCACGGTCATCGCCACGATCCTCGACGGTGATGGGCTGCACTGGATCTCGGTGGGCGACTCGGTGCTTTACCTCTTCCGCGACAACACGCTGACGCGGCTGAACGCCGATCACTCCATGGCCCCGCAGATCGACCTGATGGCGGCCAAAGGCTTGCTTTCGTTCGAGCAGGCGCAGGCCCACCCGCAGCGCAACTGCCTCATCTCGGCGCTCACGGGCGAGGCGATCGAGGTCGTCGATTGCCCTGACGCACCGGTCCGTCTGCACGAGGGCGACGTGGTCATCCTGGCCTCGGACGGGCTGCAATTCCTGCCCGATCCGATCATCGAGGCGGTGCTGCTGCGCGCCCGGAAAGAGGACAGCCGCACCATGGCGCAAGACCTTCTGGATGCGCTGGCGCGGCTCGACGACCCCGAGCAAGACAACACCTCGGTCGTCGTCCTGCGCGTGACGGCCCTGCATGCACGCGACCGTGCCGCCCGCGGCTGGATGGCGCGCAGCGGCCTTCTGCGGGGCTGGCGACGGCCGTCACCGGCCACGGTTCACCTGAGCCAGCGGGAGAGCACATGACGAACGGCCCACAGGTCGATGTCTTGGGCGCGGTGTCGCAGCTCGAGGGGCTGCTGGCGCAGGCCTCTCTGTCGTCGAGGGATGCAACGCGTTGCGCGCGGCTGGCCGAGGCGTTGCGGCGCCCCGCGCGGCTGTGCCTGATCGGGCCCGACCCCACGGTGCTGCACTGGTGTCTTGCCGGGCTCCTGGGCGAGACACCGATCGAGGCCGCGCTGATGCCGCCCGCGCTCGAGGTCGGGTTCGGCGACGCGCCCCGCACCACCGCAACGCTGGACGACGGCGGCACCATCGCAAGCCAAGGCCTGCCTGACGCGGATGTCCTGGCCCGCGCGCCGGTGTTTCTTGCGATCGAGGCCCCGATCGAAGCCCTGCGCGGAATGTCCGTGCTCACCGTCTGTCTCGATGCGGACGCCGCGCAGCATGGGCCGGCGCTGGCCTGGGCCGCACGCCGCAGCGAGATCGCAATCTGGTGCACACGCCGTTTCGGGGCGGCCGACGCCCGCATCTGGGCCGCCGCCCCGGACCGGCTGCACCACCACGCCATACTTGTCGAGCAGGCAGCGAACGCCGCCGCGAGCCGTCAGGCCGCGGCGGCGGAATTCGTCGCATGCTTGACCCCCGACGAACACACACCGGCGACATTCTTCACCGCGATCCGGGACAGGTTGCGCATCGAGATGGACGAGGCTCGCGCCGCCGACATCGACGCCACACGGCTCTTCCTGCACAGGCTGGGTCATCCGCTGACCGTCGAGCTGAACGTACCTGCACGCCCCGCCGCGGCGCCCAACGCGGACCCGCTGCCCTGCACCGCCGACCCGGCCGCGCTGCGCGCGCTGATCTCCGAGCCGTTGCTCTATCTCACCCGACGAGCGCGGACCATGGCCGAGACACTGGCCTGGATGGAGGATGACGAGGACTGGGCCGCAGAAGTGCTGGACGGCTGCTGCGAAACCGCCGAGCGGCTGCGCGACCGGGCCGCCCCGTGGCCCGAGGATGAGCCGGTCGCAACAGCGTTGCACCGGACGATCGAGGAAATGGGCGACACCGCGCTCCTGCTGCAGATCGAGGGGGGTCCCGATGCTGCCGCGACCGCCGCAGCGCTCATGGGACAGGTGCGTTGGGAATTCGAACAGGCCCTGGCGACCCCGCCAGCGCCGGAAACCGGAGTGGGGCGATGAAACAGGACCGCCATGCGCAACATGCTCTTGCGGGCGAGCCCGTGGGCGAACAGCTGATCGCGGCAACCTACGGTGCGCTCGACCCGCTGGTCAGTGATATCGGCTGCCTCGACGAGGCGCTGCGCCTCCTGCTCGAGGTGGGTGACACCGCGCGCGAGGCCGAGCTGCGCAAACTGCGCCAGTCGCTTCGCGAGATCGAGCCGACGGTCACGATGATCGGACAGGTGAAGGCGGGCAAGACCACGCTCGTCAACGCCATGATCGGGCGCCCCGGCCTTCTGCCGGCCGACATCAACCCCTGGACCTCGGTCGTGACCTCGCTTCACGTCTCGCCGCGCATCTCGCCCGAGGCGCAGAAATCGCAGTTCCGCTTCTTCACCGACGCGGAGTGGACGAACCTTCTGCGCAAGGGCGGCCGCGTGGGCGAGCTTGCCAGCCGCGCCGGCGCCGACCAGGAGCTGGAGAAGGTCCGCCGCCAGCTGGAGGAGATGCGCGAGACCTCGCGCCAGCGTCTCGGCAACCAGTTCGAGATGCTGCTGGGGCAGACCCATGACTACGGATATGTCGATGCCGAGCTGACCCAGCGCTACGTCTGCCTCGGTGACGAGTTCGACCCGGGCACGGGGGCCTTTTCCGACAGTGGTCAGGGCCGTTTCGCCGATATCACGCGCTCGGCCGACCTGTTCCTGAGCCAGCCCGCGCTGCCCATGCCGATCTGCCTGCGCGACACGCCCGGCGTGAACGACACCTTCATGGTGCGCGAGCAGATCACCGTGAACGCGATCCGGGCCAGCCGGCTCTGCGTGGTCGTCCTGTCCGCCCACCAGGCGCTTTCGACCGTCGATCTTGCACTGATCCGGCTCATCGCCAACATCCGCTCGCGCGAGGTGGTGCTGTTCGTCAACCGGATCGACGAGTTGTCGGACCCCGTCCGCGAGATTCCCGAGATCCGAGACAGCATCCGCGCGACCTTGCGCGCTCACAACGGTCCGGCCGATGCCGAGATCCTGTTCGGTGCGGCGCATTGGGCCGTGCATGCCCTGCGTGGCGAGCTTGATCGCATCGGCGAGCGCAGCGCGCGTGCCCTGATCGCGCTGGCCGAGCACGAGGCCGAGCGCGGGCACGTCGAAAGCGACGCCGTCGCGATGGTCTGGCGCCTGTCCGGCCTGCCCGCTCTCGGGCGGGTCCTGTCCGAGCGCATCACCCGGGCCGAGGGGGCCGAGGTCGTCGACCGCACCGCGCGGCTGGGCCGCAACATCGCGCAAGCCATCGCCGCAAGCGCACAGCTCACCAACCGCGGCGCGGCCCGCGGCCCTGCGCAGCCCGTCGATGCCACGGAGCTGGAGAAGCGTTTCGACACGCTCGCCCGGCAGGCCGAGAGCGATCTGGCCAGCCGCCTCGACACGGCGCTGGCCGGGTTCGAGGCGCGGCTCGCTTCCTCGCGCGGGACATTCCTGTCGCGCGCCACGGCGGCACTGCTCCAGCACCTCGACGGCAAGGGCGAAACCGAGATCTGGAGCTATGACCCCTCCGGCCTGAGGGCGCTTCTGCGCTCTGGATACCACCTTTTCACGGGCAAGGCCGCGCGTGCCGCCGAGGCGGTCTTTGCCGACACCGCACGCACGGTGGCAGAGTTGGGCGCCGAGAGCCTGGCGCTCGAGCCCGGGACCTTCGCGCTCGACCCGCCCGCAACACCCGCGCCGCCAGTGCCGGTGATGCTTGGTCAGACCATCGCCCTCGACATCCGGGGCAACTGGTGGACGCGGTGGTGGCGGCGACGCCGCAGCCCCGAGGCTTATGCACAAGACTTTGCCGCCCTGATCGACGCCGAGATCGCACCGGTCATCAGCGAGCTTCAGACCGGCCATGCCGTGGCCTATGCCGACCGGCTCAAGGCGCTTTTGTCGGAATTCCTTGCCGCGGAACGGGCCAGCCTCATGAACCTCGCCCTGCGTGGCGCGGGCGATCTGGCCGAGATGCGCCGCCGGCAGGAAGACGACCGCGCCCGCAACGAGGACCGGATCGACCGTGCCCGCCTGCTCTTGGCCGGGTTCCGCAAGATCGACGTGAAGGAGGCCGCAGAATGATGGACCTTGACCCCAGTGCGAACACCACCGGGAAACCGCGCATCGCGCTTCTCGGCGAATTCAGCGCGGGCAAGAGCACACTTGCCAACGCGCTTCTCGGGCAGGTCCGCTCGCCGGTGCGAGCGACCGCGACGCAGGTGCCGCCGATCTGGTACAGCGCCGGTTCGGGCGACCCCGTGCACCTTGCCGAGGACGGCACGGAAACCGCCATCTCGCCCGACGAGGTCGGCCAGATCCCGCTCCTGGGAACGCGGGCGGTTCGGGTCTTTCTCGACTCCAACCTGCTCGACGCAGTCGACCTGATCGACATGCCGGGAAGCTCCGATCCGAACATGTCGGGCGATATCTGGGACGCGCTTTTGCCGCTCGCCGATATCGTGCTCTGGTGCACACCCGCGGCGCAGGCCTGGCGCCAGTCCGAGGCGGCCATCTGGGAAGCGGTGCCCGAGGCGCTTCAGGCGCGCAGCCTGCTTTTGCTCACAAGGATCGACACAGTCCGCAACAAGACGGACCGTGCGCGTCTCATGAGCCGTGTCCGCCGCGAGACCAACGGGCAGTTCCACGCCGTTCTGCCGGTATCGCCGCTTCTCGCCATGGAGGCCGGCGCGGATGCCGACCTGCAAAAGGCGTCGGGACTACCGCGGCTCATGGACATGATCGCGGAACTGGTAGAGGACATCCGGGCCCCTGCCCCGCCCGTCCGTGCCGTCGATCACGCCGAGGTCCCGCATGCTGGCGGCAGGAATGCGCCCTATGGCGCTCAGGCCGCGATAAGCGGCGCGATGCCCGAAACCGCATCCCCCCACCACCTGCCCCGGGGCACCGCCGATGATCCCAAACCGGCGCGGGTTATCCCTCGCCGCATCCGCCCTGGCGATGGTGACGGTGCCGGTACCGGGCGGCCGCTGCGCAGACGCCCGCGCGAAGCACTGATCTGAGGTCCCGCCATGCCCAAGGAACGGGTCGCATGACGCCACACATTCTCGCCTCGCTGCGCCGGGCCGTGCCCGCCTGCACGCTGGTGGTCTGGGCGGACATCGGCAAGGGGACCGTGCTTGCCGCCGACGGGAACCTCGCCTATCCGCAGGAGTATCTTGATGCGCTGGCGGACTGTGCCGCGCTGCTTCTGCACATCCCCGGACCGGGCACCGAAGGTGGCGCACGGAGCGCCGTATTCGTCGGCCCGACCGGAAGCCGGATTTTCTTCGGGATGCCCGATGCGCCATCAGAGGCACTGTGCTGTCTGTGCAGCCCGGTGGCTGACGCCGGGGCGCTTCTCGAGACCATTCGGAGCGTCATGATCGAGGCGACCCGATCGGAGGCCGCGGCATGACCCTTCGCGGCGAGATACGCGCTCGGCTGATCGAGGCGGCGCTCGACGGCCCCCTTCCACAAGCCACCGGAACAGAACCAGAGGACGCACTCCAAGCGGTGCTCGCCGTGATGGAACGAACGGTGCTTCCGCGGCGGCTGAGCCTGCGAAATGGCAAGGGAATCGAGGTCACGGCACATGTGGCGAACGGCCGGCTGCTGTCACTTTCCGGCCCGGCACCTGACGATGCCTCTGCCGCGCTCAGGACCCTCTTCACAGGTGAGCCGCTCGGGCCGGAAACCGCGGGCGACGTCGGGGCAGCCCTTTACGCATTCCTCGCCGATGGCGGGCTTGCCGTGATGCGGGCCCAGCCCAGAGACAGCGGATCGGATGGGGTGCGGCCGGGCCTCAGGCCCTCCGATATCCTGGGTGCAGTCGGCGCGACGGCGACGGCGGAGACACAGCCCACTTGCGACCTCACCGATGACGAGAGGGTTCGCGCGAGGATTCACATCGACGACACCGGCGTCGATCTCGGCACCCAGCAGGATCCGGATGCCCACCTGCTTGAGGAGTGGGCGGCAAACAATCTCGAACATCTGCTGTCCGACGCCTTCCCGCTGGCCTCCAGCCTGGAGACGCAGGGAACCCTGCTGCTTGATTATGGCACGACCGGTCAGGTCCGCGTCACCGGACACCGCGGCCATCTGGATCTGGCACTGCTCGGGCCCCGAGGCGGAAGCCGAACCTGACCACCGGCGGCCCGGCAGGTAGCAGCCCGCTGGCAGGCCCGAGCGATGGTCGGGCCAAAGGTCAGTGTTGAAAAACCCAAGAAGGATTTTCATCGGTCACGGCCGTCTGAGCCACAAAAACCGACGTAATCCCAGACCTGACATTTCCGAAATGATGCGTGACCCAAGTACGAGGCCCAGCCGCAGAACTGACACATTTCAAGCGGGCGGCGGACCTCGTCATGATGATGGAGGCGATGGCGCCAGTATCGAAGGGCAGGCGCACGGGGCATTTTCCCGTATGCGCCCCTGCGGGACAGCCACATAGCGCCGAGAATTTTATTCTTTTATCACATAGTCTTACGCGAAATTTTTGGCGTGCCATCCTTGTTGAAAGCCCTCGTGGCGACAAGGGCATATCAGCTTGGGCTGCAAGCAGAGGTGACTGCCCCTGCAGAAAATTGGCAGCAAATAAGATTGATTTCTGACACTTTTTCGCCCTAGTCTGCACGGCGCGTCATAAGCGCCTTTTCAGTTTTTTAGTGTCCAAGTTTTTTTGACTCAATTTTTCCGAGGGGAGGCTTTCGATGAAGGCCGCAAGACTTCAATCCATTGCGTCACTATTTACAACAACAACTATAGCTTGTGCGGGTGCCTTGATGTTCGCCCCCACGGTCGCGCATGCAGGCGACTGTTCGATGCGGACCCTGCGCGGCATGTCGGACGCCGCCGAGCTGTGTTCGTGTGACCGAATCACGCGAAGCGCGTTGAACAGGTTGCAGCGTCAGGACAACTTTCTCGATCTCCTGTCATACACGGAACTTGCCTGCCCGGCATTTGCCGCGGTCCTGTCGGACGTCGCGACGGCTACCATTCCGCAGTCTGTGTCGTCCGATGGGGGCGACGAGGACGGCGACCGTTTCGGTCGGGGCCCGGGAGGCAGTAACGATCCGAGCGAAGACGACGACGGCGATAGCAGCGACGACGGCGGTGATCGCGGCGACGGCGGCGACGGTGACGGCGGCGACGGTGACGGCGGCGACGGTGACGCCAGGACCGGCAGCTAGGGTGGCGGTGTTGGGCCGAGGCGGCTCTGATTGAATGGGCTCATGTTTGCTCAAACAGTGCCGTTTTTGGTTTGCGCGTGCCAATGAGACTGCGGTGGCAGTCTAGGCGATAACGACGCGCGCGATGACATCAACACCAACGACCGCAACGATCAGCAGGTTGGTGGACAGCGATTTCGTGAAGAACGCAGCGGGAAGCTTAATGTCCGCCCCCAGTGGCCCAAGACAATCAGGTGGTCCCAAAGGTCAGGGAACTTCCCGTCACAAGTGGCAAGAAGGCCAGTGACGCGGAGGAAAAGGGCGCGGTGACAGTTGGTCCCGGCCTTCAACAAGCGTGCCGCACCTGTATTCTACGCTTGGCGCTCACCCGTAGCGATTGGCCATGCGTGCCACCGAAACCGCGCCCACCGCATCCTCACCCCGTAGTCCTACGACCGGTTGGCAAAACCAGTGTGCCAGTTGCCGGGCGCAGAGGGGCTCTGAATTCTCAGGAAGGCGTAGCCCGTGGCGTTCCACGGCAGGATCTCGTTGGTGAGGTTATCGAGGACGTAATCGCCTTCATCAAGCCGCAAGACCAACACCGCGTGCGGCCCTGTCCGACGACTGTGAACCGTCGCGAGAAGGAGGCGATTTGCCGGGAACCCGCGCGCCACCAGTTCCCTTTTCTTGGCGAGTGCGAAATCCTCGCAGTCGCCGGCGCCGCCTGATGGGTATGCCCAGAAATCACTTACGCCGTATAGCTGGCTGTCCGACACGGCGCGTACCGAACGATTGATGCTTCTGTTGATACGCGAGATTTCCGAAAAGGCAGAGCGGTTCAGCTGCACGCTCGCGGGCGTGGCGGCACATGCCCAGCTGTAACGCATGCAAAGATCGGATGCACCGCTTGGCTCGATCGTCAACGCGCCCAATTGCAGGTGCGATCCGCTGGCTTGCGCGCTTCCGCCCGAAAAGCCGACGCTTGCCGCGGATACTGCGACCGCAAGTGCGAAGTTCCGTATCGTGCTGCCTGCACGGAAATCTACGCCAAGTTCCCGTAGGATACCCGATCTAAACATCCGACTTACCTCTTTTTTTTATGACTGCTCTGTTTGCCTAACGGCGCTTCATGGCTTTTTTTTGAGGACTTTGGGGCTCCCTGATTCGATTGTCTACAATTGGAGAACAGTCGACGCGGAATGAGCGATGAAACGCCGAATGTGGTGCAGGCTCATATCGCTTTGCCGAGATCCAACGCCGCTTCACGTGTCGGCAACGGCGCCAGAGTGTCTTCGCCGGGGACCGCGGAGGTACGCGACCCGGGCTACGATCACGTCCCTGCCGTCACCTGCAGGTGGCACAGACAGCGCGACCGTCGAGAGCAGGCGGCACCGGTCCAATAGGTGCGGGGATTGAAAATCCGAGACCGAAACGCCTGTCACTTCAAGTTGTAGGGGGCACCAAAACGTTTACGGAGCGCAGAGATTCGTGCCACGCTTCTCGTCAAGGTGCCGCAGAGTGCCCAGAGCATAGCTGATGACACTGGCCTGGGAGGAGCCGACCATGAACCTGAGACCTGACCCGACGTTCCACGCAACGCCAAAGCTTGCGATGGAAGCGCCGCCGGAAACACTCGCCTTCACCTTGATGCTCAGCCCGGACGGCTCGCAGCCCGATGGCCTGGCCGTGGTGGATGTGAACCCGAAGTCGAAAAGCTATGGCCAGATCGTCCACCAGGTCATCATGCCGAACAAGGGCGACGAGTTTCACCATTTCGGCTGGAACGCCTGTTCCTCGGCGCTCTCTCCGCTGACCGGTCACGCCTTTCTGGAACGGCGCTACCTGATCATCCCCGGCATCCGGTCCTCGCGCATCTACGTGATCGACGTGAAGGAGCCGCTGAAGGCCAAGATCCACAAGATCATCGAGCCCGAAGAGGTGTTCGCCAAGACGGGCTACTCTCGCCCCCACACGATCCATTGCGGACCCGAGGGCATATACGTCTCGACGCTGGGCGGCGGCGGTGAAGACGGAACCGATGGTCCCCCCGGCATCTTCATCATGGATTGCGAAACCTTCGACATTCTCGGGCGCTACGAGATGGACCGGGGTGAGCAGGACAAGCACTACGATTTCTGGTGGAACCTGCCGCGCGACTACATGGTCAGTTCCGAATGGGGCCTGCCGCCACAGTTCGAGAACGGGTTGGTGGCCGAGGACCTTCTGTCCAACAAGTACGGCCACAAGATCCATTTCTGGAACCTGCGCGAGCGCCGCAACGTCCAGACCATCGACCTTGGCGAAAACCACCAGATGGCGCTGGAGATCCGGCCGGCGCACGATCCGGCCAAGGACTACGGCTTCTGCGGCGTGGTGGTCGATACCACCAACCTGCAGGGTGCGATCTTTACCTGGTGGCAGAAGGACGACGGGACCTTCGAGGCGAAGAAGACCATCACGATCGATCCCCGACCCGAAAAGGCCGAGAACCTTCCGCCGCTTCTGCAGGGGTTCGAGGCCGTGCCGCCGCTGGTGACCGACATCGACCTCAGCCTCGACGACAAGTACCTCTATGTCGCCTGCTGGGGCCTGGGCGAAATGCATCAATACGATGTGTCCGACCCCATGAACCCCAAGCTCGCCGGCAAGGTCGAGATTGGCGGTATCGCACGCGGCACGGCCCATCCCAACGGCAAGCCCTTCGTCTTCGGCCCGCAGATGGTCGAGATCAGCCGGGACGGCAAGCGCGTCTACTGGACCAACTCGCTCTATTCGACCTGGGACGAACAGTTCTATCCCGGTGAAGAGGGTGGGCAGATGGTCATGGCGAATGTCGGTGAGACCGGCGGGCTGGAGCTCGACAAGGAGTTCTACATCGAGTTCCCGAAAGGCTACCGGAGCCACCAGATCCGTCTGGAAGGCGGTGACTGTTCGACCGACAGCTTCTGCTATCCCTCCGTCTGACGGGTGGAGAGCGTAGACACGGCAACGGCCCTGTGGGGGGCCGTTGTCATCTCTGGCATATACCACGGGGTAAACCCCGGCATGGGCTGGCCGCTGGCGGTGTCCGCAGCCCTCATGGACCGCAAGCGGGGTAGCCTGTTCAAGGCGCTCATGGCGCTTGCGGGCGGCCACCTCCTGGCGATGGCTGCGATCCTGTTTCCCTTCACTGCGCTCCTGTTCCTGGCCGAGTGGCAACGCGAGATCCAGATCGGCGCGGCCTGCCTCGTTATTGCCCTTGGCCTTTACCTGCTGGTGAACCGTCGGCATCCGCGGTTCCTGGCACGAGTGCCGCCGTCCCGGCTCGCGCTTTGGTCTTTCCTGGCGGCGATGGCCCATGGCGCGGGGCTGATGCTGGTGCCGATCTATCTTGGCATCTGCCGTACGATCGAGACCGACGCCGGCCACGCGGCGGCCTCGGAACTCATGGCAGGCAATGCCGGCATAGCCATGGCCGTTGCGGTCACGCACACACTGGCCATGACGCTGTCAGGCGGGGCGATCGCTTACGGTGTCTACCGCTGGTTTGGCCTTCGTTTCCTGTCGAAGGGGTGGTTCAACCTCGACGTCGTTTGGGCGCTCAGCCTTGTGTTGGTCGGTGTGGTGTCCCTCGCGGTGTCGCATTAGGGATCGTGTGCCGCTCGATTGAACCGGGTGGGGGCACACCCACCCACGCGCGCGACGACCCGAACGATCAGTGCAATCCGCGACCGAGCACGGGCGGCGTCGCGAAAGACAGGCTCTTGCCCCGCCACCCGACACGCACGCAACCAGTGTGCGACACCCGCGCGTTGACAGCGGCGAGCGCCAGGCTGATAGACATCGGCAAGGCATGGAAACGGATCGAACCGCGATGCGCGTGATGGAAAAACTTGCCGCCCTTGGGCTGGAATTGCCGCCGGACTGGGCACCGCGCGGCAGGTTCCTTCCCTACCGGCGCGAGGGAGCGGTGGTCTACCTCTCCGGGCAGATCTGCGAATGGAACGGAGAGGTCACCCTGACCGGCCCGGTCGAGGAAACCGACGATGCGGTGAAGGCCGCCCGCAAGGCCGCCGAGGTCTGCGCGCTGAACCTCCTGCATCGGCTGCGGCAGGCCGCCGACGGCGATCTTGACCGGGTGGACCGCGTCTTGCGTCTTGGCGGTTTCGTGAACTGCGTGCCGGGCTTTTCACAGTCGCCCAAGGTCATCGACGGTGCCACCGATCTGTTCATTGCTCTCTTCGGCGAAGAGGGCTGGCACGCACGGACCGCCGTCGGTGTCGCGGGCCTGCCCGGCAATGCCGCGGTCGAGGTCGATGCCGTGGTAACGCTGAGAACCTGAGCCGAGGGGCGCTTAGCCCTCCTGCCCGATCATGGACGGAACGGCCTCGGGGCAACGTACAACCGACCGTACAACGGCCGCGGCAAGCGTGACCGCGGCGCGCACCGGATCCACCAGCACCGGCAGGCCCGGTGCAGCCAATTCACCCGCAAGGCGGCTCATTCCGGCGCAGCCCAGCACGATGGCACCGCTGCCGCTGTCCCTGGAGAGCCCCGCAAGCGCCCCGCGCAGGTCGGGGATGCGATGTGGCAGGTCCAGCACGGGCACATGCGCGGCGCGCACTCCGTCGCAGCGCGGCCCGAAGCCCATCGCGCCGATATTGGCCGTGATGACAGGCACCGAGCCGTCGGTTGTGGTCAGGACCGAGAAGCGCGGTGCCGCCAGCGTGGCCGCGAGCACGCCCGCCTCGCCCAGGCCCACGACGGGGCGTCCCAGCGTCGCGCGTAACTCGGCAAGCCCGGTGTCGTCGAAGCACCCGATCACCACGGCGTCGGCCCGCTGCACAGCCGGAAGGGCCGTCAGCGCTCGCAGGCCCGGCATGCAGGCCAGCGCGTCGGCCTCGCCCTGGATCGCGGACGGACCCGCGGCGTTGGTCAGGCCCGTAACCTCGGCTCCGGGCGGCAGGGTCGCGCGGGCGATCTCCACCATGTCCTCGGTCATCGAGACGGTGGAATTCGGGTTCAGGATGACGATGCGCGCGGTCATCCGGTGACACCCTCTGCCGGGGCCCCGGCCTCGGCGGCGACCACGCAGCGCGCCCAGCGATCTTCGCGCAGCTGCCAGCGTGCGACAGGCCCCTCCGTGCAAGCAGCCCGTACCAGCGCGCAGCGCGGGGCGAAGGCGCACCCCTTGGGCGGCTCGTGCAAGGCGGGCGGCGCACCAGGGATCGCCTTGAGAAGCGCGCCCGGCTCTGCCCCGACGAGGTTCGCGGCCAGGAGCCCCTGCGAATAAGGGTGGCGGGCGTCGCGGATGATCTCGGCCACGCTGCCCGTTTCGACAAAGCTGCCGGCGTACATCACCGCCAGCTTGTCCGAGACCTCGACCGCCACGCCGATGTCGTGGGTGACGAAGATCACCCCCATCCCCATCTCGCGCTGCAACTCGCGCAGCAAGAGCAGGATCTGGATCTGCACCGTCGCATCCAGCGCGGTGGTGGGCTCGTCCGCCAGAAGAAGCTTGGGCTTGCACGCCAGCGCCAGCGCGATCATCGCGCGCTGTCGCATGCCGCCCGACATCTCGTGCGGGT
>CAZVQL010000023.1:0-22464 GCA_964629305.1 uncultured Roseicyclus sp.
CGAAGGTGCGGTCGATGAACTGGTCGACGATGACGAAATCGCCCGGTGCCATCTCTTCGCGAAAGGACCCGCAGGCAGAGACGGAAATCACGTCGGTCACGCCCAGCCGCTTGAGCGCGTCGATGTTGGCGCGGTAGGGGACGGAACTGGGCGAATGCACATGCCCACGCCCGTGGCGGGGCAGGAAGGCCATCTCAATTCCACCGAGACGCCCGGTCAGGATCGCGTCGGAGGGTTTGCCGAACGGGCTGTCGACCTCGACCCATTCCGCAGCTTCCAGACCGTCGATCTGGTAGACGCCCGAGCCGCCGATCACGCCGATTTTCGTCTCCATCCCGGTGGTCCCCGTGTTTGTCGCTGTTGCGTCACAGCAGAACCATTTGGGGGCAGGGCGTGCAAGACCGGGCTTGGTTTCGGGTGTCAACTTACCTATATGCAAAGGTATGTCATGAAAATATGACAGCGCCAGACCGGGGCGCCGCATGGAGGAGGGAACACCCGTGCAAACGGTCATCGTCGTCTATTCCCGCTCGGGACGCAGCCTGCGCATCGCCGAGATGCTGGCCGAGCGCACGCACGCACGGCTCTGCCGGATCGACTGCCCGCGTTACAGCGGCCCATTGGGCTGGCTGCGTGGCTGGCGCGACGCGCGCCGCGGGCATTTGCCCGAGATCGAGGTCACCCCCGAGATCGGCGCGGCTGACCTGTTGATCCTCGGTGGCCCTGTCTGGGCCGGGCGCTTCGCACCGCCGCTGCGCAGCCTGATGGCCGAGGCAAGCCGGCTGCCGCCCGTGGCGGGCGCCTTTGTGACCCGGTTGCGGATCGGTTCGAGCCTTCCGCTCGAGGCGGACCTCGAGGCGCTGGCCGCCGCCGCACAGACCCCCGACGACGCGTTGCCGCTCATGACCCTGTCGCGCCGCGCGCTTCGCGGGTCCGAGGCCGTCAAGGCCGTCGCCCGCTTTGCCGAGCGGCTCAACCCCGTGCTTTCGCGAAGCAAGGTACCCGCATTCCTCCCCGTACAGGCCGCCTGATCGGCGGGCTGCGCGATGCAGCCATGCAACAGGGGCAAAGGCGCATCCCGTCCGCCGCGGTTTACGCCGCGGTGCAGCACTGGCAGTATGCGCATGAATACCGTGCTTTTGGGCGCGGTTGCCGCTATGTCGGCGTGAAACGTGCCTCGGTCGGCGTGCAATCCGGCCCAACCTGACGGACAAGACATTCCATGACCCGCCTCCTTCTTGCGGCGATGGGCGAACGCCTGTCGTCGTCCGACCTTTCCCTGCCCCCTGGCATGGGTTTCGACCGGCTTCGGATCGAGATCCTTGCCGGTCTTACCGTCGCGCTGGCGCTGGTGCCCGAGGCCGTGGCCTTTGCCTTCGTCGCGGGCGTGCACCCGCTTGTCGGGCTTTACGCGGCCTTTATCGTCGGCCTGATCACGGCGCTGATCGGCGGGCGCCCCGGCATGATCTCGGGCGCCACGGGCGCGCTGGCCGTCGTGATGGTAAGCCTCGTGGCCGAGCATGGGGTCGAATACCTGTTTGCCGCGGTGGTCCTGATGGGCGTGATCCAGATCGCGGCTGGCATCTTCCGGCTGGGCAAGTTCATCCGGCTGGTGCCGCATCCGGTGATGCTGGGTTTCGTGAACGGGCTGGCGATCGTGATCTTCCTTGCACAGCTGTCACAATTCCAGGTGCCGGGCTCGGCCGAGCACGCGGGCCACGGCATGGCGAACGGTGAATGGCTGTCGGGGATGCCGCTGATCACCATGCTGGCGCTGGTGGCGCTGACCATGGGTGTGATCTGGCTTTTGCCGCGGCTGACCACGGCGATCCCCGCCCCGCTGGCGGGCATCGCGATCACAGCGGCGATCGTGATCGGCTTCGGCCTCGACGTGCCGCGGGTGGGCGACATGGCCTCGATCGAGGGGGGCTTGCCTGCGTTCCACATCCCAGCCGTGCCGCTGACGCTGGAAACGCTTCAGATCATCCTGCCCTACGCGCTGATCCTCGCCGCGATCGGCCTGATCGAGAGCCTTTTGACCCTGAACCTCGTGGGCGAGATCACGGGCGAGCGTGGCGGCGCGTCGAAGGAATGCGTGGCGCAGGGCGTGGCCAACACGGTCACCGGCGTCTTCGGCGGCATGGGCGGCTGCGCGATGATCGGCCAGTCGATGATCAACGTGAGCGCAGGCGCGCGCACCCGCATCGCTGGTATCGCGGCGGCGCTGTTCCTGCTTTGCTTCATCCTTTTCGCGGCCCCCGCGATCGAGCAGATCCCGCTCGCGGCCCTCGTGGGTGTGATGTTCATGGTGGTGATCGGGACCTTCGCATGGAACTCGCTCAAGATCCTCTTCAAGGTGCCGCGGATCGACGCCTTCGTCATCGTGCTGGTGACGGTGGTGACGGTGCTGACCGATCTCGCGACGGCGGTGGTGGTGGGTGTCGTCGTCTCGGCGCTGGCCTATGCCTGGCAGAACGCGACGCGCATCCGGGCCGTGGCCTACGAGACGCCGGAGGGCGCGCGCGTCTACAAGGTGTCTGGCCCGCTGTTTTTCGGCTCTGCCGAAGCCTTTGACGAGCTGTTCGCACCCGAAAGCGACCCGTCGCGCGTGGTGGTGGATTTCGCCGAGAGTCGGGTCGCCGACCAGTCGGCGCTGCAGGCGATCGAAAAGCTGGCCGGGCGCTACGAGGCGCTGGGCAAACGGCTGGAACTGCGCCACCTGAGCCGGGATTGCCACCGGCTGCTGACGCGGGCCGGGCACCTTGTCGTCGACAGTGACGACGACCCCGACTACCAGGTCGCCACGGATTACTCGGTGCGCACGGGCATCCTCGGCGGGCACTGAACCCCGGTTGCGCCGGCTTGCGCCGTCGCCCGGGGCTTGCGGCGTGGCTCGGCCTGCGGCCTGCGCCACGACCGCGGTGGCGCCCGATCAGGTCACGTGGCGATCGCTGAAGAAGCTGCTCCCGAAGTGGGGGCTCTGCCCCCGTCGCTGCGCGACTCCCCCGGAGTTGTATTGGCCAAGATGAAGAGGCGGTTGGATGGCGGCGCATACCCCGCCACGGTCCCTTCATCTTGGCAAACAAACTCCCGCCGGAGGCTCCCGAACCCAAGCATTTCGTGCCGACCCCTGCCCATTGGGGCGCACCCGCAGGCGAAGCCTGCCGGGTCCGGCGTGTGAGCAAGCGGGCGGTGCGCAGCACCGCGCGCGGGCTCACTGGCGGAAAGCCCCCCTTACTCGCCCGGACGCTTGAGGCTGAATTTCTCGCGGATCACCGAGTAGTCGCGATAACCCATGCGCGTCAGCGGGTTGAAGGACAACACGTCGAAGACGCCGTCGATCACGCAATCGTCGCGCATGTGGACGCCCGTGACCTCGCCGAAGACGGCGAAGTTGGCCTCTCCCTCCAGCTTCACGATCTGGGTCAGGCGGCACTCCAGGCTCGCGGGCGCACCGGCGACGCGGGAGCAGGCGATGGTCTCGCACTCGGCCCGCTCGATGCCCGCCAGCGTGAACTCGTCGGTCTCTCTCGGCCAGGGGCCCGAGGTCTGGTTCATCACGTCCTTCATCGCGTATTCCACCACGTTCACGCAGAAGACGCCCGTCTCGCGGATATTGGCGACGCTGTCCTTCGTATCCCCCCGGTCTTCCTTGGCCGAGGTCGAGGCGAACATCACCTGGGGCGGGACGTAGGCGACCGCGTTGAAGAAGGAATAGGGCGCGAGGTTTTCGGACCCGTCCGTGCCGCGGGTCGAGATCCAGCCGATGGGGCGCGGTGTGACGATCGCGTTGAACGGGTTGTGGGGCAGGCCGTGGCCATCCTCGGGGCGGTAGAACATCGTGGACCTCCTCGCGTTTGTGCGAGGCTTACCGGCGTGCTACGCCCGAAGCCAGAGGGCAAGGGCAGAAACCGCACGCATGTATCGGCTGATCCGGGAAACATCCCAAGACCGCTGGGAGGTCGAGGCGCTCTATGATCTGTGCTTCGCTCCGGGGCGCGAGGCGCTCTCGTCCTATCGCTTGCGCGAGGGTGTGCCGCCGGTGGCGAACCTTTGCCTCGTGGCGCGCGACCCCGACGGCATCCTGGCCGGTGCGATCCGGTTCTGGCCGGTCCGTGTGGGTCGGGCCGAGGCGCTGCTGCTCGGGCCTGTCGCCGTGCACCCGACCCGTCAGGGTGAGGGGTTGGGCGGCATGTTGATGCGCGAGGGGCTGGGGCGGGCCGCCGCCGACCGCTGGCCGCGGGTGCTGCTGGTGGGGGATGAGCCCTATTACGGGCGTTTCGGCTTTACCCGGCTCGAGGGGGTCGAGATGCCGCCACCCACCAACCCCGCCCGCGTGCTGGGCTGGGGCGATTGGGAGGGGGTGACGGGCCGCGTCACGCCCTGGGCGCACTAGGCGCGCAGCCGCGCGCGGATCATCTCGGATGCCTTCTCGGCGATCATCGTCACGGGCGCGTGCGTGTTGCCGCTGGTGATGGTCGGCATGACCGAGGCGTCGGCCACCGAAAGACCGCTGATGCCGTTGACCGTCAGCTCGGGGCTGACGACCGCGCCCGCGTCCGTGCCCATGCGCGCGGTCGAGACCGGGTGGAAGATCGTGGTCGAGATGTCGCCCGCTGCCTTGAGCAACGCCTCTTCGCCGTCGACCTGCGGTCCCGGCTTGATTTCGTCGGGCGCGAATTCGGCCATCCGGCGGGTCGCCATGAGCGCGCGGGCGTGGCGGATCGAGTCGACCGCGACGCGCTGGTCGGCAGGTGCCGAGAGGTAGTTGGGCCGGATCTTGGGCGCGGCCCGCGGGTCGGGCCCGGCAATGTGGACCGAGCCGCGGCTTTCGGGGCGCAGGTTGCAGACCGAGACGGTCAGCGCCGGGAAGCGGTGGAGCGGCTCGCCGAAGGCATCCAGCGACAGGGGCTGGACATGGTATTCGATGTTGGGCGTCTCGTGATCGGGCGAGGACCGGGTGAAGATGCCGAATTGCGAGGGGGCCATGGCCAGCGGACCCGAGCGTTTCAGCGCGTAGTCGAGGCCGATCTTCAGCTTGCCCAAGGGGCTGGCGTACCAGTCGTTCAGCGTTTGCGCGCCGGTGATGCGGAAGATCGTGCGGATCTGCAGGTGATCGGCCAGGTTCTCGCCCACGCCGGGCGTGTCCTGCACCACGTCGATGCCGTGGGACTGCAACAGGTCCGCCCGGCCGATGCCCGACAGCTCGAGGATCTTGGGCGTGCCGATCGCACCCGCGGACAGGACCACCTCGCCCGCCGCTCGGGCATGGAAGGCCGCGCCGTCCTGCAGGAAGATCACGCCGGTCGCGCGGCGGCCGTCCATCGACAGGCGCAGCACCTCGGCCCCCGTGACGATCCTCAGGTTCGGCCGCTTCCGCGCCGGATCGAGGAAGGCCTTGCGCGCGTTCCAGCGCAGACCGCCCTTCTGGTTGACCTCGAAATAGCCCGCGCCTTCGTTGTCGCCGCGGTTGAAGTCATGGGTCCGGGGGATGCCCAGCTCTTCCGCGGCCTCGGCCACCGCGTCGAGGATCGGCCAGCTGAGGCGCTGCTCTTCGACGCGCAATTCGCCGTCGCCGCCATGGGCGTCATCGTCGCCGCCGTGATAGCCTTCGGAGCGCCGGAAATAGGGCAGCACGTCGTCCCAGCCCCAGCCGGTGTTGCCCATCTGGCGCCACAGGTCATAGTCGCGCGCCTGGCCGCGCATGTAGATCATGCCGTTGATCGAAGAGCAGCCGCCCAGCACCTTGCCGCGGGGGTAGTTGAGCGCGCGCCCGTTCAGGCCCGGCTCGGCCTCGGTCTTGAGGCACCAGTCGAGCGAGGGGTCGCCCATCGCGTAGAGGTACCCGACGGGGACATGCACCCATAGGCGGTTGTCGCTGCCGCCCGCCTCGAGCAGCAAGACCTTGAGCGATGGGTCGGCCGAAAGCCGGTTGGCCAGCACGCAGCCCGCCGAGCCCGCGCCGACGATCACCACGTCCCAGTCGCCGAAATCCTGCAGCTCCATCGCGCCCTCCCCTGTGTGCCCCCGCGCGTCAGGGTCTACCGCCGGGCCTTGTCCCCCGTCCAGCCCGTAGGGTGGGCAATCTGCCCACCGATCCCTTTAGCGGTCCGGCGGGGTCCAGTCCGCCGGGGGCACCTCGCGCCGCCGGAGGCGCAGGGCGAGGCCGAGGGCCACGCCCACGCCGATTGCGACCGTCAGGTCGGCGAAGACGGTCAGCACCAGTGTCAGCGCCAGCAGCAGCCGGTCCGACACCCGGCCCGTCGTGGCGTAGCCGCGCCAGTGTTGGGGTTCCGACATGTTCCAGGCCGTGACCATAAGAAGGCCCGCAAGCGCGGGCATGGCGAGGTAGCCTGCCAGGGGTGCGGCCGCCCACATCACCAAAAGGATCGTCAGCGCGTGGAAGATGCCGGCGAGCGGCGTACGCCCACCCGCGCGCACGTTCGTGGCGGTGCGCGCGATGGCGCCCGTGGCTGGCAGGCCGCCCATCAGGGCCGAGCCGATGTTGGCGACGCCTTGCGCCAGGATCTCGGCGCTGGGCCGGTGGCGGCCCGCGACCATGCGGTCGGCGACCATCGCGGAGAGAAGGGATTCGACCCCTGCGAGGAAGGCGATGATGAGGGCCGAGGGCAGAAGCTCGATGAGCCGCGCAGGCGTCATCTCGGGGAGCGCGGGGCGCGGCAGGGTGGCGGGCAGGTCGCCGAAGCGCGCGCCCAGCGTGTCGACGGGCAGCGCGAAGAGCGCAACCGCGGCCGAGGCCCCCGCGACGGCGAGGATCAGGCCGGGGAAGCGCGGAAAGGCGCGGCGCAGGGCCACGATGGCAAGGATGGTGCCCAGTCCCACGGCAAGGCTGGCCGGGTTCAGCGTGCCGCGTGCACCCCAGATCGCGGGCAGTCTTTCCAGCGCCTCGGCACCGGTGCCTTCGGGCAGGGCGATGCCTATGGCGTCGGGAAGTTGGCTGAGGGCGATGATCGCGGCGATGCCAATGGTGAAGCCGTTGATGACCGGCTCGGGCACCAGCCGGATCAGGCTGCCTGCCCTGAGAAGCCCCGCGACGACCAGGATCACGCCCGCCATGAGCGTGGCGAGGATCAGACCGTCGAGCCCGTGCTCGGCGATCACCGCATGGACGACGACGATGAAGGCACCGGTCGGCCCACCGATCTGCACCCGGCTGCCGCCGAGGGCCGAGATCAGGAACCCCGCGACGATGGCGGTCACAAGGCCGGTGGCGGGCGGCGCGCCCGAGGCGATGGCGATGGCAAGGCTGAGCGGGAGCGCGACCATCGCCACGGTGATACCCGCGACAAGATCGGCGAGCACGCTTTGCGGCGTGCTTTGCGGAAGGGTGGTCAGGATCTTGGGTGTCAGCATCCGAAACGCGGGCAGGGGCGCGCCGAAGGGGCCTGTCCCCTGCATCCGTTGGCCGCCCCGATCCTTGCGCCGCGGGGCACGGGGGCGCAAGGCCTAGCGATCAGCCCTGCCGCCGCAGCCACTCCATCACGGCGGGGCGGACGGATTGCGCGCCACTGGCGCGGGCCTCGTTGATGACCGCGCGCGCCTCGCGCAGGTCGACGCGCCGCAGAAGCGATTTGACCGGCCCGATCGAGGCAGGCCGCATCGACAGGGCGCGCAGCCCCATGGCGGCAAAACAGATGGCTTCCACGGGGCGCCCCGCATCCTCGCCGCAGAAGCTGAGCGGCGTATCGGTGTCGCCGCAGCGGTGCACGATCTGTTCAAGGAAGGTCAGGAAGCTGACGTTCAGCGTGTCGTAGCGGCGGCGCACGCGCTCGTTTTCGCGGTCGGCGGCGAAGAAGAACTGTTTCAAGTCGTTGCCGCCGATCGAGATGAAATCGCAGGCCTCGTAGAACTGGCGCGGCGCGAAGGCGAGGCTGGGGGTTTCCAGCATCGCGCCGATGTCGAGTTTCTCGGGCAGCGTGTGCCCCAGCGCGGCCTCGCGGTCCAGTTCGCGCATCAGGTGGTCGCGGGCTTGCGTGAATTCATCGAACTGGGCGACGAAGGGGAACATCACCGTCAGGGGCCGCCCCGCCGCGGCCCGGATCAGCGCCTGCAGCTGCATCCGCATGACCCCAGGCTTGTCGAGGCCCACCCGGATGGCGCGCCAGCCCAGCGCCGGGTTCGGCTCGTCCTGCGGCTTCATGTATGGCAGGACCTTGTCCGACCCGATGTCGAGCGTGCGGAAGACGACGCGCTTGTCGCCCGCTGCATCCATGACACGGGAATAAAGCGCTGCCAGCTCGCCTCGGCGCGGCACCTTGTTGCGGGTCAGGAACTGCAACTCGGTCCGGAACAGGCCCACACCCTCGGCCCCCGAGGAGGGGAGCGAGGGAAGGTCGGCCATCAGCCCCGCGTTCATCTGCAGCGAGATGACCGTGCCGCAAAGCGCCTCGGCCGGCTTGTCGCGGATCGAGGCGTAGCGCTCCTGCGCCTCGGCCTGCATGGCGAGCTTGTCGCGGAAGGCGGAGGCGACGTTTTCCTCGGGGCGCAGGTGGACGATGCCCTGGTCGCCGTCGACAAGGATCGGGTCGCCGTTCAGCGCCTCGGTCGTGATGGGGCGGGCGTGGATCACCAGCGGGATCGCCAGCGCGCGCGCGACGATCGCGGCGTGAGAGCCGACCGAGCCATCCTCGAGCACCACGCCCTTCAGCCGCCGCCCGTAGTCCAGCAATTCGGCCGGGCCGATGTTGCGCGCGACCAGAACCGGGTCGGCGGGCAGGTCGGCGCCGGTGTCCTTGCCCTGGCCCGTCAGCCGCCTGAGCAGGCGGTTCGACAGGTCGTCGAGGTCGTGCAGCCGCTCGCGCAGGTAGGCGTCTGCCACCGTTTCCATCCGGGCGCGGGCGGTGGATTGTTCCTTTTCCACCGCGGCCTCGGCGGAAAGACCGCGGGCGATGTCCTCTTCCATGCGGCGCATCCAGCCGCGGGAATGGGCGAACATGCGGTACGCTTCCAGCACCTCGCGCTGTTCGCCGTCGGCAACGGGCGCACGGGTCAGCATGTCGTCGATATCGACGCGCAGCCGCTCGACGGCGATGTGAAGGCGGGCAAGCTCGGCCTCGGGGTCGTCGGCCACCGGGTTCGTCACCACGACACGCGGCTCGTGCAGCCAGACATGGCCCATCGCCGTGCCCTCCTGCGCGCAGGTGCCGCGGATCATCACCTGTTGCTTGTGGCGTTCGGCCAGCGCCGCACCTTCGCCGATGAAGGCGCCAAGCTCGGTCATCTCGGCGATGACCATCGCCACCACCTCGAGGGCGTAGACCTCGTCATCGGAGTATTGCCGCGCATCCTTGGACTGAACGACGAGCACCCCGAGGCGTTCGCCCAACCGCTGGATCGGCACGCCGAGGAAGCTGGAATAGCGCTCTTCGCCCGTTTCGGGCATGTAGCGGAAGCCGCGTTCGGCGGGGGCGTTGGCGGTGTTGATCGGCTGGGCCGAGCGCGCGACGCGACCCACGAGGCCCTCGCCGATGCGCATGCGGGTCACGTGCACGGCCTCGGGCGCAAGGCCCTGGGTGGCGCACAGCTCCAGCGTGTCGGCGTCGCGCAGCAGGTAGATCGAGCACACTTCGGTGCCCATCGAATCCGCGATCAGGTGGGTGATGCGGTCAAGCCGCTCCTGCCCGGCACTCGCGTCGGCCATGACCGCCTGAAGGCGGCTGAGCAGTTTCCTGCTCTCGGTTTCCGTGCCTTGGGGCATCTTCCGCGCCAAATCCCTCGCCCGCGGGTGCCTGTCTCTTGCGCCCGTCGTTCCGGGGATCAGGGATAGCGCGGGCCACGGGGTTGGCGCAACGACAATGGCACGCGACCCTGCGGAAGGTCAGGGCGCTGCACCAAAAAGCGCCGCGCGCGCCTGTCGTGTGATCTCGGCGAGGTAGTCCGCTTCGCTCCAGCCGCAGTCGCGCGTCAGGTGCTCCCAGACGCGAACCGACAAAAGCGTCCAGAGCAGGTCGGTCGCCTTCTCCTCGGTCAGGTCCGCTCGAAGCCGCCCGTCCCGGGCGAGGGCCGCGACCGCAGCCTTGCAGCCGTGCCGGACGGCGGCCATGCGATCGGCCCAGGCCGCGCGCGCCTCGGGGTCGGTCTCTTGCATCGCCATGAGGGCGCGGCCCACCGGATAGATCACCGGGATGTGGCCAGCCCAGGCGCGGATGAAGGCCGTAAGCCGTTCCTCGCCCGTCGTGGCGGCCCGGCTCTCGGCGAGGGTCGTGTCGATATTCACGCGCTCGTCCAAGTACTTGGTCGCTGCAATCAGCAACTCGGCCCGGGTCGGGAAATGCAGGTAGAGCGCCTGTCGCGAGATACCCGCCGCCTTGGCGATATCCGAGACGCGGGTCTTTTCGGGGCTGCCCGAAGCCAGCTGATCGAGTGTGGCCTGAAGGATGCGGACGCGGGTCTGATCGGTTTTTCTTGACATAATGTAAAGTAGCTCCTAGATGCAAGGCCGTCAACTTGACACGGTGTCAAATTATCGAATCGAAAGGACCACGAAATGAACGTCATCGTCTTCGGAGCCACCGGAACCGTCGGCCGCCTTGCTGTTGAACAGCTCTTGCGCGCAGGCCATTCCGTCACCGCCTTTGCCCGCCACCCCGAGCGGCTGGCCACGGACCACCCCGCGCTTCGCCGGGTCGCCGGTGATGCCCTGAGCGCCGCCGACGTGGCCGCCGCCATGCCCGGCCATGACGCCGCCATGGTCGTCCTCGGGGCGGGTGCCTCGCGGCGCTCGACCATCCGGTCGGAGGGTACGCTCAACGTCATCCGCGCGATGCAGGGCGCAGGCATCCGCCGGCTTGTCGTGCAGTCGACGCTGGGCGCGCGCGACAGCTGGGGTACGCTGAACTTCTGGTGGAAGCGGGTGATGTTCGGCGGGATTCTCGCGCCTGTCTTCCGCGATCACGAGCTGCAGGAGCAGCTGGTAGAGGCCTCGGGCCTCGACTGGACCATCGTGCGGCCCGGCGCCTTCACCGACGCGCCGACCGCGCCGCTGATCGAGGATGTGCCGAACAGCGCGCGCGGCCTCGATCTGAAGATCAACCGCACCGATCTGGCCGCGTTCCTCGCCCGGATCGTGGGCGAGGGCGCCTATCTGCGCCGCGCCGTCGGCCTGTCGAGCTGAGAAGGGGGTACGAGATGACCTGGATACTGCTTCTCTCAGCGATCCTCATGGCGCTCGTCGCGGGCGTGTTCCTGAGCTTTTCGGATTTCGTCATGCGGGGGCTGGCCGCGGCCCCCGGCACGGCGGGTGCGGCGGGGATGGTGGGGTTGAACCGCACCGTCTACCGCTCGATCTTCATGGTTCTGCTGTTGGGCTTCGTGCCCGGCTCCATCGCGCTCGGCGCGCTGGCGCTGTGGCAGCTGCAGGGGGCGGCACTTGCCCTCACCCTGGCGGGTGCGTTTGCCTATCTGGTCGGCGTGATGGCTGTGACGGGGCGTGGCAATGTGCCGATGAACCAGCGCCTTGACGGGCTCGCGGGCGATGCCTTGGCGCTGTCCGCCTACTGGCCGCGTTACCTGCAGGGGTGGACCATGCTCAACCACGTCCGCGTGGCGGCATCCGCCACCGCGGCGCTGGCCTGGGCGATCGCGGCGGGCCTTGCGTGATGCAGGCCCGCCCGGCGCAGGCTCAGTCCGCGAAGACCTCGGCGAAGACGTGGCGCACGATGTCGTCGCGGGCGATGCCGCGCTTGGCAAGTTCCGCGTCGCTCAGCGCCTGCAGGCGGCGCACGCGATCATACCGGGACTGTGCGCCCGAGCTGAGCGCGACGGCGTTGGCAAGGGCTGCGAAAAAGCCCGTGACCGGCGCGGCAAGACGCAGCGGAAGGCTGGGGGCGTGAAGGGTCTGGGTCGCCATGGGACACCTCTTGGATCGGCATTTGTTCCTGTTGCCCAAGAGAATAGGGGCAGCGAGGGCGCCGGGTTAGAGGTAATGCTGCAATGCGGCATTGCGCTGCGCGCATACTTCGCGCGCGCGGCATGGCGCAGAGGTCAGGCCGCCTTGTCGAGGCCGAAGGCGTCGTGCAGCGCCTGCACCGCCAGTTCGAGGTATTTCCGGTCCACGAGGACCGAGACCTTGATCTCGGAGGTGGTGATGACCTTGATGTTGATGCCCTCGTCTCGCAGCGTCTTGAACATCTTGGCCGCCACGCCCGCATGGCTGCGCATGCCGATCCCCACGATCGAGACCTTGCAGACATCGGTATCGGCGACGAGCCCGGCAAAGTCGATCTGCCCCGCCGCCTTGGCATCCGCCATCGCCTTTTCGGCGCGCTTCACTTCGCTCACCGGGCAGGAAAAGGTCATGTCGGTCGTGCCACCGTCCGAGATGTTCTGCACGATCATGTCGACGTTGACGCCCGCGTCGGCGAGCGGCCCGAAGATCGCCGCGGCGATGCCGGGGCGGTCCTCGACGCCCTGAAGGGTCATCTTGGCCTCGTCGCGGGAGAAGGCCACACCGGCCACCACGTTGCTTTCCACGATATCCTCCTCGGCGCAGACCAGCGTCCCCGCCTCATCCGACATTTCCTCGAAGCTCGACAAGACGCGCAGCTTCACATTGTAACGCATCGCCAGTTCGACCGAGCGGGTCTGCAGCACCTTCGCCCCGAGCGAGGCCAGCTCCAGCATCTCCTCGAAGGCGATCCGGTCAAGCTTGCGCGCCTTAGACGTGATCCGCGGGTCGGTCGTGTAGACCCCGTCCACGTCGGTGTAGATATCACAGCGCTCGGCCTCGAAGGCGGCGGCGAAGGCCACGGCGGTGGTGTCGCTGCCGCCGCGCCCCAGCGTGGTGATCCGACCCTCGGGGCTGATCCCCTGGAAGCCCGCGACCACGGCGACCTTCATGCCTTCCTCGAACTTCTTCAGGATGTTCGCGGGCGGGATCTCCTCGATCCGGGCGGCGGCGTGGGCCGAGGTCGTCTTGAGCGGCACCTGCCAACCCTGCCAGCTGCGCGCGGGCACGTCCATTTCCTGCAGCGTCAGCGCCATGAGCCCCGCGGTGACATTCTCGCCCGCGCTGACAACGGCGTCGTATTCGCGCGCATCGTAAAGCGGCGAGGTCTCTTCGACGAAACCCACCAGCTTGTTTGTCTCGCCCGCCATGGCCGAGACGATGACGATCACGTCGTAGCCGTTGGCGACCTCGCGGCCCACGCGCTTGGCGGCGCGTCGGATGCGGTCGAGGGTGGCGACCGAGGTGCCACCGAATTTCATCACCAGAATGGGCATGGCCCGTCCCCTTGCCAGTCGCCGCGCCTCTTACGGCGCACGGGGACAACGCGCAAGTGGCCGGTGGCCGTGCCGCGCCACCCCTGCCGCCTTCATCTTTCCCCAAATACGCAATCGACCGGCCTGCCAAATGCGCCACGCGACTGATGCCCCCGGGCCGTGCCACCTGTCCCCCGGTGGGCGTGCGCCCGCCGCCGGGTCGGCGCGCCGCAGGCGCGGCGAAACCAGCTCAAAAGGCGTGCGGCCGGCCGTCCCAGGTCTCGAAGCACCCCGTGGTGCCCAGATCGAGCGCCTCGAACCGCGCAACAAGCCCGGCAACCGCTTCCTCCGTTCCGATGTCAGCCGCACCGCCGCCCATGTCGGTCCTGACCCAGCCGGGGTGATAGATGCCCACCGCGATGCCCCTTGGCGCGAGGTCGGTCGCCAGGTTCCGACCAAGGTTCACCGCCGCCGCCTTGGAGGCGCGGTAGATGTAGCTGCCGCCCGTGTTGCGGGTCGAGGACCCCATCTGGCTCGCCACGATGGCGATCTTCGGCGCGGCGCTGCGGGCGAGGTTCGGCAAGAGCGCCTGAACGGTCAGGAAGACACCCGTCACGTTGACGGCAAAGGTCTTTTCCCAGAGCCCCGGCGCATAGCCATCCTCCAGCGTCTCGCCGCGGTCGAGAAAGACACCGGCGTTGCAGATCAGAAGGTCGACCGCCCGGTCGCCCATCTTGTCGGCCAGCACGCGGAGCGACATGGGGTCGGTCACGTCAAGCCGCGCCGTACCGCTCCCGTCGCGCGCCGTTGCCGTCACCTCGTCGCCACGCGTGGCATAGGCCGCGGCCAGCCCCGCGCCGATGCCGCGGTTCGCGCCCGTGATAAGAACATGCATCGCCATTCCCCCGTCTTGCCCCTACCGAGGGGTAGCCGCCCCGGCAGGGATTGCAAGCGCGCGCGGTGCGGGCCACGCTGCAATCCCGGAAGGAGATCCCAGATGCAATTCACCCTCGACGCGCTTCGCGCCGCCCATGCCCTGGTCACGCAGCACATGGCGCCGACCCCGCAATATGCCTGGCCGCAGCTGGCCGCGCGCACCGGGGCCGAGGTCTGGGTCAAGCACGAGAACCACACGGCGACCGGCGCCTTCAAGCTGCGCGGCGCGATCACCTTCATCGACTGGGTCACCCGCGCGCACCCCGACGCGCGCGGCATCTGCACCGCGACGCGCGGCAACCACGGGCAGGGGCAGGCGCGGCAGGCGGTGGCGGCGGGGCTGACGGCCAAGGTCTACGTCCCGCGCGGCAACTCGGTCGAGAAGAATGCTGCGATGCGCGCCTTCGGCGCCGAGGTGATCGAGTTCGGCGACGATTTCGACACCGCCCGCGAAGAGGCCTATCGCGTGGCCGAGGCCGAGGGGCTGGTGATCGTGCCGCCCTTCCACCCCGAGCTTGTGCGCGGCGTGGCGACCTACGGGCTGGAGCTTCTGACCGCGGTGCCCGACCTCGACACGGTCTATGTCCCGATCGGCTGCGGCTCCGGCATCTGCGGGACGATCCTGGCGCGGGACGCGCTGGGGCTGAAGACGAAAATCGTGGGCGTGGTCAGCGAGAACGCGCAAACGGCAAAGCTTTCGGCCGAAGCGGGGCGGTTGATCGAGACCGACAGTGCGCGCACCTTCGCCGACGGCATGGCCGTGCGGGTGCCGGTGGCCGAGGCGCTGGCGATCTACGGACCCGGCGCCGAGCGGATCGTGACGGTGTCGGACGAAGAGGTCGCCGCGGCGATCCGCATCTACTACCGCGACATCCATAACCTTGCCGAAGGGGCGGGGGCCGCCCCGCTCGCCGCGCTCATGCAGGAAAGGGAGCGCATGGCGGGCAAGAAGGTGGGCGTGATCCTCTGTGGCGGCAACATCGACACCGATTGGTTCCTGACGGTGATGTCGGGCTCTGTGCCCGCGGTCTGAACGGGCTGCGATTTTAGAAAAAACGCGGGGAAGGGGGCGCGCCGCTGCGCGGCGCAAGGGGGGCTCTGTCCCCCGGGCTTCGCCCTCCCCCCGGAGTTGTATTGGCCAAGATGAAGGGTCAGCCGGGGAGGTGGCGCGCTGCCTCTTTCGCCGCGAATGGCTTGAGGGTCGTGCCGTGGTCGGCGAGCCAGCCTTTGACCGTCTCGGGGTCGCGTTTCGACAGGTCGCGCAGCCACCAGGCGATTGCTTTCTGGATGAACCACTCGCGGTCCGGGGCGAGGGTCGTGCACCAGCCGAGGATGCGGGCGCGGGCGGCGGCTTCGATCTGGTTCGGGTGGCGCGATTTCGTGAAGGGCAGGGTGAAGACGAGCGCGGCGCGGCGGGTCCACAGGTGCTCGGAGGTGATCCAGCCCTCGACCTGGTCAAGGCGCGACGGCTCCTGAAGCAGCCGCTTCGCGCCGCCCTGCGCCACGGCATCGGCGATGGCCCAGCTGTCGAACTCGGGCACGAAGCCGGTGATACAGTCCCATGCGGGTGTGTCGTCGGGCTTGATGCGGGCTTGCAGGAACAGCTTTCCGGCTGCCAGCCGCGCCTCGAAGATGTCGCTGGCCCAGAGGCCCTGGGCCAACGCGACGAGGCCGGGCAGGTCGTGGTCCTTGCGCCATGCGGTGGCAAGTTCGCCCGTTATGGCATTGGACAGGCCCAAGACCTCGCGCGTCTGCTTGTGATAGGTGCGCATGCCCTCGGCCCGGGTCGGGTCGGCATGGGCGCGGAGCGCGGTGATGGCGTCGTCGGGGGTCATGGGGCTGTCGCGTGATCCCTCTGGTCCGCGGAGCATGGGGCGATCGTGCCCTGCGGGGCAAGGGCCAGTGTGGAAGCGCTGGCAGGCACTACCCGTCCCGTCCCGGTTCCTGGCGGTTGCTGGAGAAGAGCGCGATCTTGTTGCCCTGCGGGTCGCGGAGATAGCCGACGTAGAAGCGCGGCCCGTAGGCGGCGCGGAACCCCGGGGGCCCCTCGTCGGAGCCTCCGGCCGCGAGTGCGGCGGCGTGGAGGTCGCGCACCCATTGCTGGCTCTTGGCCTCGAAGGCGACCATGGCGCCATTACCGGCCGAGGCCGGGCGCCCGTCATAGGTGGGTTTGACGTAGAAATCGGGGGGTGCGGGCTGGTCGCCCGGGCCCGGCGGGAACCTGTAGCTGAGGCCTTCGGGGCCTTCCGACAGGGCGTAGCCCAAGGCGGGCAGGAAAGACGAATAGAACTGGCGCGCGCGCGCCAGGTCATCCGCGCCGACCGTGACATAGGCGATCATGGGTGCGGCCCTCTCATCTGGGACGCGCGATCTGCCAGTCGAGGTGGGCCTTGACCGTCGGCCAGTCGGCCGCCGTCACCGAATAGACGGCCGTGTCGCGGATCGTGCCGTTGGCCAGCTTCATATGCGCGCGCAAGATGCCGTCGAGCTGCGCGCCCAGACGCTCGATCGCGCGGCGGGACTGGTGGTTCAGGCGGTGGGTGCGAAACTCCACCGCCAGACATCCCCAGACCTCGAAGGCGTGGCCGAGCATCAGGCGCTTGGCCTCGGTGTTCAGCGGCCCGCGCTGGGCCGAGGGGGCGATCCAGGTCGAGCCGATCTCGACCCGCGGCTGGGCATGGTCGATGTTCATGTAGGTCGTCATGCCTACCGGGCGGCCGGTGGCATCGAGCGTCGCGAAGGGGATCATCGCGCCCACATCGCGCAGCCGCAGGCGACGGTCGATCTCGGCGGCCATGCCCGCGGGGGAGGGGATGGTGGTGTACCACAGCTTGTGCAACTCGCCCTCGGCGCTGGCCTCGGACAGGGCGCCGGCATGGTCATGGCCAAGCGGCACGAGGCTGACATGCCGGCCCTTCAGCGACAGGTCCGGCGGGCCGAGGCGGCGGTTCATTCCACCGTCACCGATTTCGCAAGGTTGCGCGGCTGGTCCACGTCGGTGCCCTTGTGAAGCGCTGTGTGGTAGGCGATCAGCTGCGCGGGCACGGCATAGAGCAGCGGGGCCAGAACCGGGTCTACCGTGGGCATGACCAACGTCTGCCAGACGCCATCGCCCGCGTCCTCGGCGCCTTCGGCATCGGTCACGAGCCAGACGCGACCCTCGCGCGCCATGACTTCCTGCATGTTCGACACGGTCTTGTCGAAGAGCGCGTCGCGGGGGGCGAGGACGATGACCGGAACGGTCTTGTCCACCAGCGCGATGGGACCATGCTTCAGCTCGCCGCTGGCGTAGCCTTCGGCATGGATGTAGCTGATTTCCTTGAGCTTCAGCGCCCCTTCCAGCGCCATGGGGAACATCGCGCCGCGCCCTAGGAACAGGACGGAACGCGCCTCGGCCAGGCGGCGGGTGCGTTTCTCGATCTTCGGCTCCAGCGCGAGAGCCTGGTTGATGAGGCCGGGAAGGGAGGCGAGGCCCGACAGCAGCGCTGCCTCGCGTGCGGCGTCGATATGGCCGCGCTGGCGGCCTGCCATGATCGCGAGATGTATCAGGACGCCCAGCTGGTTCATGAAGGCCTTGGTGGACGCCACGCCCACCTCGACCCCCGCAAGGATGGGCAGGGCAAGGTCGCTTTCGCGAGCGATGGAAGACTCTGCCACGTTCACGACCGAGACGATCCGCTCTGCCTTGTCGCGGGCATAGCGGAGCGCTGCAAGCGTATCGGCCGTTTCGCCCGACTGGCTGACGAAAAGCGCGGTGGAGCGCTCCGAGACGGGCGGTTCGCGGTAGCGGAACTCGCTCGCGATATCCACATCGCAGGGCAGGCCCGCGATCTGCTCGAACCAGTATTTCGCGACGTGGCAGGCGTAATGCGCCGTGCCGCAGGCCACGAGGATCAGCCGGTCGGTCGTTGCGAAATCGAGCGCGCCCTCGCGGATCGAGACCTGTTTGCCGTCCGAGTAATGCCGCAGGCAATCCGACAGCACGGTGGGCTGCTCGAAAATCTCCTTGGCCATGAAGTGGCGATGCCCGGCCTTGTCCACCACGGTCGCCTCTGCGCTGATCACGCGCGCCTCGCGGTTGGCGAGGTTGCCTGCCTCATCGCGGATCTCGACGCCCGCGCGGGTGACGAAGGCGATGTCGCCCTCGTCCAGATAGGTGATCTTGTGGGTGAGCGGGGCCAGCGCGATCGCGTCCGAGCCCACGTACATCTCGCCCTCGCCATGCCCGATGGCCAGCGGCGAGCCGCGGCGGGCGGCAACGATCAGGTCCTCCTCGCCATCGAAAAGGAAGGCAAGGGCGAAGGCCCCTTCGAGCCGCTTGACGGTTTCGGTCGCGGCCCCCTGAGGCGTCAGCCCCTCGTCCAGGAAATGCTCGCACAGCTTGGCCACGGTTTCTGTATCCGTCTCGCTTTCGAAGGGGCGGTCGGACAGCTCGGCGCGCAGCTCGCGGTAATTCTCGATGATCCCGTTATGCACGACCGCCACGCGCCCTGCGCGATGGGGATGCGCGTTCGCTTCGGACGGGCCGCCGTGAGTCGCCCAGCGGGTGTGCCCGATCCCGGCTTTGCCCGGCAGCGGTTCATGCACCAGCCGGTCGGACAGGTTGTATAGTTTGCCGACAGCGCGGCGGCGGTCGAGGTGGCCGTCCTGCAGCGTGGCGATGCCCGCGCTGTCATAGCCGCGGTATTCCAGCCGCTTCAGCGCCTCGAGGATGAGGGGGGCGACCTCGTGACTGCCCAGAATTCCGACGATCCCGCACATGTGCGCTACCCTTTCCTGCCTGCCTTGATCGCGCGCAGCCGTTCCATCAGCCGCACGGCGAGGCCGGGCTTGTTGACCTGTTTGGCGCGGCCCAAGGCCAGCGCGCCCTCTGGCACATCCTCGGTGATGACCGAGCCCGAAGCCGTCATGGCGTGGTCACCCACCTTGACCGGGGCGACCAGCATCGTGTCCGACCCGATGAAGGCACCGCGGCCCACGACCGTGCGGTGCTTCATCACACCGTCGTAGTTGCAGGTGACGGTGCCGGCCCCCACGTTCGTGCCCTCGCCGATCTCGGCGTCGCCGATATAGCTGAGGTGGTTGACCTTGGCGCCTTCGCCGATCTCAGCGGATTTCACTTCGACGAAATTGCCGATGCGGGCGTCATTGCCGATCTCGGCGCCGGGGCGCAGGCGCGCGTATGGGCCGACGACCGCGCCCGCGCTGACATGGCAGCCCTCGAGGTGGGAAAACGCGCGGATGCGTGCGCCGCTCTCGACCGTGACCTCGGGTCCGAAGATCACGTGCGGCTCGATCTCGGCGTCGCGTCCGACCCAGGTGTCGAGGGCGAAATAGACCGTCTCGGGCGCCTGCATGGCCACGCCGGTCTCAAGCATCTCGGCGCGCTTCATGGTCTGGAAGGCGACCTCGGCCGCGGCCAGTTCGGCGCGGGAGTTGATGCCGAGCGTTTCGGCCTCGTCACAGAGGATCGCGGTGGCCGTGAGCCCCTCGGCCTGCGCCAGGGCGGGCAGGTCGGTGAGGTAGTACTCGCCCGCCGCGTTGTCATTTCCGACCGATTGAAGCAGTCGCATCATCGTGGCGGCATCGGCCGCCAAGAGCCCGGAATTGCAGGTGTTTACAGCCAGTTCTTCGGGCGTGGCATCCTTGGCCTCGACGATCCGCTCCAGGCGGTCGCCGCTCAGGATCAACCGCCCGTAGCGGCCCGGATCGGCGGCCTCGAACCCGAGGACCACGATGTCATGGGCGGCACGCGCCGCTTGCATGGCCGATAGCGTCTCGACCGAGACGAAGGGCGTGTCTGCATAAAGCACCAGCGCATCGCCCTCGAACCCATCGAGCGCGTCGGCCGCCTGCAACACGGCGTGGCCGGTGCCCAACTGCTCGGTTTGCCGGACGCAGACGGCCCATGGCGCAAGATCGGCCACGGCCTTTTCCACGGCCTCGGCCCCGTGGCCCGTGACCACGACACCGCGCGCAGGCTCAAGTGCAGCGCCCGCAGCCAGCGCGTGGGCGATCAGAGGCGCGCCGCCCAGCTTGTGCAGCGGTTTCGGCAGGTCGGAGTTCATCCGCGTGCCCTGTCCCGCGGCCAGAACGACCAGCGCGATGGGCCGGGGGGTACCTGTCTCTGCCATCGTTGCCTGCTTTCCCTCGGTTTGTGGCCGTTTTACCCTAGGTGGCCAATCGCGCAAGCGCGCGCGCTTCACTTTGCCCAACGCCCTGTTACAGGGGTCGGCGGAACCCTGCCAGCAGGAGGCGCCGATGCGCTGCGTGATCTTCGACCTCGATGGAACCCTCGCCGACACGGCGGGCGACCTTATCTGTGCGGCGAATGCCGCGCTTGGCGTGCTGGGCCATGCCCCGCAACTGGTGATGGGGGCCGACGACGCCACCGCCTTCCGCGGTGGGCGGGCGATGCTGCGGTTGGCCGCCGAGCGGCTGGCGCTGGACGACGCCGAGACGATGGTCGAGGCGGGCTACCCCGTGCTGCTCGACGCCTATGGCGATGCAATCGACACCCACACCACGCTTTACCCCGGCGCGATGGAGGCGGTTTTTCGGCTGAAAAGCAACGGCATCGCCGTTGGTATCTGCACGAACAAGCCCGCAGGGCTGGCCGAGACGCTGCTGGCACGGCTGGGCATTCGGGATGAGTTCGCCTCGATGATCGGGGCCGATACGCTGCCGGTGCGCAAGCCCGACCCGGCCCCCTTCCGCGAAGCGGTGGTGCGGGCCGGTGGGGCCGAGGGGCGCTCTGTCCTGATCGGGGATACCGTGACCGACCGCGAAACCGCGCGCGCCGCCGGACGGCCCTGCGCGCTGGTTACGTTCGGGCCGACGGGGCGGGCCGTTGCCGAGCTGAAGCCCGAGGCGCTGATCGACCATTACGATGGGCTCGACGCAGTGATCGACCAGCTGATCCCCTGACGGGCCATTGACGCGAGCGCTGTGCCGCCCAATTCTCCGATCCATGGAAAAACCCGTCTTCACAGGCAAGTTCACCCAGCAGGAGCCGATCCCCGAGGCCGGGATCGAGGCCGCCGTTGCCGTTCTGCGCTCGGGTCGGTTGCACCGTTACAACCTGATCGGCGAGGAGGAGGGCGAGGTCTCGGCGCTGGAGCGTGAATTCGCAAGCTTTGTCGGGGCGAAATATGCGCTGGCCGTCGCGTCGGGCGGCTACGCGATGGGCTGTGCGCTGAGGGCGCTGGGCGTCGGGCCGGGCGACAAGGTCTTGTCGAACGGCTTTACACTGGCCCCGGTGCCGGGCGCCATCGCGAGCGTGGGGGCGGAGCCGGTCTTCGTCGAGACGAACGAGGCGCTGACAATCGACCTTGATGATCTCGCGGCCAAGGCCGAGGCATCGGGGGCGAAGGTCCTTCTTCTCAGCCACATGCGCGGTCATATCTGCGACATGGAGCGGCTGATGGAGGTCGCCGCGATCCACGGCCTGCAGGTGATCGAGGATTGCGCCCACACGATGGGTGCCGCGTGGAAGGGTGTGCCCTCGGGGCGGCACGGGGTGATCGGCTGCTATTCCACCCAGACCTACAAGCATATGAATTCGGGCGAGGGCGGGTTGCTTGTGTCAGATGACCCCGACGTCATGGCGCGCGCGGTGATGTTGTCGGGTTCCTACATGCTTTTTGGCCGCCACTCTGTGGGCCCCTCTGTGGATAGGTTCGAAAATGTAAAGTACGAAACCCCCAATGTCTCGGGCCGGATGGATCATCTGAGGGCGGCAATCCTGCGTCCGCAGCTCGCCGACCTACCCGCGCAGGTGGCACGCTGGAATGCGCTCTACCGCACGGTAGAGGAGGGGCTGAGGAACACGCCCGGGCTGAAGATCATCGAACGACCGCCGCAGGAAAGCATCGTCGGTTCGTCGATCCAGTTTCTTCTGCCGGGCTGGTCGCCGGATGCGATCCGCGCGCTGGTCGCCGCCTGCGCGGCGCGGGGGGTGGAGCTGAAATGGTTCGGTGCCGCCGAGCCCGTCGCCTTCACCTCGCGGTACGACAGCTGGCGTTACGCGCCTGCGCAGCGCCTGCCGAAGACGGATGCGATCCTCGCGGGCCTGATCGACATGCGCCTGCCGCTGACCTTTTCCGAGGCCGACGCGCGGCTGATCGCGTCGATCATCCGGGATGAGGTGATGGGCGCGCAAGCACAGGCGGCGGAGTAGACCCAGGCCTCAGACCAGCCGCGAGTTTTCCTTGGCCGCGCGCACGAAATCGCGGAACAGCGGGTGCGGGGCAAAGGGTTTCGACTTCAGCTCGGGGTGGAACTGCACGCCGATGAACCACGGGTGGT
>CAZVQL010000024.1:0-22268 GCA_964629305.1 uncultured Roseicyclus sp.
CGACACGCTGGATGTCGCCCCCCATTGGGCGGGCCGCGTGATCCGCGGCGTGAAGAACGGGCCGAGCCCGCAGTGGCTGCAGGATCGGCTGCGCGCGATCGGGCTGCGCCCGATCTCGGCGCTGGTCGATGTGACGAACTTCTTCACTTACGACATGAACCGCCCGCTCCACGTCTTCGACGCCGACAAGGTGAAGGGCGATCTGCGGGTGCATCGCGCCAAGGGCGGCGAGACCCTGTTGGCGCTGGACGAGAAGACCTATACGGCGGCGCCCGGTCACACGCTGATCTCGGACGAGAACGGCGCTGAAAGCCTTGCCGGGATCATGGGCGGCGAGGAGACAGGCTGCACCGAAGAGACGGTGAATGTCTATGTCGAGAGCGCCTATTGGGACCCGGTGCATGTGGCGCATACGGGGCGCGATCTGAAGATCAACTCGGACGCGCGGTATCGCTTCGAGCGGGGCGTGGACCCGGAGTATACCCTGCCGGGGCTGGAGGCCGCGACGCGAATGATCCTGGATCTTTGCGGCGGCGAGCCGTCGGAGGTGTCCGAGGCAGGCGCGCCGCTCAAGACCGCGCGGAGTTATCCGCTCGATACCGCGCGGGTGATCTCGCTGGTCGGCATGGAAATCCCCAAGGCCGAACAGGTGCGCATCCTGACCTCGCTGGGCTTCTCGGCCACGGGCGCGGGCGACGTGCTTGAGGTCTGGGTGCCGTCGTGGCGGCGCGACGTGCAGGGTGAGGCTGATCTTGTAGAAGAAGTGGCGCGCGTCGCCTCGCTGACCAAGCTGGAGCCGAAGCCAATGCGGCGGGTGAAGCCGGGTGTGCCGAAGCCGGTCCTGACGCCGATGCAGCTGCGCGAGCGTGCAGGGCGGCGGACAGCGGCCGCGCTCGGCTACAATGAATGCGTGACCTATTCCTTCATCGACCGCGCCTCGGCCCAGCTTTTCGGCGGTGGTACCGATGACGTGATGCTGGAAAACCCGATCTCGTCCGAGATGAGCCATATGCGCCCCGCGCTGCTGCCCGGCCTGTTGCAGGCCGCGGCGCGCAATCAGGCGCGTGGGATGATGGACCTCGCGCTGTTCGAGGTCGGCCACGCCTTCCACGGCGGCGAGCCGGGCGAGCAGCATCTGCAGGTTGCGGGCGTTCTTATCGGCCAAAGCGGGCCGCGCGGGCCCCATGGCGACCGCCGTCCGGTCGATCTTTACGACGTGAAGGCCGATGCCGAGGCCGTGCTTGCGGCCATGGGCGCACCTGCGAGCGCCCAGATCCTGCGCGGCGGGCCAGGCTGGTGGCACCCCGGGCGGCACGGGATGGTCTGCCTTGGGCCCAAGAAAGTGCTGGGCATCTTCGGCGAGTTGCACCCGAAGGTCCTGCGCGAGATGGATGTAAAGGGGCCTGCGATGGCCTTCACCCTCTTCCCGGCGGAGATCCCGATGCCGAAGGCCACGGGCGCAAGCCGCGGCGCGGTCGAGATGCCCGAGTTCCAGGCCGTAGAGCGCGATTTCGCCTTCGTGGTCGACGCGGGCGTGGAGGCCGCGGTTCTGGTCAATGCTGCCGCGGGGGCCGACAAGGGCCTGATCGAGGACGTCCGCGTCTTCGACGAGTTCATCGGCGGATCGCTGGGTGAAGGACGCAAATCCATCGCCTTCTCGGTGCGGATGCAGCCCCGCGACAAGACCCTGACCGACGAAGAGATCGAGGCGGTCGCCGCGAAGATCGTGGCCAAGGTCGAGAAGGCCTCGGGGGGTCGCTTGCGCGGCTGACATGTTGCGCCCGCTGTCGCGGTCGCACGGGCAAACGTCTTGGAAGGCATTTGGCCCCTTGGCTCGCATTGCGCCACATGGCCCGGCACTTAAGCGGGTTTTAGGTGGCGGATGCCTCCGGCGGCCATATTTGTGGAACGAAGAGGGGCAGGCCACCGCCCTGTCCTGCATGCGAAAGGGAGACTGCGATGCTGACGGTTTATCTGTCTGGAGAGATCCACACCGACTGGCGTGAAGAGATCGAAGCCGGGGCCAAGGGACTGGACGTGCGGTTCACCGCGCCCGTCACCGATCACGCAGCGAGCGACGATTGCGGTGTGGCGATCCTTGGCGCGGAGCCGGACAAGTTCTGGCACGATCACAAGGGCGCCAAGCTGAACGCGATCCGCACGCGGAACGGGATCGAGACGGCGGATATCGTCGTCGTTCGCTTCGGCGAGAAATACAAGCAGTGGAACGCGGCCTTTGATGCGGGCTATGCCGCAGCACTTGGCAAGCCGCTGATCGTGGTGTCGATGCCCGAGCATCAGCACCCGCTGAAGGAGGTGCATGCCGCCGCGCTGGCCGTGTGCGACCAGCCGGGGCAGGTGGCGCAGATCCTGCGCTACGTGCTTGAGGGCACACTGCCGGGCTGACGCGGGGTTCCGCTTCTGCCAGGGCGCGGCCCACGCTAGGCTGCGGCGCATGGAGGCCGATTACATCATCGTCGGAGGTGGCTCGGCGGGCTGCGTGATGGCCGCGCGCCTGTCTGAGGATCCGTCCGTTTCCGTTCTGCTGATCGAAGCGGGCGGGCCGGGCCGCGACCTTTTCATCCGCGCCCCTGCGCTGGTGGCCGCGATGGTGTCGGGGCGGCCGAAGATCAACAACTGGGCTTTTCACACGGTGCCTCAGCCGGGCCTGGACGGGCGGTGCGGGTTCCAGCCGAGGGGCAAGGCGCTGGGTGGTTCCTCGGCGATCAACGCGATGCTTTATGTCCGTTGCCACCCGGCTGACTACGACGGCTGGGCAAATCTGGGCTGCGAGGGCTGGGATTGGGAGAGCGTGCGGCCCTGGTTCCTTGCCTCGGAACGGTTCGAGGGTGGGGCAGGGGCGCATCACGGTGGAAATGGCCCGCTGCAGGTGCGGTCGCAATCCGCGCCTCTTGCGATATCTGGCGCGTTCCTCGATGCCTGCGAGACGGCGCAGATCGGGCGGACTGAGGATTTCAATGGCGACAGGCAAGAGGGGGCGGGGCCGTTCCACGTGACCCAGTTCTTCGATGGTGAGAAGACGGGCGAGCGGTGTTCGGCGGCGGCGGCCTACCTGCACCCGGTGATGGGGCGGCCGAACCTGCGGGTCGTGACGCGGGCCGTCGCCGAGAAGATTATTATAGAAGATAGTCGCGCAACAGGTCTTCGGTTCCGTCGCAAGGGGCGGGTTATCGAAGCGCGGTCGCGGCGTGAGGTGATCCTGTCGGCAGGCGCTTTCGGCTCGCCGCAAGTGCTGCTGCTGTCGGGCATCGGGCCCGAGGACGAACTGGCCGCCCACGGGATCGAGCCCGTGCAAATCCTGCCGGGCGTCGGGCGGAACCTGCAGGATCATCTCGACTACATCATCGCCTACCGTTCGAAACGGTCGGATGTGGTAGGTCTTGGCCCCGCGGGGCTGATGCGGTTGGCGAAGGCAGGGCTGGAGTGGCGCAAGAGCGGTGCGGGGCATTTCGCCTCGCCCATGGCGGAAACCGGCGCCTTCTTACGCTCGGGGCCGGATGTGGACCGGGCGGATCTGCAGATGCATTTCGTCGTGGGCATCGTTGACAACCACATGCGACGGCTTCATTTCCGCGACGGGTTCTCGGCCCATGTCTGTGTGCTGCGCCCGCATTCGCGGGGCCATGTCGGCCTGACCTCGACAGACCCTGCCGCGCCACCGCGGATCGACCCGGGCTACCTGTCGGACCCGCGCGATCTGCCCGTTCTGATGCGCGGCGCGCGGATCATGGAGCAGGTGCTGAAGGCGCCACCGCTGGCGCCGTGGCGGGGCAAACGGCTTTACCCGCATGACGGCAGCGACGCGGCGCTCGAGGCCGATATCCGCGCGCGCGCCGACACGATCTATCACCCGGTGGGCACCTGCCGGATGGGGCAGGATGATCTGGCTGTTACCGACACGCAGGGCCGAGTGCATGGGCTGGAGGGGCTGCGCGTCGTCGATGCCTCACTCATGCCGCGGCTCGTCAGCGGCAACACGAATGCGCCCACGATCATGATGGCCGAGAAGATCGCGGGCGTGATGCGCGGGATCAACCCTCCCGCGGGGGAGTGACGCGGCCCTTCTGCACAGCGGGTCGGGCGAGGAAGCGCTCGAGATAGGCGTTGCAGTTCGGCAGATCGTGCCAGCCGACGGAATCTTGAACGCCGTAGAACTCCAAAGCACCCAGCCAGGGCGCAAGGGCGATGTCGGCGATCGAATACTCGCCCGCGATCCAGTCCTGCCCGTCGAGCGCACCTTCGACCACCGCAAGCAGGCGCTTCGCCTCGGCAATGTAGCGCTCGCGCGGGCGGGGATCCTCGATCTGCGCACCGGCGAATTTGTGGAAATAGCCCAACTGGCCGATCATGGGGCCAACGCCACCCATCTGGAACATCAGCCACTTGATCACCTGGTACTTGTCGGCCTCGGTCCGGCCCAGAAGGCGACCGGCCTTTTCCGCGAGATAGATCAGGATCGCGCCAGACTCCCACAGGGCGATGGGCATTCCACCTGGCCCGTTCGGGTCGATCAGCGCCGGGATCTTGTTGTTGGGGTTGAGCGACAGGAACTCGGGGCTTCTGACATCCGCATCGGACAAGGTGACCCTGTGCGCCTCGTAGGGCAGGCCGAGCTCTTCGAGTGCGATGGAGACCTTGATGCCGTTCGGCGTGGGAAACGCGTAAAGCTGGATCACGGTCGGATCGGCAGGCGGCCATCGCTTCGTGATGGTGAAATCGGCAAGCTGTTGCATGTGAGACCGTCCTTTCCGCAAAACCCTCATTCGTCAGGTAACCGGACTTGAAGGAAATACCAGAAGCCGGTTGTGTTGATCCCTGCAGGACGGGCTGTGCGCAACGACACGGGGCCCGGCCGGCACCGCTTGGTAACTGGACAGGGTGGAACGACCAAATGATCAACGAGTTCAAGGATTTCATCGCCAAGGGCAATGTCATGGACATGGCTGTAGGCATCATCATCGGCGCGGCCTTCACGGCGATCGTCACCTCGCTTGTGGGAGACCTGATCAACCCGATCATCGCGCTCTTCACCGGCGGGATCGACTTCTCGGGCTGGTTCTACGTGTTGGGCGACGGCGAATGCGCCTCGGTCGATGCCTGCGCCGAGGCCGGGATATCCGTCTTTGCCATCGGCAACTTCATCATGGCGATCATCAACTTCCTGATCATCGCCTTCGTGGTCTTCATGCTGGTCAAGATGGTGAACCGCATCAAGGACGCCGCCGAGAAGAAGGAAGCCGAGGCGCCGGCCGAGGAAGAGCCCGCAGGCCCCTCCGAGCTGGACATCCTGATGGAGATCCGCGACGCGCTGAAAAAGGCGTAATTGGTCTTACAGACCGGCACAGGGCCCGCTGATCCGGTGGGCCCTTTTCCGTTTCGGCGTCAGCCCTTCACGATCACCGCGGGCGAGGTCACGTCGATCCCGAGCGCACGGCCCACGGCGTAGTTGGTCAGCCGGCCCTCGTGGGTGTTCAACCCGGCCAGAAGGTGCGGATCGTCAAGGCAGGCCTGCCGCCACCCCTTGTCGGCCAGCGCCACCATGAAGGGCATCGTCGCGTTGCCAAGCGCGATGGTGGAACTGCGCGCGACGGCCCCCGGCATGTTGGCGACACAGTAGTGCACGACGCCATCGACCTCGTAGATCGGGTCCTCGTGGGTGGTGGCTTTCGACGTCTCGAAGCAGCCGCCCTGGTCGATCGCGACATCCACGATCACCGCGCCGCGCTTCATGATCGAGAGCTGCGCGCGCGTCACGAGCTTCGGCGCGGCGGCGCCGGGGATGAGGACGGCGCCCACCACCATGTCGGCGGTCTGGATCAACTCGGCCGTGCTGTCGGCGCTGGCGTAGCGGGTTTTGAAAACGCCGCGATAGACATCGTCGAGGTAGCGGAGCCGCGGCAGCGAGCGGTCAAGGACGGTCACGTCGGCACCCATTCCCGCCGCGACGCGGGCGGCCTGCGTGCCCACGACGCCGCCGCCAATCACCACCACCTCGGCGGGCCCTACGCCGGGCACGCCGCCCAGCAGCACGCCGCGGCCGCCGTTGGCTTTCTGCAGCGCCCAGGCGCCGACCTGGGGGGAAAGGCGGCCCGCAACCTCGGACATCGGCGCCAGCAGCGGCAGGCCACCTTGTGCGTCGGTCACGGTCTCGTAGGCGATGGCGGTCACGCCGCTGTCGAGCAGGTCGCGGGTCTGGTCGGGGTCAGGGGCGAGATGGAGGTAGGTGAAAAGGATCTGGCCACGGCGAAGCTGCTTGCGCTCGCCTGCCTGCGGCTCCTTCACCTTCACGATCATCTCGGCCTCGCCGAAGACCGCTTCGGCGCTTGGCACGATGCGCGCGCCGATGCTCTCGTAGGTGGCATCCTCGAAGCCTGCACCTGCACCGGCGCCGGTCTCGATGATCACGTCATGGCCATGGGCAATGGCCTCACGCGCGGCGGCGGGTGTCAGGCCGACGCGATATTCCTGCGGCTTGATCTCTTTCGGGCATCCGATCAGCATGGGCTCTCCCTCCCTTGTTTGCCTCCATGATCGCGCGATGCGCCTGAAATTGCTTTGATCTTTCACGCGAGTTCTTGCATATCCGTGCACGGACTTCCGACGATTGGGCCTGAACATGAAAGAATTTCGCGCCGATACGCCTCTCGACGATCTGGACCGCGCGATCCTGAGGGTGTTGCAACGGCATGGTCGGATGACCCACGCCGAGCTGAGCGAGCGCGTGCATCTGTCGCCCTCTGCCTGTCACCGGCGGGTGCAGCGGCTGGAGCAGGCCGGCGTGATCCGGGACTATGTCGCGCTGCTGAACCCGCGCGCGGTGGAGCGGGTGACAACCGTCTTCGTCGAAATCAAGCTGTCGGGGCAGTCCGACGAGATCCTCGACGCCTTCGAAAAGGCCGTGGCGCGCGTGCCGGACGTGCTGGAATGCCACCTGATGGCGGGATCTGCCGACTACCTTCTCAAGGTCGTCTCGAAGGACAGCGAGGATTTCGCGCGCATCCACCGCCAGCATCTGGCCCGTCTGCCCGGTGTCGCGCAGATGCAGTCGAGCTTCGCGCTGAAGACCGTGTTCAAGACCACCGCGCTTCCCGTGTAGGGTGGGCAATCCTGCCCACCTTCCCGGCGCGGTGGGCAGGATTGCCCACCCTACCGCAGCCTGATGCCGTTGGTTGCATCGAAGAAATACGCATCCTTCGCATCGAAGGTGACGCCGACCTTGCTGCCCGGTTTCGGGGCCTGCTGGTCGTGT
This sequence comes from uncultured Roseicyclus sp., assembly GCA_964629305.1. Classification (GTDB taxonomy): domain Bacteria; phylum Pseudomonadota; class Alphaproteobacteria; order Rhodobacterales; family Rhodobacteraceae; genus Roseicyclus. Next base: position 7,271 of record CAZVQL010000024.1, read on the forward strand.
GACTCGACGATGATCTTCGGCGCGTCTGGCGCCGCAAGGTAGTGATAGGCGACACCGCCAAGCTGTTCGCTCAACTCGACGGTGTGGCTGTCGCCGTCGGTCAGCCGCAAGTGATTGGGCCGTACGCCGACGGTAAGCCTGGCCGGCGCGTTCCTTGGCCCGGGCACCGTGACGCCGCCTAGCCCGGGCACATGCACGCCACCCTCTTGCGCGTCGCCCTCGAAGAAATTCATCGCTGGGCTGCCGATGAAACCTGCGACGAACTGGTTGTCGGGATCGTTGTAGAGGTCCAGCGGCGCGCCGACCTGCTCTATCTTGCCGGCGCGCAGCACGACGATCTTGTCGGCCAGCGTCATCGCCTCGACCTGGTCGTGGGTGACGTAGATCATCGTCGCCCCGATTTCCTGGTGGAGGCGGGCGATCTCGACCCGCATCTCGACGCGCAACTCTGCATCGAGGTTCGAGAGCGGCTCGTCGAACAGGAACACCTCGGGCCCGCGCACGATGGCGCGCCCGATGGCGACGCGCTGACGCTGGCCGCCCGACAGCGCCTTGGGCTTGCGTTTGAGGTACTCGCCCAGCTTCAGGACGCGGGCGGCCTCGTCGACTTTGGCCTTGACCTCGAGCTTGGGGTGCCCGGTCATCTTCAGGCCGAAGCCCATGTTTTCCTCGACCGTCATGTGGGGGTAGAGCGCGTAGGTCTGGAACACCATCGCCACGCCGCGTTCGGCCGGGTCCAGCCGCGTCACGTCGCGCTCGCCGATTGAGATGCGGCCCTCGGTCGTTTCCTCCAGCCCGGCGACCATGCGCAGAAGGGTGGATTTCCCGCAGCCCGATGGGCCGACGAAGACGCAGAACTCGCCATCCTCGATCGTCAGGTCGATCCCGTGGATCACCTGCGTCGCGCCGTAGCGCTTGATGACCTGCTGCAATTCCAGACCTGACATGGCCCCTCTCCCTCCCGTCGTTATTCCGCCGCGTCGGGGAAGCGCCAGTCCTGCGCCTCCGCGGCGATGGCGTCCGCCGCGGCTCGGATGCGCGGCAGATGCTCTTCCAGCTCGGCCAGCGTCGTGCGCGCCGTCGAGGACGTGACCGACATCGCGCCCAACACGCGGCCCGCGCGGGTCAGGATCGGATGCGCGATGCAGATGATCCCCGGCTCGTGCTCTTCGCGGTCATAGGCGAAGCCGCGGGCGCGGATCGCCAGAAGCTCCTCGCGCAGCGCGGCCTCGGTCGTATAGGTGTGCTCGGTGAAGCGGTGAAAGCTCTGCTGTGCGATGACCTGGGCCAGGTCCTCTTCCGGCAGGAAGGCGATCATCGCCTTGCCGACGCCGGTGCAATAGGCCGGCCCGACCTTGCCGGCGGCCGAATACATCTCGATCGGCTGACGCGCGTTGCGCTTGTCGACGTACAGCACCTGCGCCCCGTCGAGCTGCGCGAGGTGGACGGTTTCGCCCACGGCGTCGGACAGCGCATCGACATGCGGCCGCGCGATGGGGGCCAGTGCCGAGGTCTGCCAGGCCGCGTGGGCCAGCCTGACAAGGCGCAGGCCCGGCGCGTAGGTTTGCCGGTCGGGGTTGTAATGTAGCATCCCCTGCTTTGTCAGCACCTGCACGAAACGGTAGAGCGTGGCCTTGGGGTAGGGCGAACGCTCCAGCAGCTCGGCGAAGCGTACGGGTCGCCCGAAACCGGCGATCTCGTCCATCACGGCCAGCGCCTTTGCGACAGTGCCATCGCCGCTGCTTCGTTCCGACATTCCTCTGGTCCTTCCCAAGCCTCCCGCGGTCAGGCCTCCGGGTTTGCTGTTGACAAACCTAGGCTGACTCGCGCTAGGATTTCAACATAAGAAACCAAGTTTCAAATAATGAGACAGACTATTCCGATCCGGATCACTAGGGAGGACACCATGCGATCCATCTTCAAGACCGGCGCTGCGGCGCTTGCGGCGACCACGATGCTTGCGGGCGCGGTATCCGCGCAGGAGCTTTCGGGCACGCTGCGCATCGCATCCGACATGTCGAACCCCGCCCCGCGTGCGGTCATGGAAGGCCTCGCCGCCGATTTCGACGCGATGCATCCTGATCTGACGGTCGAGTTGACCATCGTCGACCGCGAGGCTTGGAAAACGCAAATCCGCAACGCGCTCTCGGCCGATCCGCCGGACGTGGTGAACTGGTACGCGGCCAATCGCATGGGCCCCTATGTCAACGCCGGTCTCTTCATGGACATCACCGAATGGTGGGATGCCGGCGATTTCGAAGGTCTCGAGTCGGTGCGCGGCGCGCTCACGATGGACGATCGCGTCTGGGGTATCCCCTACACCTACTACCAGTGGGGCGTGTATTACCGTGAAGACATCTTCAACGAACTTGGCCTGAGTGAGCCCACGACCTGGGAAGAAGAGCTGGCCAATTGCCAGGTGATCGTCGACTCCGGGCGGGCCTGCTACACGATCGGCACCCGGTTCCTTTGGACTGCCGGCGGCTGGTTCGACTACCTCAACATGCGCACCAACGGCTTCGACTTCCACATGGAACTGGCCCGCGGAGAAGTGCCATGGACCGATGACCGGGTGCGTCAGACCTTCGCGAACTGGCGCCAGTTGATCGACATGGGCGCCTTCATCGAGGATCATCAGACATATTCGTGGCAGGAGGCGTTGCCCTTCTTCGTCAACGGCGAGGCGACAGCCTACCTGATGGGCAACTTCGTGGTGCCGCACCTGCGCGATGCGGGCCTGAGCGATGACCAGATCGATTTCTACCAGTTCCCTGCGATCAACCCCGATGTCGCCATGGGTGAGGATGCGCCGACCGACACGTTCCACGTGGCCGCCGGTGCGTCGAATGTCGAGGCGGCGCGCGCCTTCCTCGCTTATGTGGCCTCGGCCGATGTGCAGACGGCGATCAACGGGCCCGACGCGCTTGGCCAGTTGCCGGTGAACGCGAATTCCAGCGTTGCGGATGACGAGTTCCTTCAGCAGGGCTTCGAGATGCTGAGCCAGAACGCACAGGGCGGCATCGCCCAGTTCTTCGACCGCGACTGGCCGGCCGAGATGGCGTCGATCGGGATGGAAGGTCTGCAGGAATTCATGGTCTTCCCCGACAACCTCGACGATATTCTCGAGCGCCTCGAGGCCGCGCGTCAGCGGATCTACTGATCTTGCATAAGATGTGCCCGCATCCCTTGCCGGGGGTGTGGGCTCCCTGCCCATCCGCAAGCCGAGGCATTGCCCCGGTTTCCGCATGGGCCAGACCCGACCGACCAAGGATGTGCCTGCGATGAGTTCCAGCACAACACCCGCCCTGCCGATGCATGAGGTCCGCGCCGAGGCCACATGGCTGCAGCGCAACAAGATGATCGTCACCCCGATCCTCTTCCTGCTGCCGGGGCTCCTGTTCTTTTCGGTCTACGTCGTCATCCCGATCTTCCAGTCCTTCAACATCTCGCTCTACCGCTGGGACGGGCTGGGCGAGGCGACCTATATCGGGCTTGCGAATTACCAGGAGTTGCTGACCGACCGTAACTTCGAGATTTCGCTTTGGAACAACGTGAAATGGCTGGTGCTTTACCTGCTGGCAATTCCGCTTGGCCTGTTCATCGCGCTGTTTCTGAACCAGACAGTTGTGGGCATCCGCCTTTACAAATCCTTGTTCTTCTTTCCCTTCGTGCTCAGCCAGGTCGTGGTTGGCCTCGTCTTCAGCTGGTTCTACCTGCCGCGCGAAGGTTTGCTGAACACGATCATCACCGGGCTCGGTTTCGAGAGCGTCAACATCCTGGGTGATCCGACGTTGGCGACCTACGGGATCATCGCCGCCGGGCTCTGGCCGCAGACGGCCTATTGCATGATCCTGTACCTGACCGGCCTGAACGCCGTTGATCCCGAACAGGTGGAGGCGGGGCGCCTTGACGGTGCAAAGGGCTGGAAGATGCTGTGGTACGTGATCCTGCCCCAGCTGAAACCCGCGACCTTCATCGCCTTCGTCGTCACTATCATCGGCGCGCTGCGGTCCTTCGACCTGATCTCGATCATGACGAATGGCGGGCCCTTCGGATCCACGCGGGTTCTCTCCTTCTACATGTTCGAGCGTGCATTGTCGGAATTCGGCTTCCGCATGGGATATGGCTCGGCCATTGCGGTAGTGCTGTTCCTCATCATGCTCGTCTTCATCGGCTACTTCCTCTGGCAGATGTGGCACGACGAACGCGACGCGCGGAGGGGGTGAGCAGATGTTCCCGACGCCCATCCAGAAACGCTCGCGCGCGACGCAGATCACCTACCAGTCGCTTCTGCCACTGGCGCTGATCCTGTGGCTTTTGCCTCTGATCGCGGTGATGACCTTTTCGATCCGCCCGCTGTCGGATTTCACGCAAGGCAACTATTGGGGCGTGCCGTCGTCGTTCGAGTTCTTCAGCAACTACGGGCGCGTGTTCTTCGAAAGCGACATGCCGCGCTACCTGTGGAACTCGGTCCTGATCACGGTGCCCACAGTCATCGGTGCGGTCGCACTCAGCTGCATGACCGGCTTCGCACTGGGCATCTACCGCTTCCGTGGCAACCTTCTGATCTTCTTCATGTTCATCGCGGGCAACTTCGTGCCCTTCCAGATCCTGATGGTGCCGGTGCGCGACCTGACCGTGGGCATGGGGCTTTATGACACCAAGCTGGGCCTCGTGCTGTTCCATATCGCGTTCCAGACCGGGTTCTGCACGCTGTTCATGCGCAACTTCATCCGCGCGCTGCCCTATGAGCTGATCGAGGCCGCCCGGGTCGAGGGCGTGGCCGAATGGCGGATCTTCTGGTTCGTCGTCCTGCCGCTGATGCGGCCCGCCATCGCGGCGCTTTCGGTGCTGATTTTCACCTTCATCTGGAACGACTACTTCTGGGCGATCGTGCTGACCCAGGGACCCGATGCACAGCCGGTGACGGCCGGCATCACCTCGTTCAACAGCCAGTTCGTGGCGCAGTATCACCTGATGAGCGCGGGCAGTATCGTCGCGGCGATCCCGCCGGTCGCCATCTTCTTCCTGATGCAACGCCACTTCATCGCCGGTCTTACCCTCGGAGCCGTGAAATGACCGTCAAGCTTGCCTTCATCGGGGCGGGGTCCACGATCTTCATGAAGAACATCGTGGGCGACATGCTGCACTTTCCCGCGCTGCGGGACGCGCGGATTTCGCTGATGGATATCGACCCGCAGCGGCTGGACGAAAGCCGCATGGTGGCCGAGAAGATGATCGCCACCATGGGCACCGGTGCCACGGTCGAGGCGACGACCGACCGCGCCCGGGCGCTGGACGGCGCCGATTTCGTCGTGACCGCCTTTCAGATCGGGGGCTATCGCCCCTCCACCGTGATCGACTTCGACATTCCGAAGCAATACGGCCTCCGCCAGACCATCGCCGATACGCTGGGCGTGGGCGGTATCATGCGAGGGCTGCGCACGGTGCCGCATCTCTGGGCGGTGGCCGAGGACATGGGCCGCCTTTGTCCCGATGCGACGTTGCTGCAATACGTGAACCCCATGGCGATCAACACCATGGCGCTGGCCGAGCGGTTCCCGCGTCTGCGGCAGGCGGGGCTTTGCCATTCGGTGCAGAACACGGTCGAGGAAATCGCCCATGATCTCGACCTGCCCGCCGATGAGATCCGCTACCGCGTGGCTGGCGTGAACCATGTCGCCTTCTTCCTTCGGCTCGAGCACGGGGGCCGCGACCTCTACCCAAGCTTGCGCGAGGGGTATCGCTCGGGCCGCCTGCCCAAGACGCCTGTTCAACGGCCCCACTGCACCAACAAGGTGCGTTACGAGGTGATGGAACACCTCGGCTACTTCTGCACCGAGTCCTCGGAGCATCTGGCCGAATACGTGCCCTGGTTCATCAAGGACGGGCGCGAGGATATCATCGCCGACATGGGCATCCCGCTGGATGAATACCCCGCGCGCTGCGAGATCCAGATGGCGGACTGGGCCACTCAAGCGAAATCGCTCAAGGCGGCTGCCGGGATCGAAGTGAAGAAATCCCACGAATTCGCCGCCGAGATGATGAACGCGATCGTCACCGACACGCCTTACGTCGCCTATGCCAATCTGCCCAACCGCGGGCAGGTGCCGCAGCTGCCCATGGGGGCGGCGGTCGAGACGCCCACGCTGGTCGATGCGAACGGCTGCCAGCCCACGACCGTCACCGACATTCCGCCGCAACTGGTTGCGCTCATGCGGACGCAGATAAACGTGCAGGAATTGGTGGTGCGTGCGCTGGTCGAGGAGAACCTCGATCACGTCTACCACGCTGCCTACATGGACCCGCATACCGCCGCCGAGCTGGACCTGCGGCAGATCCGGTCGCTGGTGACGGACCTGCTGGCCGCGCATGGCGACATGCTTCCCGACTTTGCCCAGACCCGGAGGGCCGCATGACCCCGCGTTTTCCCGACCTCGAAGGCCGCTCGGTCTACATCACCGGCGGAGGCTCCGGCATCGGCGCCGCGCTGACCGAGGGGTTTCTGCGACAGGGCGCAAAAGTCGCCTTCGTGCAGCGGTCGGATGCCACTGCCTTCTGCAACGAGATGGAGGGCAAGACCGGCCATCGCCCCCACGCGATGCGCTGCGATATCACCGACACCGCCGCGCTCAAGGCGACGCTCGCCGAGGCGGCCGAGGTGAACGGGCCGATCACTGTGCTGGTCAACAATGCCGCCAACGACAAGCGGCACAGCACGGAAGAGGTCACGGAAGAGTTCTGGGACTGGATGCAGGCGATCAACCTGAAGTGCTACTTCTTCGCCTGCCAGGCCGTCATCGACGGGATGCGCGCCGCGGGCGGCGGCTCGATCATCAACGTCTCTTCGATCTCCTACATGATGGGCAACGCGGGCTACCCGGCCTACACCACGGCGAATGGCGGGATCACCGCGATGACTCGCAGCCTGGCGCGGGAATTCGGGCCGGACCGTATCCGGGTGAACGCCTTGATGCCCGGTTGGGTTCTGACGCAGAAACAACTCGACATGTGGGCCAAGCCCGAAGACCTTGCCGCGCATATGCAGCGCATGTGCCTCAAGGAGCATCTTAAGCCCGAGGATATCGTGGGCGGGATGCTCTTTCTCGCCTCGGAGGCGTCGCGGGCCATGACGGGGCAAGCGCTGGTGATCGACGGGGGCGTAGTGACGACAGGATGAGTGGATCGGCCAGATATGCCGACTGGATCGCGGTCGACTGGGGCACCTCGCATCTTCGCGCCTGGGCGATCGGGGCCGACGCCCGGATTTTGGCCAATGTGCAGTCGGATGCCGGAATGGGTGGACTATCCCGAGAGGGGTTCGAGCCGGCCCTCCTAAATCTAATAGAAGATTGGCTGGGGGCCGGGCCTACCCCGATCCTTGCCTGCGGCATGGTTGGCGCCAAGCAAGGCTGGCAGGAGGCACCCTATGTGCCGGTTCCCTCCAAACCTGCCGCGCTCACGCCGATGCGCGTGACCTTCGCGCGCGACAGCCGCCTTGCGGCCTTCATCGTCCCCGGCCTGTCACAGGGTAATCCGGCTGACGTGATGCGTGGGGAAGAGACGCAGATCGCCGGTTTCCTCGCCGCAGAGCCAGGGTTCGACGGCGTCTTGTGCCTGCCGGGCACACACACGAAGTGGGTTCATCTCAGCGCGGGCGAAGTCGTCAGCTTCCAGACCGCGATGACGGGCGAGATGTTCGACCTTCTTAGCCGGCAAAGCGTTCTCAGGCACAGCGTCGATGCTGAGACACTCGATCCCGAGGCCTTCGCGACTGCGGTGTCCGACACGCTCTCGCGGCCCGAGCGGCTTGCGCAGCGGCTGTTCTCGATCCGGGCGGAGGCGACGCTGAACGGCACATCGGCGCAGGTCTCTCGCGCGCGCCTGTCCGGCGCCCTGATCGGGGCCGAACTGGCGGCGATGCGCCCCTATTGGCTGGGCCAGCAGGTCGCCGTCGCCGGAGCGCCCGCATTGGCCGATCTTTACGCCCGAGCCCTTTCTGCGCAGGGTGTCGCCGCCCGCGCGCTTGATGCAGGGCCCCTGACACTTGCGGGCCTCGCCCGCATCCGAGCATCCCAAACCGAGCCGAGCCTTTCATGACGCAGGATCGAAACCTCATCGCGATCCTTCGCGGCCTGACCCCGGACGAGGCCCTGCCCGTGGGGGAGGCTCTTCTGTCGGCGGGAATAACCCGGATCGAGGTGCCGCTGAACTCGCCCCGCCCGCTGGAAAGCATCCGCATTCTCGCGGACCACCTCGGGCAGCATGCGTTGATCGGCGCGGGAACCGTCACCGCGCCCGATGAGGTGCGCGAGGTTGCCGATGCGGGCGGACGGCTGATCGTCTCGCCCAATTTCGATGCCGATGTCGTGGCCGAGACCAAGCGGCTGGGTTTGCTGAGTTTTCCGGGTGTGCTAACGCCCAGCGAATGCTTTGCCGCGCTCAAGGCGCGCGCCGACGGGCTCAAGGTCTTTCCCGCCTTCCTGATGGGGATCGAGGGGCTGAAGGCCATCCGTGCGGTGCTGCCCAAGGGGGCGCAGCTCTACATGGTGGGCGGCGTTGGGCCGGAGAGTTTCGCGGAGTGGCTCGCTGCAAGCGCCGATGGGTTCGGCCTTGGCTCCTCGCTCTACAAACCCGGCATGGATGCCGAGGAGGTGCACCGCCGGGCGCGGCGCATGGTGGCGGCATGGGACGATGCGACCAAGGGCGTCGCCGTATGACCGTCGCCGTCTTCGACGACCGCGCCTGCATCCTTGGCGAGGGGCCGCTCTGGCATCCGCTGCGTGGGCAGCTCTTCTGGTTCGACATCATGGGCAAACGCCTGATGACGCGCGACGCCGACGGGCCGCAGGACTGGTCATTCGACCGGCATGTGTCGGCCGCGGGTTGGATCGACGAGGATACACTTTTGGTCGCGACAGAGACGGACCTTGTTCGTTTCTCCCTGACCACAGGTCGTGCCGAGCATCTGGTTCCGCTGGAAGCCGACAACCCCGTCACCCGCTCGAACGACGGGCGCGCCGACCCGCGTGGCGGTTTCTGGATCGGTACGATGGGCAAGCACGCCGAAGAGGGCGCGGGCAGCCTTTACCGTTACTGGCGTGGCGAGCTGCGCCCGCTGCGCGACGGCATCACCATCCCCAACGCGACCGCCTTCGCGCCCGATGGCCGGACCGCCTATTTCGCCGATACCGCGGCACATATCGTCTGGCGCATCCCCCTGGACACCGACGGCTGGCCCGAGGCCGCGTGGGAGGTGTTCCTCGACCACCGGCAGAGCGGCATCAACCCGGATGGCGCGGTGGTCGATGCCGAGGGGCATCTTGTCGTTGCGGAATGGGGCGGCTCGCGGGTGGCGCGATATGCGCCCACTGGAAGTCTTATAGAATATATCGAGCTGCCGGTTCCGCAGCCGACCTGCCCTGCCTTCGGCGGCCCCGATCTCTCTACGCTTTACGTCACCACCGCTCGGCAGGGCCTTCCGGGCGAGGCGCTGGATGCCGCGCCCATGTCGGGCCAGACACTGGCAATCGCGACCGGATGGCGCGGGCAGGCCGAACATCAGGTCGCTCCATGACCCTGAAACGCACACTCGGCACCTGCTATTACCCGGAACACTGGCCGGAAGAGATCTGGTCCGAGGATGCCCGCCGCATGGCGGACCTCGGCCTGACATGGGTTCGCATCGGTGAATTCGCGTGGTCCAGGCTGGAGCCTGCGCCGGGCGATCTGCGCTTCGACTGGCTGGAGCGGGCGATGGACGTGTTGCAGGGCGCGGGTCTGAAGGTGGTGCTGGGCACGCCCACCGCCACGCCGCCGCGCTGGATGCTGGACCGTCACCCCGACATGCTGGCCGTCGATGCCGAGGGGCGGCCCCGCGGCTTCGGCTCACGCCGGCACTACTGCTTTTCCCATGATGGTTACAGGGCCGAGAGTGTACGGATCACGACGCTTCTCGCAGAACGCTTCGGCGCCCGCGTCGAGGCCTGGCAGACCGACAATGAATACGGCTGCCACGACACGATCTACAGCTATTCTGAGGCCGCACGCCGCGCCTTCCGCGAGTGGTTGGCGCAGTCCTACCAGTCGCCGGATGCCCTGAACCGGGCCTGGGGTAATGTCTTCTGGTCGATGGAATACGACAGCTTCGACCAGGTCGATCTGCCGAACTTGACGGTGACCGAGCCGAACCCCTCTCACGCGCTGGATTTCCGGCGCTTCTCCTCCGACCAGGTCGCGCGGTTCAACGCGGCGCAGGTGGGGGCGATCCGCAAGCATTCGGACGCGCCGATCAGCCACAACTACATGGGCCGGATCGTGGAATTCGACCATTTCGCGCTGGGTCGCCAGATGGAGATCGCCACTTGGGACAGCTATCCATTGGGGTTCCTCGAAGACCGGCTCGAGGAGTCGCCCGAGCACAAGCGCCACTACGCCCGGCAGGGCGACCCCGATTTCCAGGCCTTCCACCACGACCTCTACCGCGCCGTTGCCGCGCAATTTCCCGAAGGCGAGACCCCGCGCTGGTGGGTGATGGAACAGCAGCCTGGCCCGGTGAACTGGGCCCCGCACAACCCCGCGCCAGCGCCCGGCATGGTGCGCTTGTGGACGTGGGAGGCGTTTGCCCACGGCGCGGAATGCGTGAGTTACTTCCGCTGGCGGCAGGCCCCCTTCGCGCAGGAGCAATACCACGCGGGCCTTCTCCGCCCCGACAGCGTGGAGGCGGAGGGGTTCCACGAAGCAGCCGAAGTCGCGCGTGAGCTTGCCGACGCACCCGAGGTCGAGATCGCGCAGGCACCGGTCGCGCTGGTCTTCGACTATGCCTCGACCTGGGCCTGGGCGGTGCAGCCGCAGGGGCAGGGCTGCGATTACTTCCGGCTGGTCTTCGAGGTCTACCGCGGGCTGCGCAAGCTGGGCCTGTCCGTCGACATTCTGCCCCCGGATACCGCGCGGCTGGATGGTTACGCCCTTGTCCTGGTGCCGGGCGCGATCACGCTTTCGGACAATCTGAAGCGTGCACTACAAAATACCCATGCGCAGGTCATTCTCGGCCCCCGTACGAATGCCAAGACCGCCGCGCTGTCGATCCCCGTTCCCCTGCCGCCCGCGCTGGAAGGTCTCGATGTCACTGTCGCCCGCGTGGAAACACTGCGCCCGGACATGCCGGTGCCCCTGCAGGGCGCGGGCCACGTGAAACTCTGGTACGAACATCTCGAGGGCAGCGCCGAGGTGATGGATCGCGATGCCGCGGGGCGCCCGGTCACGATGCGGGCAGGCCATCTGACCTATCTCGGCGGCTGGCCCGACCCGGATTTCCTGCGTCACCTGCTGCTCAGGGCATGTGCCGAGGCGGGGGTGGCGACGACCGATCTGCCCCCGGACGTCCGGGTGCGTCAGGCCGGCGAGACGCGTTTCGTCTTCAACCACGGGCTGGACCCGGTGACGTTCGAGGGCATTACCCTGCCGCCTACGAGCGTCCTTCGCGAACCCTCGGCCTAGCCCCCCACCTTCTCGTTGTAGGTCGCGTCGAGCCGCGATTGCAGGTAGTCGGCTGCGCGGATCGCCGGGTATTTCGGCGCGCCCGTACCCGGCAGCGCCTCAACCACCACGTCCGGGTTGGCCTCGACGAACATCGCCACCGACCTCCGCTGCCGTTTGGGCGGCAAGACCCGATGCGGGGTCGAGACGTAGATGTCGTTGGTCCACCGCATCAGGCAATCGCCGATGTTCACGACATAGGCGCCGTCCACATGCGGCACGTCCATCCAGTCGCCGCCCCGGGGCTTCACCTGCAGCCCCGGCTCACCATCCGTCATCAGAAGCGTGACCACCCCGTAATCCGAATGTGCGCCCGCCCCGATCTCGCCTGCGGCGCCGGTCGCGGGCGGGTAGTGCAGAACCCGCAGCGCGGCCAGCGGCTCGTGGAAGGCGCAGTCGAAGTGATCTTCGGGCAGCCCGAGGTCGAGCGCGATGGCGCGGCTCAGCCGCACGCCAAGGTCCAGCGCCGCGTCGTAGTAGCTGAGCATCGTCTCGCGAAACCCGGGCATGTCGGGCCACTGGTTCACACCGCGAAACGGCTCGCCCGCGACCACGCGTGGATCGGCCGGGTCCATGTCGAAGCCGATGTTGAAGCTTTCCTTCCGGTCCTTCTGCCCGCTCGTCTCGTCCAGGCTTTCCAGCCCGTCATGCGCCCAGCCGCGATAATGGGGGGTCTTGAGGATCGAGACCTTTTCCTTTTCCGCCACAGGCAGGCCGAAGAACGTGTCGGCAGCCGCGAAAACCCGGTCCCGCAGCGCAGGATCGATCCCGTGCCCCTTGAGCAGGAAGAACCCAGGCCCCCGCGCCGCCGCACCAAGATCGGCGACGAACCCGTCGCGATCCGTGCCGGATGTGAACCGTTCAAAATCGAGAACCGGGATCATGCCACCGCCTCCTGCCTCTTGCTGTGAGCCCCGATCAACTTGTCCATCTTGGCCGCGACCCGCGCAAGGTGGCGCGCCCGGCTGCTGTCGGTGGAACTGTCCATCAGGTAGTGCGCGGCAAAGGCGGTCTTGCACCCCTTGGCGCAGAGAAGCCTGACACCGCGCAGAAGCGTGCGGCGACCCGGCGCGCCGATCATCCGGGTCAGCCACCAGCTTGCCCCGCAGGTGGTGAAGACACCCAGCCGCGTGACATGTGTCAGGCCGGGGCGGATATTCGCGTTTTCCGCATCGGGCATAAGGAAGGCGACACCGGGCAGCATCACCCGGTCGAGCCAGCCCTTGATCATCGCGGGCAGGCCATACCACCAGGTCGGGTAGACAAAGATGAGCGTATCGCACCAGTCGAGGTCGGCGACATGGCTCTCCACCGGCACACGGTTCCCCGGTTCTACCTCGTAGCCTTCATGCTCGGGCGCCGACAGGACCGGGTCGAACCCCTCGGCATAAAGGTCGCGCAGACGCACTTCCGCGCCCGCGGCATCCAGCTTCTCGATCACCACGTCGCGCACGGCCTCGGTGAAGCTGCCCCGGCGGGGGTGGCAATAGATCACCAGCGCGCGCATCAGAAGCCCTCCATTTCCCGGCCTACGCGCTCGAGGAACGCACCGCGCTTCGCATCGCTCGCCCGGTTCATGTCGTAGAGCGCCATGTACCGCATCTTCTCGGGGCGGCAGACGTGCCAGACCGCCCGTGTGACGCATTTGCGCGGGGGATCGCCCACCAGAAGCGCCCGCATCCGCGTGCCGCCATAGGTCGTGACGGCGGCGAGCTTGCGGATATGGGTGAGGTTCGGCTTCACCTTGCCGTCCACCAGCTTGAAGGACACGCCGGGCAGGAAAACCCGGTCGAGAAACCCTTTCAGGATCGCCGGATAGCCGAAGTTCCAGACCGGAAAGACCATGACCATCGCATCGGCTGCGCGCAGGCGCTCGACATACTCCGCCACGGGGCCGATGTTGGCCGGCTCCTCGTGATAGCCGCGCCGTTCCTCCTCGGTCAGGACCGGTGAGAAACCCTCGGCGTTGAGGTCGCAGTCATCGACCTCCCACCCGGCCTTGCCCAGTCTGTCCACCACGGTTGCATGGAGCGCCGAGGAAAAACTCTCCGGGCAGGGATGGGCAAACAACACCAGCGCGCGCGGCACGTCTTACCCCTTCATCTTGGCAATACAACTCCGGGGGGTCCGGGGGGCAGAGCACCCCGGCTGGTCGCCGCCGGAGGCGGCGAAACCGCTCACTCCGCCGCCTCCGGCTTGGGTGTCATCGCGGGATAGCGGTACATCTCGGCATAGTCGAAATCGGGCGTGTCCCATGTCACCATCTTGCCGGGGTTCAACAGGCCCTTGGGATCAGCCTCGCGCTTGAAATCGAGCTGGCGCTGATCGGCCGATTGCCGCCCGCCTTCCTCCAGCGTGTAGCGATGCGGGTTGAAGATCAGCGCGCCCGCCTCTTCGTGCATCCGCACGATCTCGTCCAGCCGCTCCTTCGTTGTGAACTTCACCAGCGACAGTCCTGCAAAAGCGATCTTGCCCTCCATCCGGATTGCCTCGAGATGCTGCAGCACCTCGGGGCTCAGCGCATCCCGCATCTTCTCGATCAGCTCGAGGTGTTCGGGGAAGCCGTAGCGCACCTGCAGATAGGTGATCGACGGGTCCACTTTGAGCGCCCGAAGCGTCGTGTGGTTCCAGCCATATTCGAAGACCGGGCCGGGCGTCTTGGGCCAGTCGTTGTCGTCCGAGCGGTAGATCATCCGCGCCTCGGGGTGCCGGCCGAGGAACGTCAGGAAGCCGTCCATCGAATGGGGGGCGACCATCAGGCCGATCAGCGTGTCGTCGGCCTCGATATGCGGTTTCACACGACTGAAGTAATCGAAGGGCGCGGGCGCCTCGTAGACGCTAGCCAGTTTCAGCAGGATGCCGTCCTGGTTCGCCAGCTCGTCGGTGAAGGCCGCGGCCTCCATGAAATCCTTGCAGGCCACGAAGATCTCGACCCAGTCGTAGGCGGGCGCCAGCGGCAGCTCCAGCTCAGTGATGATCCCGTTGGTGCCGTAGGCGTGGCTGACGCGGGCCAGTTCCTCGCCGCGGAATTCCAGCACGCGGGGCTCTTCCTCCATCGTCACCACGCGCAGGCGGATGATGTTGCCCAGATCGCGCAGACTGCCCCAATGGACCGAGCCGACCCCGCCAGAGCCGCCAGCGATGAAGCCACCGATCGTGGCCGTCGCCCAGGTGCTGGAGAACATGCGGATTTCCTGCCCGGAGTGCTCCTTGCAGTAGGCGTCGAGGTCTTTCAGCAGGATGCCCGGTTCGCAGATGACACGGCCCGGTGTCACCTCCTTCACCTTGTCGAGGTGGCGCAGGTGCATGACGCAGCCGCCTCGCATGGGCATGGCCTGTCCGTAATTTCCGGTGCCCGCGCCGCGGGTCGTGACCGGCACGTCATGGGCGTAACAGACCTTGAGGACCTCGATCACCTCGGCCTCGGATTTCGGGTTCACCACGAAATCGGCCTCGAGGT
>CAZVQL010000025.1:0-15805 GCA_964629305.1 uncultured Roseicyclus sp.
GTCAGCACGTAGAGATTGTAGCCGTCCGAGGCCATGTCGAACTGCTTGTCGTAGCTGATGCCCGGCACGCCACCGAAGGTGGGAAACTCCTCCGACAGCTCGTGGGTCATGTCCACGACCTGCCGCGGGGCCTGCGCCATCACCGGCCGCGCCGTCCCCGCACCGACCGCAGCGGCGCCTGCCGCGGCCGCCGTGCCCTTGAAGAAGTTGCGGCGCGACAGCATCCGCTCCTTCACGCTTTCCATTACGCAGATGTCACACATGGGTCCGTCCTCCCTGTTGCGATGCGCTGCCCGCGCCCGCCTGCCGATGCCCTGCCCCGTCCCGTGTCACAGTTTGCCCATGACCGCCTTGTTGAACCCCCAGACCGCACGGTCCCCGCCGTAGGGCACAAGCTGCACCTCGCGGGTCTGACCCGGCTCGAACCGCACCGCCGTGCCCGCCGCGATGTCGAGGCGCATGCCGCGCGCGGCCTCGCGGTCGAAATCAAGCGCCGCGTTCGTCTCGGCGAAATGGTAGTGGCTGCCGACCTGCACGGGCCTGTCGCCGGTGTTCGACACGGTCAGCGTCACCGCCTCGCGGTCCGCGTTCAATTCGATATCGCCCTCGGCGGCGAAGACCTCACCCGGGATCATGCGTTCCCTCCCTTACCTTGAATCGCCGCGACGATCCGTTTTCCGAAGACACCGACCAGCGCGCCGACCAGAAGTGCCAGCGAATTGCCGCCACCCGTC
This sequence comes from uncultured Roseicyclus sp., assembly GCA_964629305.1. Taxonomy (GTDB): domain Bacteria; phylum Pseudomonadota; class Alphaproteobacteria; order Rhodobacterales; family Rhodobacteraceae; genus Roseicyclus. The sequence goes on from CAZVQL010000025.1 coordinate 735, forward strand.
AAGAGCGCCGCGCCCAGCAGAAGAAGCACCAGCGTCAAAAGGTCGATCTCGGTCGTCTCGACCTCGATCTCCTTCAGCGCGACCTGTTCCAGCGCGCGTTTCACGTGCGGCTCGGCGAAGGGCACGGCAAATCCCGCCAATGCGCCGAGAAGGAAGGTGAGGATCATGGCACGCCCCCCCTAGCGGATCGGATGATGCACGGTGACAAGCTTCGTGCCGTCCGGAAAGGTCGCCTCGACCTGCACGTCATGGATCATCTCGGGCACCCCCTCCATGCATTGATCGGCGGTGATGACGCCCGCGCCCGCCTCCATCAGGTCGGCGACCGAACGGCCGTCGCGCGCGCCCTCGAGCACGAAATCAGTGATCAGCGCGATCGCCTCGGGGTGGTTCAGCTTCACGCCCCTGAGCAGCCGGTTGCGCGCCACCATCGCGGCAAGGCTGATCATCAGCTTGTCTTTTTCCCGTGGGGAAAGGTTCATTCGTCGTCCCTCATTCTCGTCAAACCTGCCAGACCCGCGGCAGCGGACCCTGCGTTATCGTTTCCACCGCGCGCGCCACCGCCCGGCGGAGCGGCCAGGCCTCGGGTGCAGCGAAGCGCGCCACGAGGCGCCCGTCCCAGCTTGAGGCCGCAGCGCGCACCGGCCCGTCACCGGGCAAGGCGGCGCGGAGGGCCTCCAGCCGATCCTCGGCATCCGGCGCAAAGAGGCTCAGCGTGGCGACAGCCACCGCCCCGTTCAGCCCGGCGGCGCCCGGTCGTGTCAGGTCGGCATCGCCCAGCCGGATCGCCTCGACCATGGCGGGGCGGCCGCCGCGGATCACCTTGCGCCGGTCGGTCAGCGCCAGCCGTGTCAGCCGCTCGCCCATCGCGGCGCGGCCCAGCACCAGCGTTTCCAGAAGCACCAGTTCCGCATCCGCGGCCATCTCGACCGTCACGCGCCGGTCCAGCGCGGCCCCTTCGAAAAGGATCATCTCCTGCGGCAGCCAGTGGAGCCGCCCGCCCTGTCCAACCATCAGCCGGGTCTCGACGGCAGCAGCGCCCCCGCGGCTGAGATAGGCGCGCTCGGCGGTCTGGGTCGTGCCCACCGCCGCCGCACCGCCCGCAACGTCCAGCTCGTAGACCAGCCGGTCGCCCGCCGTCAGCCCGCCCGCGGTGTTGAGAAAGACAATCTCCGGCGCGCGGCCATGCATCCGCGGCAGCATCGCCTTGGCGGCACCACGCTGGTGCAAACCCTTCAGCCGCCCGCCCGGCCCGATCACGGCCCCGGCGCGGCCATCCACGCGCTGCATCTGCGCCGAAGGTGCCGTCTCGTCGAACATCTTGCGAAAAGCCTAGGCGCGGGCGCGGCGGCAAGGCAAGCGCGCGGGCCGGACAGCCCGCCACGCCGACGTCCGATGCTCAAGAATCGGGCAGACTGAGCCCGGCGTGAAACTCCGACAGCGGGCTTTCGGGTCTTGCCCCGCGCGGCAGGTTCGACAGCGCGATCGCGCTGCAACTCAGCGCCGCCACCAGCCCAACGAACCCCATGCCGGCCCCCTCGCCCCAATCGCCGCCGACGCCCAGCGCGATGCCGATGCCAACCAGCCCAAGGCCAACCAGCACCCCGGCCGCGCCGACCAGGAACATGCCCCAGCGCGCGCCACCCTCATGACCGATGGTGATCGTCAGGTCCGGCCGTGCCGCGGCCAGTGCCCCTGTCAACGCGCGCAGCATCTCGACGTATCGCGCAACCTCCGGCCCGTCGCCCGTCACCGACAACAGCACCTCGTCGGACCCGGCACACAGGCGCAGGGTCATCATCGTCACCCGCCGCGTCCGGTCGAGCGCGAAACTGACCGCGTCGACATCGGCCCAGCGCAGAGTCGCGCCATCCTCCAGCACCAGCCCCTCGGCCGACACCGTCACCGTCCGTTTCGCCCTCAGCGCCGCCGGGCGCCATGTGAACCGCTCCATTCCGCCTTTCCCGACCGATTTGCCCTTTGCAGGGTGCCCCCGAACCTTGTACCCGGTTGCCCCATGACACAGCGCCTTACGATCCGCCGTCCCGACGACTGGCACCTCCACCTGCGCGACGGCGCCATGCTGGAGGGCGTCCTGCCCGAGACCGCGCGCCATTTCGGGCGTGCCATCATCATGCCGAACCTCGTGCCCCCTGTCGTCACCGGCGATGATGCAGCGGCCTACCGCACGCGCATCATGGCCGCCTTGCCCGAGGGCATGAGCTTCGAGCCCTTGATGACCCTCTACCTGACCGAGGCGACGGACGCGGGCGATGTCGCCGCCGCCCATGCCGCGGGCCTGATCCACGCGGTCAAGCTTTACCCCGCAGGCGCCACCACCAATTCCCAATCCGGCGTGCGCGACCTGACCAAGGTCACCAGTGTTCTGGAGAAGATGGCCGAGATTGGCCTGCCCCTTTGCATCCACGGCGAGGTGACAACCCCCGAGGTCGACATCTTCGACCGTGAACAGGTCTTCCTCGAAACCGTGCTGGAGCCACTTCGCCAACGCATCCCCGAGCTGAAGGTAACGCTGGAACACATCACCACGAGCCAAGGCATCGACTACGTGACCGAGGCCTCCGGTGACATCGCAGGCACGATCACCACCCACCACCTGATGATCAACCGCAACCACATCCTGGTGGGTGGCATCCGCCCGCATTACTACTGCTTGCCGGTCGCCAAGCGCTCGACGCATCAACACGCGCTCCGAAAGGCCGCCACCTCCGGCAACCCGCGCTTTTTCCTCGGCACCGACAGCGCGCCGCACACCGACCCGAACAAGGAAAGTGCCTGCGGCTGCGCCGGTGTCTTCTCGGCGACGAACACCATGTCCTGCCTCGCCCATGTCTTCGAAGAGGAAGGCGCGCTCGACAAGCTCGAGGGCTTCGCCTCGCTCCACGGCCCGGCGCGCTACGGGCTCGCGCCCAACGACGCCACGATCACGCTCGAGAAACGCGACAGCCCCGTGCCCTACCCGGCAAGGATCGAGACCGGCGAAGGCCCCGTCACCCTCTTCGACCCGGGCCACCCGCTTCACTGGCACGTGGTCGCTTGAGCCTTCATCTTTCCCCAAATACGCAAATCCCGGACCGCAGCCATGATCCCCACAGCCTACCCCGACCGCGCCACCATGGCCCGCCTCTCGGCCCGGATGCTGCTCGACATCGGCGCGGTGCATTTCAACACCGACCAGCTCTACACCCATGCCTCCGGCAAGCAGGCGCCGACCTACATCGACTGCCGCAAGATCATCTCCTATCCGCGGGTGCGCGCCACGCTGATGGATTTCCTGTGCTGCACCGTGATGGAGGCCGCGGGGCTCGAGGCCTTCGACAACATCGCCGGCGGCGAAACCGCGGGCATCCCCTTCGCCGCCTTCGTGGCAGAACGCATGGGCCTGCCCATGTCCTATGTCCGCAAGAAGCCCAAGGGCTACGGCCGTACCGCCCAGATCGAGGGCGAGATGCGCGAAGGTGACCGCGTTCTGCTCGTCGAGGACCTGACCACCGATGGCGGCTCGAAGCTGAAATTCGTCGACGCGATCCGCGCGGCGGGGGCCGACTGCGGTCACACCGCGGTCGTCTTCTTCTACGGCGTCATGCCCGGCACCGAGGAACGTCTGGCCGAGCACGGGCTGACGCTCCACTACCTGACCACCTGGGCCGACGTCATCGCCGAGGCGCGGCGCGGCGGCGATTTCGACGAGGCGACCCTGGCCGAGGTAGAGCGATTCCTCACCGACCCCGAGGGCTGGCGCGCCGATCGCGGCCTGACCTGACGCCGAAAGGCATCCGCCCCGCTTGCGGCGTGGCGAATCCGACACATCGCTGCTAGACTACAACCAGATCAGGTGTGCGACACCCACCCGATCCACAATATGCTGCGGCAAAAACCGCTCACAGCTTACTCACAGCTTTCCGCGATTGACGCCGCCGCAGCGCACAAGGCTATACCCGTCGGCACACCCTTCGCGAGATGCGGACGAAGGGGCGACATTCGAGGGGGGCAAGAGATGAACGAGCACGTTCCGGTGCCGACAAACGGCGCACCGACGACCGAAGACAGCCAACCGCTGCCCCATAACGTCGAGGCCGAACAGCAGCTTCTGGGCGCTATCCTGTCGTCGAACGACGTGCTCGACCGGGTCGACGACCTGGTCAAACCCGACCATTTCCACGATCCCGTCCACCGCGAGATCTTCTCGATGGCGCAGGCGCGCATCGCCAAGGGTCTGGCGACAGACGCCACCACGCTGAAGAATTTCGTGGCCGACATTGCCGGCCTCAAGGACCTCGGCGGCGCGGAATACCTGCTGCGCCTGCAACTGGCGGCCATCGCCACATCGGCCGCGCGCGACTACGCGCAGCTGATCCACGACCTTGCCGTCCGGCGCGAGCTGATCGCGCTGGGTCAACGCGTCTCGGACCGCGCGCGGGCCATGCGCGACGATGTCACCCCGGACGACCAGATCGTCGAAGCGGAAAGCGAGCTCTTCAACCTCGCCTCCTCCGGCACCACCAATCGCGGCTTCCAGTCCTTCCTCTCGGCGCTCTACGACGCGGTCAACACCGCCAACGCCGCCTACAACCGTGGTGGCAAGCTGGCGGGCATCTCGACCGGCCTGACCGACATGGACCGGATGCTGGGCGGCTTGCACAAATCCGACCTTCTGATCCTCGCGGGGCGCCCTTCCATGGGCAAGACCTCGCTCGCGACCAACATCGCGTTCAACGTCGCCAAGGCCTGGAAACGCGGCCAGAAAGAGGACGGAAGCGAAGGCACCGTCGACGGCGGCGTCGTGGGCTTCTTCAGCCTCGAGATGTCGGCCGCCCAGCTGGCCCAGCGGGTGCTGTCGGAAGCCGCCGAGATCCCGTCGGAACTGATCCGAAAGGGCGACCTGACCGAGGCCGAGTTCGAACGTTACCTGCACGCCGCGCGCGATCTGGAACGGTGCCCGCTCTTCATCGACGACACGCCCGCCCTGCCCATCGGCCAGGTCGCGGCCCGCGCCCGCCGCCTGAAACGCGCGCCCCACGGGCTCGACCTTCTGATCGTGGACTACCTCCAGCTTCTGCGCGGCTCGGGCCGGTCCGAGAACCGGGTGAACGAGATTTCCGAGATCACGCAAGGCCTCAAGGCCATCGCCAAGGAATTGGACATTCCCGTCATCGCCCTCTCGCAGCTCTCGCGCCAGGTCGAAAGCCGCGAGGACAAGCGCCCGCAGCTTTCCGACCTCCGCGAATCCGGGTCGATCGAACAGGACGCGGACGTCGTGATGTTCGTCTACCGCGGCGAGTACTACAAGGAACGCGAGAAACCGGGCGAAGAGAACCTCGAGGCCATGACCAAGTGGCAGCAGGACATGGAACAGCTGCACGGCAAGGCCGAGGTCATCATCGGCAAGCAACGTCACGGGCCAGTCGGCACGGTCGAGCTCAGCTTCGAGGGCCGCTTCACCCGCTTCGGCAACCTCGTCAAACCCTGGCAGCAGGACGCGGACCCGGGCTACTGAGCTTAACCCCTCATCAAGGTTAACGCGCGCCACGCCCCTTCATCTTGGCAGATACAACTCCGGGGGGAGGCGCGGAACGCGACGGGGGGCAGAGCCCCCTCTTGACCCCGGCGGCCACCGGCGCGACAGAGGGCGTATGGGCACAGGCATCCTCACCATCGACCTCGACGCACTCGCCGCCAACTGGCGTGCGCTCGACCGCCTGTCGCAGGGCGAGACCGGCGCGGTGGTCAAGGCCAACGCCTATGGCTGCGGCGTGGAGCACGTCGCGCCGCGCCTCGCCCGCGAAGGCGCGCGGCGCTTCTTCGTCGCAACGGCCGAAGAAGGCGCGACGCTGCGCCGCGTCCTCGGCGACGGGCCCGAGATCAACGTCTTTTCCGGCCACATGGCGACAGACGCACCCCTGATCCGCGACCACGCGCTGACGCCCATGCTGAACAGCCCCGAACAGGCCGCCCGCCACCGCGCGGCCTTGCCCGGTGCGCCCTATGGCGTGCAGCTTGATTCAGGGATGAACCGGTTGGGCATGGAACCCGCCGACTGGGCCGCGACGCGTGCCGAGCTGGAGGCCGGGCCGCTGACCCTCGTCATGTCCCATCTCGCCTGCGCCGATGAGCCGGACCGCGCCGAAAACGCAAGCCAACTCAAGCAGTTCACCGAGATGACCGCGGGCCTCGCCGCCCCCCGAAGTTTCGCTGCGACCGGCGGCATCCTGATGGGGTCCGACTACCAATTCGACCTCACCCGCCCCGGCATCGGACTTTACGGCGGGCTGCCCTATGCCGCGGCCCAGCCCGTGGTGCGCCTGTCGCTCCCGGTGATCCAGACCCGCGACGTGGCCGTCGGCGAATTCGTCGGCTATGGCGGCGGCTTCCGCGCGACGCGCCCGACACGGATCGCAACGGTATCAGCGGGTTATGCAGACGGGCTCATTCGATACATGAGCAGCGTCGCACAACTGCATGATAACGAACACGCTTGCCGCCTCGCCGGTCGCGTGTCCATGGACCTTTTGACCGTCGACATCACCGACCTGCCCGAGACGCCCGAGCACCTCGACATTCTCGGCCCGCACCAGACGGTGGATACGCTCGCCGAGGCCGCCGCCACAATCGGCTACGAGATCCTGACCTCGCTCGGCAACCGCTACCAGCGCCGGTACATCGGCGCATGAGCCCGGTCCTCACGCCCCTCGCCATCCTCGGGCGTTCGACGCTGTCGCTCCTTGCCGCCATCGGCAGCGTCGCGATCTACACCGCGCGATCCGTCAGCCACATCCTCCGCCCGCCCTTCTACCCGCGCGAGGTCCTCTGGCAGCTTCTGCACATCGGCTGGCTCTCGCTGCCGGTCGTGGGGCTCACCGCGCTGTTCACTGGCGGCGCGCTCGCGCTGCAGATCTATGCCGGCGGCTCGCGCTTCAACGCAGAGGCCGTGGTGCCCCAGATCGTCGCCATCGGGATCGTGCGCGAGCTTGGCCCGGTCCTTGGCGGGCTCATGGTGGCGGGCCGCGTGGCCGCCGCCATCGCCGCCGAGATCGGCACGATGAAGGTCACCGAACAGATCGACGCGCTTGTCACGCTTTCGACCAACCCTTTGAAATACCTGACCGTTCCCCGCATTCTCGCCGCCACCCTAAGCCTGCCCGTGCTGGTCGCCGTGGGCGACGCCATCGGGATCTTCGGCGGCTACCTCGTCTCGACCACGCGCCTTGGCTTCAACGAGGCCGCCTACCTCCAGAACACCGCCGATTTCCTCGAGGTGTGGGATGTGACCTCGGGCCTGATCAAGGGCGCGGTCTTCGGCTTTCTGGTCGCGCTCATGGGCTGCTATCATGGCATGAATTCGGGCCGCGGCGCGCAGGGCGTGGGCCGCGCCACGACAAACGCCGTCGTCTCGGCCTCGATCCTGATCCTCGCCTCGAACTACCTGCTGACGGAGCTCTTCTTCACCGCATGATCGCGCTTACCGATGTCCACAAGGCCTTCGGGTCGAAACAGGTCCTGCGCGGCCTGACGCTTGATGTGGCGAAGGGGGAAAGCTGCGTCATCATCGGCGGCTCGGGGACCGGGAAATCGGTTTGCCTGAAATGCGTCCTCGGCCTTGTCGTGCCGGACAGCGGGACCATCACGGTGGGCGGGCAGGACGTGACCACGGGCGACCGCGACACGTTTCTCGCCCGCTTCGGGATGCTCTTCCAGGGCGGCGCGCTCTTCGATTCGATGACGGTCTGGCAGAATGTCGCCTTTCGCCTGATGCGCGGCGCGCAGAAGCGCCCCAAGGCCGAGGCGCGCGAGATCGCCATCGAGAAACTGCGCCGCGTGGGGCTGACGCCGGACGTGGCCGACCTCTACCCGTCCGAGCTGTCAGGCGGCATGCAGAAACGCGTGGGCCTGGCCCGCGCCATCGCCGCCGAGCCCGAGATCATCTTTTTCGACGAGCCCACGACCGGCCTCGATCCGATCATGTCGGGCGTGATCAACGACCTGATCCGCGAAATCGTGACCGAGATGGGCGCGACCGCCGTGACGATCACCCATGACATGTCGTCCGTCCGCGCCATCGCCGACAAGGTCGCCATGCTGCACGCAGGCAAGATCCGCTGGCACGGGCCGGTGGGCGAGATCGACACCGCCGACGACCCCTATCTCCGGCAATTCGTCACCGGATCGGCCGAAGGGCCGATCGAGGCGGTGCGCTGATGGACCCCGCCGCCGAGGCCACAGCTCCGCTCATCATCGACGATCTACTGTCCGGGATGGACGCCTTCGAGCCGACGCCGGTCCAGATCGCGATGATCGCAATCGTAAATATCGGCATCCTGCTGTTGCCGGCCCTCGTCCTGCTGACGGCCGTTCTGAAACTCCGGCGATTTCCCGAGCACCGGGCGCTGCACTGGGCCCTTCTGCTGTCGTCCGCCCTCGCCGTCCTTCTGTCGACCGTGACGCTGCTGGTGCCGGGCCTTTTTTCAGAGGCGTGGCGCCAAAGCGGGGTGCTGTCCTTCACATGGGTGTTTCTCTTCGCCTGGATGGCGCTCGATTTCTTCCGAAGCGCCCGGCGCACGGGCCTGCGCCCACGGACGACCGACATCGCCGTCTTGGTCTGTGCGGCCGCGGTGGTGCTGACGTTCCTGTCGCCCTTCGTCATGTATTGATCCGGGCCATGACCGAGACCTTCCTGTCCTGGCTGCCGCTTCTCTTCACCACATCGGTCTTCGCGGTGCTGGGCAGCGTGACGCTGGCGGGGCTGGTGCGCGGGCTGTCGGGCGCGCGCGGGCGGGCGATGCACGTCTTGACGGTCGGTTGCGGTGTGGCGGCGCTTGCCGTGCTGGCCCTGCTCGCCCTCGATATCGAGGCCGGTCCGGCCCTGGTCCTCGGCCTCGCGGGCGGGCTGGGCGCCGGGTGTTTCTGGCTGATCGGCGCGCTTCTCGCCCGTGCAAGGCCGGTCTGGGTGGATGCACTGGTGATCCTCGCCACCATCGCCTTTTTCACAAGCTACGCGGCAATGGCCGAGCATGCGGGCGAGGTCGCGCGCGTGTTCCCCGGGCTGACCATCCCCGGCCCCGATGGCCCGCCATGACGCCCATCGCCGTCATCGAGGCCGTGGCGACGCTGCTCTGGTCCTATGCGGGGCTCACGTTCCTTGCCTGGGCCGGGCACCTGCGCCGGGCCGAGCAGCGGGCCCGTGTGACCCATGTCTTCGACATGGTGGCGAACCTTGTGCCCGCGATGATCGCGCTGCTGCTCGTGGTGCTGGCGGGGGCGATGATCGGCCTGCCCTCGGTCGTCGTGATCATCGCGGTGCTGTTCCCCGCAGGCCTCGCCTTTGGCGTGCACATGTCGCTGAACGAGATCCGGGAAGAGACCACGCTGCCCCGTGAACTGGCCCGGATCGGCCTCGCCTTCGCCATCGGCATGGCGGTGATCTGGTGGCGGCAGATCGGCTGAGCCTTGCGCCCTGGCCCTGCCGCACCCCAGATAGGCCCATGCTCCGCCTTTTGACCGCGCTCAACCTCGCGCTTCTCATCCTCTTCCCGCTGGCCTGGACCGCGCCCTTGATGCGGGCGGGGCTTTTGCCGCTCTTCGGGCTGGACGAGATTTCCGTCCTCTCCGGCCTCGCGTCGCTTTGGGACGGGGGCGAGGTCGCACTTGCAATCCTCGTCGCGCTTTTCGCGCTGGTGGCCCCCATGGCCAAGACCGTGGCGCTGGCGCTCGTCCACCTGTCGAAAGCGCCCCTGCGGCTGCTGCCCGCCGTCCAGATCCTCGGCAAGCTCGCCATGGCCGACATCTTCCTGATCGCGGTCTACATCACGCTGGCCAAGGGGATCGCCGTGGGCCGCGTCGAAACCGCGTGGGGCCTGTGGCTTTTCACCGGATGCGTGCTGACCTCGCTCGCCATCGCGCTCGCCACGGCGCATCTGGCGAAACGCGGCGCGCTGCGGTAGGGCGCAGGCCATGGAGCAGATCATCCTTCCCGCCGCCATCGTCATGGGCGTCTACGCGGCCCTTTCGGGCCTGACATGGGTGCAACGCCTCGTGGGCGAGCGCCTCAAGGGCCGCAAACGCGGCATGGCGCTGAACCTTGCGCGCCGTGCGGGACCGCCCGCCGCGGCGGGCGTCGTGCTGTTGATCGCGGGGCAGATCACCGCCCTGCCCGGCCACGCCCCCCTGGCCGCCCTGATCATCGCGGGCGCGCTGGCCTATGGCTTTCACCGCGGGCTGGCCGAGATGCGGCAGGCCGATCTGCGAAGCATCGGCTTTCGCGTTGTCGTGACGCTTGGCCTCAGCCTCGCCATCCTCTGGCAGACCGGACTGCTCTGAGCCCTCTGGCCCTTCGCCGCGCACCGGGCTAAGCCAAGGCCCATGGCAAAGCCCGTCACCCAGTTCGTCTGTTCCGCCTGCGGCGCCGTCCACAAGAAATGGTCGGGGCGCTGCGACGCCTGCGGCGAATGGAACACGATCAGCGAAGAGGCGCCGCTGTCGGCCGGCCCCGGCAAGGCCGCATTGGGGGCCGCCAAGGGGCGCCGGATCGGCCTGACCGATCTGCGCACCGAAGAGACGCCGCCGCCACGCCAGACCAGTGGCATCGCCGAATTCGACCGCGTTCTCGGCGGCGGCCTCGTGCCCGCCTCGGCCACGCTGGTGGGCGGCGATCCCGGCATCGGGAAGTCCACGCTCCTCCTGCAAGCGGCCGCCAGTTTCGCCCGCGCGGGCGCCAAGGTGATCTACGTCTCGGGCGAGGAAGCCACAGCGCAGGTCCGCATGCGCGCCCAGCGCCTCGGCCTTGCCGACAGCGCGGTGATGCTCGCCGCCGAGACCAACCTGCGCGACATCCTGACCACGCTCGAGGCGGAAACCCCCGACCTCGCCATCATCGACTCGGTCCAGACCATGTGGCTCGACACGGTCGAGGCCGCCCCCGGCTCGGTCAGCCAGGTCCGCGCGGCGGCCCATGAGCTGACCAGCTTCGCCAAGCGGCGCGGCGTCTCGGTCATGCTGGTGGGCCATGTCACGAAAGAGGGCCAGATCGCGGGCCCCCGCGTGGTCGAGCACATGGTCGACACGGTCCTCTATTTCGAAGGCGAGCGCGGCCACCAGTTCCGCATTCTGCGCAGCGTGAAGAACCGCTTCGGCCCAGCCGACGAGATCGGCGTCTTCGAGATGACCGGCATGGGCCTGTCGGAGGTCGCCAACCCCTCCGCGCTCTTCCTGTCGGACCGCGAAACACCGGCGCCGGGCGCCACCGTCTTCGCCGGCATAGAGGGCACGCGCCCCGTGCTGGTCGAGATCCAGGCCCTCGTCGCGCCCTCCTCCCTCAGCCAGCCGCGCCGCGCGGTCGTGGGCTGGGACGGCGGCCGCCTCTCCATGATCCTCGCCGTGCTGGAAGCCCGCGCGGGCATCTCCTTCGCGGGGCTCGACGTCTACCTCAACATCGCGGGCGGCATCCGCATCTCGGAACCCGCCGCCGACCTGGCCGTTGCGGCGGCACTTTTGTCGGCGCGCGAGGACGTCGCGCTGCCCCATGACTGTGTGGTCTTTGGGGAACTGTCGCTCTCTGGCGCGCTCCGCCCGGTGTCTCAGGCGGAAAACAGGTTGAAAGAGGCCGCGAAACTTGGTTTTTCCAGCGCCATCGCGCCTGCAGGCTGCAAGATCGGCTCGGGCGGCGGCGTAAAGGTGCAGGCAATCGCAGATCTCCCCGCTTTCGTGGGCGAGGTCTTCGGCGCAGGATAGCGCGGACGGGCAGAAACGGGTAAAGGCAGGCGCATGGAAGGTTTCACCCTCGTCGACGGCATCGTGGCCGGTGTGATCGTCATCTCGGCGATCCTGGCTTATGCCCGTGGCTTCGTACGCGAGGCACTCTCGATCGGCGGCTGGATTCTCGCCGCGGTCGTCGCCTTCATCTTCGCGCCCAACGCGCTGCCGCTGATCCGCGAGATCCCCTACCTGGGCGATTTCATCGGCGACAGCTGCGAGTTGGGCATCATGGCCAGCTTCGCGGGCGTCTTCGCCGTGGCGCTGGTGGTGATCTCGCTCTTCACGCCGCTGTTCTCGACCGCGGTGCAACGTTCGGTGATCGGCGGCCTCGATGCGGGCCTCGGGTTCCTCTTCGGGGTGGCGCGCGGCGTGTTGCTGGTGGTCGTGGCGCTTATCGCCTATGACCGCGTCGTGGGTTCGGAGCCCGTCGCGATGGTCTCTGACAGCCGCTCGGCGCAGGTGTTCGCGCATCTGCAAGACTCGGTCGAGTCGCAGATCCCCGATGATGCGCCAGGCTGGATCCTGCAGCGCTACGAGCAGCTCACCTCGACCTGCATCGCCCCCGAGTGATCAGCGCCGCGGGCCGAAAACCACCGACATGCCCGCGACCAGCAGCAGGACCGCGCCACCCGTGTAGGCCCAGAAGCCCAGACGGATGAAATCCTGCAACAGCTCCCAGCTTTGGGCGATATCGCCGAAATCGACCGGGAACGGCAGGCCGAGGTCGCGGCGCAGATCCTCGGCCCGGATCACCGCATCGCCCAGCACCACGAGGGGCGAGGCGCCGGCCAGAAGCGCCAACAGCCCCGCGCCGCGACCCATCACCGAGATGACCGCCGCAAGCCCGGCCGCGGCGAAACCGCCGATAAAGACCCATGTCTGCCATGACGTGTCGGACCCGAGCGTGATCAGCCCCTCGCGCAGCATCATCAGGGGCGAGACTTCGGGCCCGGCGAAGGGCGCTTCGAGCCAGGTCAGGACGAAACTCGCCGCCATCGCCAGCCCGCCCAGGAAAATGATCGCCCGCATGATACCCTCGCCCGTTTTTCCACCACGGGCGCAGGCTATCCGGGCACCAGTCGGGCGTCCACCGCGACCACACGCCTCGCGACTGTGATCGTTTGATGACACCGCGCTCGATAGGGCCTATGTCACCCCTGACGACGCTGCCCGGAGATTCGCCCAGCATGGATGCCCTCCCCCGTCACCCGTTCGACCCCCTCGATGACGACAAGCTGCGCGAGGAATGCGGCGTGTTCGGTGTCATCGGCGTGGCCGATGCTGCCAATTTCGTGGCCCTAGGCCTGCACGCGCTGCAACACCGCGGGCAGGAGGCGGGCGGGATCGTGACCCACGACCCCGAACACGGCTTCTCCTCGGCCAGGCGTTTCGGCCTCGTGCGGGACAACTTCACATCGCAAAAGATCATGGAGACGCTGCCGGGCGAGATCGGCATCGGCCATGTCCGCTATTCCACCGCAGGCTCCAAGGGCGCGACCCAGATCCGCGACGTGCAGCCCTTCTTCGGTGAGTTTGCGATGGGTGGTGCTGCCATCGCGCATAACGGCAATATCGTGAACGCCGACGAGCTGCGCCGCGAGCTGATCGAACGCGGCTCGATCTTCCAGTCGTCGTCTGACAGCGAATGCATCATCCACCTGATGGCGCGCAGCCTGCAAAAGACCATCCCCGAACGGATGAAGGACGCGCTGCGCCGGGTCGAGGGGGCGTTTTCCATCGTCGCCATGACGCGGACCAAGCTGATCGGCGTGCGCGATCCGCTCGGCGTGCGCCCGCTTGTGCTCGGCCGGATCGGCGACGGCTACGCGCTGAGTTCCGAGACCTGCGCGCTCGACATCATCGGCGCGGAATTCGTGCGCGAGATCGAACCGGGCGAAATGGTGGTGATCTCGGGCAGCACGGTCGAAAGCCACAAGCCCTTCGAGCCGAAGCGCCCGCGCTTCTGCATCTTCGAGCACGTCTATTTCAGCCGCCCCGACAGCAGCATCGGCGGCCGCTCTGTCTACGAGACCCGCGAGGCGATCGGGCGGGAGCTGGCCAAGGAAGCGCCCGTTGACGCCGACCTCGTCTGCCCGGTGCCCGACTCGGGGACGCCCGCGGCGATAGGCTATTCGCTGGAATCGGGCATCCCCTACGCGATGGGGATCATCCGCAACCAGTACATGGGCCGCACCTTCATCGAGCCGACCGAGCAGATCCGCAACATGGGCGTGCGCCTGAAGCTGAACGTCAACCGCGCGCTCATTCGCGGCAAGCGCGTGATCCTCGTCGACGACAGCGTCGTGCGCGGCACCACGAGCCGCAAGATCAAGGAAATGATCCTCGACGCAGGGGCCGCCGAGGTGCATTTCCGCATCGCCTCGCCGCCGACCGCCTGGCCCTGCTTCTACGGCGTGGATACGCCCGAGCGCGAGAAGCTGCTCGCCGCCACGATGTCCGAGGAAGAGATGCGCGGACATCTGGGCGTCCAGTCGCTGAAGTTCATCACCCTCGACGGCCTTTACCGCGCCGTGGGCGTGGCCGGCGGACGTGACGCCAATTCGCCCGCCTATTGCGACGCCTGCTTCTCGGGGGATTACCCGGTGAAGCCGACCGACCAGATGGCGCGTGGCTTCAAACTCGCGGAACCGGCCGAGTAATGCTCAAACTCTTTCGCCGTGCGAAATCGCCCAAGGTCCTGCCCGAGGACGAACTGGCGCGCCGCCTGACGGCGCCCGGCTATCGCTGCGCCTGCTGTGGCGAGGTGCTGGACGCGGCCAACGCGGTCCGGCTGCGCCCCTTCGGCTGGACCGATCCGCCCGCGCCGCAGCCCGACGAAGCCCTCGACGGATCGGGCGACGTCATCACCGAACGGTATGCGCGGCGCGGCCGCGACATGCTGGTGCGCGCGCATCTGCCGATCCCCGTGACGGGGACCGAGGATCACGTCTTTCTCACGGTCTGGACCAATCTTTCACCCGGCGATTTCGCCCGCCTGCGTTCCGCGCAGGAGCGGGGTGATGCCGACCGGCTGGGCGACCTCTTCGCGTGGCTCTACAGCCGCGTTCCGGCCTCCTCCGGGCCGGTGCTGACCAAGGGTCTGCTCGTGCCCGTCGCGGGCGGGGGCATGCCCGTCTACTGGATCACCGAGCCGAAACACCCGCTCCACGCAGCCCAGCAGGATGGCGGCATGACCGCGACCGAGATCGTCGCGCTTTACGAGGATCTGGGCGCGGGCGACCTGATCACGCACCTCAAGGCGTAAGCGAAGCCGCATCGAACGAAAAAGGCCGCCCGATCGG
>CAZVQL010000025.1:15815-21871 GCA_964629305.1 uncultured Roseicyclus sp.
CGCGGTCCAGGCCCCGGTGATCACCAGCGCGGCGATCACGGCCTTGAGCGCGTCACCCAGCAGGAAGGGCGCGATGAAGTAGGTCCAGTAGTAGGCCACGCCCTGGCCCATCCAGCCGGCCTCGAGCCCGAAGGCACCGGCCACGGTCATTGGCCAGAGGATGCCGGGGATGTAGATCGCGACACTCAGCACCAGCGCGACGGCGGCGGTCGAGAGCCAGCCCTTGGCGATACCGCGTTCGGCGGCAAGGCCCGCGGCCCAGGCCATCGCGACGAAGCCCAGGAGGAAGCCCGCGGTCGGGCCCGCGAAGGCCACGACGTTCAGCCCGTTGGCAAAGACCGGCAGGCCGGCCGCACCCTGCGCGAGATAGGCCAGCATGGTGGCCAGCGCCATCCGGCTGCCAAAGGAAAAGCCCACCAGCAGGATCGCCAGCGTCTGCAGCGTCACCGGAACCGGCCACATCGGCACGGTGATCTGCGCGGCCAGCGCGATGAAGACCGAGCCCCCCAGCACCAGCAGCGCCTTCTTGAGAAGGGTGTCGCTGCCAAACGTTGCGGTCAGAAGAGTGTCGCGGCCCATGGGCGCCTCCGTATCGGGTCAGTGTCCGTTGGGTATCGGTATCCCCGTGCGCCCCGCTCAAGTCAAGCGCGCCGCACCGCCGCAGGGCCTTGCCTTCGCCGCGCGAACGGGGCAACAGGCGGCGCATGGAAAAGCCTTTCGATGGACAGATCGCGCTGGTCACCGGCGCTTCACGCGGCATCGGCGCGGCCAGTGCCGAATGGCTGGCCGAGCGCGGCGCGCATGTCGTGGCCGTGGCCCGCACCGTGGGCGGGCTGGAAGAGCTCGACGACCGCATCAAGGCCAAGGGGGGTGAGGCGACGCTCGCCCCGATGGACGTGACCGACGAGGGCGCGATGGCGCATCTCTGCCGCTCGATCCACGACCGCTGGGGCAAGGCCGACATCTGGGTGCATTCCGCCGTGCATGTCACCGCGCTGACCCCGGCCCCGCATTTGCAGGCCAAGGACCTCGACAAGCTGATCGCCACCAACATCCGCGCGCTTGCCCGGCTGGTGGCCTTCGTCGATCCACTGATCGCCCCGTCGGAAAAGCCGCAAGCGGTCTTTTTCGATGACACCTGGGACGAGAAATTCGCCGGGCCCTACGGCATGTGCAAGGCCGCCCAGCGCGCGCTCATCCAGTCGTGGCAGGCCGAGACGGCGAAATTCCCGCTGCGCGTTCACCTGTTGCAGCCCCGGCCCATGCCGACGGCAGTGCGCGCGCGCTTCTACCCGGGCGAGGACAAGTCAGCCCTCCACCACCCGCGCGACGAGGCCGCGCGCCTTCTGCCGGTGCTTCTGGATTGACCTGTTCCGGCGCGCTCAGCCGCGCCGCGCCTCGATCTCTTCGGCCATGGCCTCGGCCCTGGCGGCCAGTTCGGCCAGCCCGTCGGTGAAACGGTCGGGCAGTTCGGTCCGCGGGCCCGCATCCTGCAACTCGGCGATACGCCGCGCGCGATCGGCCAGCCGTTCCTCGGCCGAAGCGAGCGTCTTGTCCTGCGACTTGATCTTCTCCTGCAGGGTCTTGATCTCGTCCTCCAGCGCCGCCGTCTTGTCGGCCAGCATCAGCCCCGCCATCAGAAGCATCCGGTCCGCGGGCATCCGGCCGATCTGGCCCAAGATCACCGCCGCCTCGGTATCGAGCATCTTGGCCGCCGCGTGCAGATAGGGCTCTTCGCCGTCCTGGCAGGCGACCATGAAGCCCCGGCCGCCGATCTGGATTTCCACCTCAGGCATGTCCGCCCTCCCCTGTCGCGCCCTGCTCAAGATCCGACAGGATCCGCGACAGCTCGGCCGCCTCGGATGCCCGGATCGCCTTGAGGGCATCCAGTTCGACCACCAGCGCCTTGTTCAGGATCTTGGGGTCGGTCGCGTTCTCGCTGCGCATCCGCTCGATGTTCTTGGTCAGCCGCTCGTTGATGACGCGCAGCTCCTGCACCTCGGCGCGCAGCGCCATGGCGCGGTCGTCGGGCGTGACGCCACTGGCCGCCTGCAATTCCTCGGCGATGTCGCGCGCCTCGTCCCGCTCGGCGTAGGCCTCGGCCCGTTCGGCGCGCAGCCGCGCGACCTTGCCCTCGAGATCTGCGATTTGCGCCCTCAGGGCCTCGGCCCCATCCTCCGCATCGGAGGGCTCGCTTGCAGCGATCGCGGTGCGCAGCTCTTCGATCTCGGCATCGCGGGCGGCGATGATACGGTGGGATTCGTCCCGGTCCGCCTCACGCGCCGCCTCAAGTGCCGCGACACGGCCCAGCGCGGCATCGCGCTCGGCGACCAGGTCGGCCTCGCCCGCGGTGCCCCCGGCTTCGGCCAGCTGCGCCTCCAGCTCGGCGACACGGGCCTCGGCGGCCTCGGCGCGCATCTGAAGGTCTTCGAACGCACCCGAGGTCAGCGCCGGGTCCTCGACCGGGGCGGTGGCCTGCACTTCGCCCATGCCCACGGCGATGCGGTCCAGCGCGGCGGCAAGCCGCGCCTCCAGCATCGTCAATTTCTCGAATTCGGCGTTGTCGCCCATGTCTGCCGGTGCCCCCGCTCTTATCGGCGCCGGGCCCGCCACCGCGGAGCCCGTCTCGTTTCCCCTTAGAACACCGCGCTTTCCCCAGATTTGCAAGGCTTTCCGAAGCCCCGCGACCGACCCGGCGGCAAATGGGCGCCTCGCGCGCCCTTCTAGGTTGCGTGCCCCCTCGCCTCTGCTATGAGACACGGGCGATGCGACAGGGCCCAAGACCCCTTTCGCCGCAGGCTGCCAGACAGGAAGGACCCCGACGATGGACCTCACCGCCCTCGCCCAGAAACATCCCGAGCACGCGCGCCGCGCCGCCTGTATCCGCACGCTGGCGCTCGACGCCGTTGCGGCGGCCAACTCGGGCCATTCCGGCATGCCGATGGGCATGGCCGACATCGCCACGGTCCTTTTCGAGAAGCACCTGAAGTTCGACGCCAAGGCCCCCGACTGGCCCGACCGCGACCGCTTCATCCTGTCGAACGGCCACGGCTCCATGCTGCTCTACAGCCTGCTCTACCTGACGGGCTACGAAGACATGACCCTGGAGCAGATCAAGAATTTCCGCCAGCTGGGTGCCATCACCGCGGGCCACCCGGAATACGGCCACGCCAAGGGCATCGAGACCACCACCGGCCCGCTGGGCCAGGGGGTCGCCAATGCCGTCGGCTTCGCCATGGCCGAGGAATTCCTGCGCGCCAAGTGGGGCAAGAAGCTGTTCGATCACCACACCTATGTCTTCGCCGGTGACGGCTGCCTGATGGAGGGGATCAGCCACGAGGCCATCGCGCTGGCCGGCCGGCAGGAACTCAGCCGCCTGATCCTGATCTTCGATGACAACGGCATCACCATCGACGGCAAGGTCGACATCTCCGACCGCACCGATCAGCAGGCGCGGTTCGCCGCCGCGGGCTGGGACGTCTTCGCCTGCGACGGCCACGACCCCGAGGATATCGACCGCGCGATCACCGAGGCCAAGGCCTCGCCCCGCCCCGCGATGATCGCGGCCAAGACCCATATCGCCATCGGCCACGCCGCGCAGGACACCGCCAAGGGCCACGGCGCGCTGACCGATGCCGCCCAGCTTCAGGCCGCGAAAGAAGTCTATGGCTGGAGCCACGGCCCCTTCGACATCCCCGCCGACCTGAAATCCTGGTGGGAAGGCGTGGGCGCCCAGGGCCGCACCGCCCGCGAGGAATGGGAGACGCAGTTTGCGCTTCTCTCCGACGGCAAGAAGGCCGAGTTCGCCCGCGCCTTCGGCCGCGAGGTGCCCAAGAAGCTGTCGGCCACCATCAAGGCGTTGAAAAAGCAGACGTCCGAGGCCGCGCCCAAGGTCGCGACGCGCTCGGCCAGCCAGCACGCGCTCGAGGTGATCAACCCGATCCTGCCCGAGCATATCGGCGGCTCGGCCGACCTGACCGGCTCGAACAACACCGACACCGCGGACCTGGGCACCTTCACGCCCGAGGACCGCAAGGGCCGCCACATCCACTACGGCATCCGCGAACATGGCATGGCCGCCGCGATGAACGGCATGGCGCTGCATGGCGGCGTGCGGCCCTATGGCGGCACCTTCATGGTCTTCACCGACTACGCGCGCGCCGCGATGCGGCTCTCGGCGCTGATGGGCCTGCCCGTCACCTACGTGATGACCCATGACAGCATCGGTCTGGGCGAGGACGGGCCGACGCACCAGCCGGTCGAGCATCTGGCGATGCTGCGCGCGACGCCCAACATGCTTGTCTTCCGCCCCGCCGACGCGGTCGAAACCGCCGAGGCCTGGGAAATCGCGCTCGAGCAGAAGACGACGCCGAGCGTTCTGGCGCTCAGCCGTCAGGGCCTGCCGACGGTGCGGACCGAGCACAAGACGAAGAACCTTGTCGCCCAGGGCGGCTACGTGCTGGCCGAGGCAGAGGGCAAGCGACAGGCGATCCTGCTGGCCACCGGGTCCGAGGTTGCCATCGCCATGGCCGCCCGCGACCTTCTTCAGGCCGAGGGGATCGGCACGCGCGTCGTCTCCATGCCCTGCTGGGAGATTTTCGAGGAACAGCCCGAGGCCTACCGCAAGCGCGTCCTGCCCGGCGGGCCGGTGCGCGTGGCCGTCGAAGCCGCGATCCGGTTCGGCTGGGACCGCTGGCTTTTCGGCGAGCGCGGCAAGCGCGAGAAGTCGGGCTTCGTCGGGATGCACGGCTTCGGCGCCTCGGCGCCGGCGGGCGATCTCTACACCCATTTCGGCATCACGGCCGAGGCCGTGGCCGAAAAGGTCAAGTCGCTGCTCTGACGTCCGGGCCGGGCGCACGCGCTTTCGAAAAGGCGTCGCGCCTCGATCAGAGGTCGATGCGCCGCCGGTCGCCTTCGGCGAAGCGGCGCAGAACCATCGGGTAAAGGCGGTGCTCCTGCTGCAGCACACGCGCGGCCAGCGTGTCGGGCGTGTCGCCCGGCAAAACCGGCACACGTGCCTGCCCGAGGATGGGGCCGCCATCCAGTTCCGCCGTCACTTCATGCACGGTGCAGCCCGCCTCGGCGTCACCTGCCTCAAGCGCGCGGGCATGGGTGTGGAGCCCCCGGTACTTCGGCAGAAGCGAGGGATGGATGTTGAGCATCCGCCCCTGCCAACGCGTCACGAACCCCTCGGTCAGAACCCGCATGAAGCCCGCAAGGCAGAGGATGTCGGGCGCATGCCCCTCGAGCGTCTCGGTCAGCGCGGCCTCGAACGCCGTACGGTCCTTGCCGAAGTCCCGGTGATCGACGACGGCGGTCGGAATCCCCATCGCGCGCGCCTTTTCCAGCCCCCCTGCCCCCGGCAGGTTCGACAACACAAGGCAGGGCCGTGCCGGGTGGTCGCCGGTCATGCTCTCGGCCAGCCGCACCATGTTGGAGCCGCCGCCCGAGATCAGGAGCGCCACACGTTTCGTCAAAGAAGCGTCCCGGAATAGCGCACGCCCGCGCCCGGCGCGACATGGCCGATGCGGTGCACCGTCTCGCCCGCTTCGCCCAGCAGGCCCTCAAGCGCCTCGGCCCGGTCAGCGGCCACGACCAGCACCATGCCGATCCCGGCATTGAAGGTTTTCAGCAGCTCCGCTTGCGCCAGACCGCCCTCCTCGGCCAGCCAGCGGAAGACCGGCGGCAACGCCCAAGCGCCAAGGTCGATTTCGACCCCCAGCCCCTCGGGCAAGACGCGGGGCAGGTTCTCGGTCAGCCCGCCGCCGGTGATATGGGCCAGCGCATGGACGCCCCCCGCTCGGACCGCCGCCAACGCCGGTTTCACATAGAGCCGCGTGGGCGCCAGCAGCGCCGCGCCCAGGGCCCCCTCGCCGAAGGGCGCGGCCGCGTCCCACGCCAGCCCCGACCGCTCCACCACGCGCCGCACCAGCGAATAGCCGTTCGAATGCACCCCGTCCGAGGCAAGGCCAAGCAGCACGTCGCCGTCGGTCACGCCTGCGGGCAGCTCCGCGCCCCGGTTCATCGCGCCCACGGCAAACCCGGCCAGGTCGAAA
>CAZVQL010000026.1:0-21630 GCA_964629305.1 uncultured Roseicyclus sp.
CATCCAGCCCATGCGCGCGACGCAGTTGAAGATCCACGCCAGCTGCGCGTGTTCAGGCACCTGGCTTTGATTGATCAGGATGGATTTCTCTGGGTCGATGCCGACGGCGATGAACCCGGCGCAAAGCTCGCGGGTGTTGTGGCGCAGTTCATCGGCCGGAACGAGGCGTGCGGTGATCGCGTGCAGGTCGACCATGCAATAGACTGTCTGATGGCTGCCTTCGTCCTGCATCGTCACGAAGCGCTTCATCGCGCCGAGGTAGTTGCCCAGCGTCAGGCCGCCCGAGGGCTGGATGCCCGAGAACACGCGGGGGGTGAACTGCGTCTCTGCCATGCTGGTTCCTCGGCCACTGTCGCGCACCCGCCCCTCTGGCCAAGCGCCGCGGCTTCGCTTACCCACGGGGGCAAATGGCGTCAACCGAAGGCCGCGCGATCATGGAGAACCACAACGTCTCGCCCTTCAACGCGCTGCCGCCCGTGGTGGTGGCGCTGGCTGCGGTGATCTTGGGGCTGGAACTGATGTTCCAGGCGGCCACGGCGGGCTTTCTCGGAGGGCAGGGCGGTGTCGGCTGGCGGCTGGACGCGATCCGCGACTACGGCGTCTTCGACGAGGTGGCGCGCTTCATGTGGCAGAACGGGATCTATCCGCCCCAAGAGCTTCTGCGCCTTGTCACCTATCCGTTGATCCACACCGGTTTCGTCCACGCGGCCTTTGTCGTCGTCTTCATCCTCGCCATCGGCAAGATGGTGGCCGAGGTGTTTTCGCCGATCGCCTTCGTGGCGCTTTTCCTCGTGTCGGCGGTGGCCGGGGCGCTTGGCTTCGTCGCGCTGATGGACAGCCCCTTTCCGCTGGTCGGGGGCTACCCCGGCGTCTACGGCCTGATCGGGGCCTTCACCTTCATCATGTGGACCGAGGCGACGATCCGCGGCTCGAGCCGCTATCGCGCCTTCGGGCTGATCGGAGCGCTGCTGGCGATCCAGCTGATCTTCGGTGTGATCCAGGGCGAGTTCGGAAGTGTCGTGGCCGACTTGTCGGGATTTGCCGCCGGGTTCCTGATGTCCTTCCTGGTCAGCCCCGGCGGCTGGCGTCGGCTGCTCGCCCGGATGCGGTCGCGTTAGCGGCGGCGCAGGGCCTGGCCGAACTCCGCCATGCGGAAGGCGCCGATGGCCTGCCCGGTGATGCCGTAGACCGCGATGCCGCCGACCACCAGCACCGCGAGTGCCGGATAGCGCCACCCGGGGGTGCCGAGGAGCGGAATGAGCAGGGTTGAGGCGACCACCAGGACCACGCCCATTACCATCGACGCCAGCACGATGCGGCCAAGCCGGTACCGATACCGATCGTCGAAGGTCGCGACGGTCCCCATGCCCCGCTTGCCCCTGAGCAACAGCCACACCATCGTCCAGCCCGCGAAGCTGGTGGCGAGTGCTGCGCCGACGAAGCCGATCGTGAAGGCCAGGCCGATTGCCACGACGGCGTTGACGACCATCGCCACCAGGGCGTAGCGGAACGGCGATTTCGTGTCTTCGCGCGCGAAGTAGAGCGGTTGCAGGACCTTCTGCAGGACGAAGGCCGGAAGGCCCAGGCCATAGGCCGCGAGCGCCAGCGCCGTCTGCACGGTGTCATCGGCAGTGAAGGCGCCCCGTTCGAACAGCACCGACACCAGCGGTGTGGGGATGACGCAAAGCGCCACCGCGGCGGGCACGGTCAGGGCCAGGCTGATCTCACCCGCGCGGCTGAGCGCATAGCGCCCGCCCTCATCGTCCCCCGCGCCGATCCGGCGCGACAGGTCCGGCAAGAGCACGATGCCGATCGCGATGCCGACCACGCCCAGCGGCAGCTGGTAGAGGCGGTCGGCCAGGCTGAGCCAGACGATGGCGCCGTCGAAGAAACTGGCGACCTGCCGGCCGACCAGAAGGTTGATCTGAACGACACCACCCGCCAGCATCGCGGGCAGCATGATCATGGCAAGGTGCCGCATGTCCGGTGTCAGCCGGGGCAGCCGCGGGAGCAGGCGGAACCCCGAACGCGCAGCGACGAGCCAGACGAGCGCCAGCTGCGCCACGCCCGCGCCCAGGATGCCCCACACCAGCATTGTGCCGTGGCGCAGTCCGGTCAGGTCGTCGCCCGGCTGCGCCGTGTCGACCTGCATCGCGATCTCGTCCGTCAGGACATTGTCCGCAAGGATCAGCACGGCGATCAGGATCAGGTTCAGAAGGATGGGTGCCGCTGCAGCCGCGGCGAAGCGTCCGGTCGCATTCAGCACCCCCGACAGGAGGGCGGCGAGCGAGATGAACAGGATGTAGCCGAAGGCCACGCGCCCGAAATCCACTGCCAGTTCGAAGCGCACGTCGCCCGCGAAGCCCCCCGCCATGGCCAGAACGAACCACGGCATCGCCAGTTGGGCCACCAGCGTGAGCGCGATCAGCACGGTCGCCAGCCCCGCGAATGCGTCGCGGGCAAATCCCAGCGGATCGTCGGAGGCCTCGAGTTTCTTCGAGAACATCGGCACGAAGGCGGTGTTGAACGCCCCCTCGGCAAAAAAGCGGCGGAACATGTTGGGCAGAGAGAAAGCGACGAAGAACGCCTCGGATACCGGCCCGCTCCCCATGTAGGCGGCGATCAGGATGTCGCGCACGAAGCCCAGGATGCGGCTGCCCAGTGTCCAGACGCCCACCGTGATGAAGCCCGAGATCAGGCGGATCGGCCGGGCGACGGCGCTCATGTCACGCGCCCGCCCGTTCGGCGACCCGCGCGATGGCGTCGCGCAGCTTGCGCTCGAGGCTTTCCTGCCGGGAGCGGGTGTAGAGCTTCAGGCCGAACATGTCCTTGACGTAGAACGTGTCGACCACCTGCGCGCCATAGGTCGCGATGACGGCGGACGAGATGTAGACGTTCGAGGCCGCCAGCGTCTTGGTCAGGTCGTAAAGCAGGCCGGGCCGGTCGCGGGTGTCGACCTCGATGATCGTGTAGATCTCGGAGCCTTCGTTGTCGAAGGTGATGTTCGTCGGCACCGCGAAGGGGCGCTCGCGCTTCTTGATCTTCTCGCGGCCCTCCAGCTCGCGCGAGGCCACGACCTCGCCCTTCAGGGTCTTGTCGATCATGCCGCGAAGACGGGGCAGGCGGCGTGCCTCGTAGGGGTTGCCCTCGGCGTCCTGCACCCAGAAGACGGCGGTCGCATAGCCGTCCTTCGACGTATAGGTGCGCGCATCCACGACATTGGCGCCCACAAGGCTGAGGGCACCGGCCAGGCGGCTGAAGATGCCCGGATGGTCGTTCAGGGCGAAACAGACGCGGGTCGCATCGCGATCCTCGTCCTCGCGGGTGTCGATGCGGATCTCGTCGGCCCCGATGTCGCGCAGCATCTCGGCGAAGGTGATCTGCGTCGCAAGATCCAGACCTTGCCAGTATGGGCCGTAATGGCGATCCATCTCGGCCTTGAGCTCGGGCTTGGGCCAGCCGTCCAGCGCGTCGCGCAGGGCCTTCTTCGCCTCACCCTCGAGCTTGTCGCGGTTGAGGTCCTCGAGCCCGGTATCGAGCGCCGTCGCCGTCGCCCGGTAAAGCCCGCGCAGGAGCGTCGCCTTCCAGTTGTTCCAGGTGTTCGGGCCGACGCCCCGGATGTCGCAGACCGTGAGCACGGTCAGCAGTTCAAGCCGCTCGCGGGTCTTCACCGCCTTGGCGAAGTCGCGCACCGTGCGGGGGTCGGCGATGTCGCGCTTTTGCGCCATGTCCGACATCAGCAGGTGATAGCGCACCAGCCATTCGACCGTCTCGGCCTCGGCCGGCTTCAGCCCGAGCCGTGGCGCGACGCTGCGGGCGATGCGGGCACCGACGATCGAGTGATCCTCTTTCCGGCCCTTGCCGATGTCGTGCAGCAGGCAGGCGATATAGAGAACCTTGCGGTTCACACCCCGCTTCAGGATGCCCGAGGCGACAGGCAGTTCTTCGCGCAGCTCCTCACGCTCGATCTGGGCGAGGGTCGAGATCACCTGGATCGTGTGCTCGTCCACCGTGTAGCTGTGATACATGTTGAACTGCATCATCGCGACGATGGGCGCAAACTCGGGCAGGAAGGCCGCCAGCACGCCCAGCTCGTTCATGCGCCTCAGCGCGCGTTCCGGGTTGCCGTGCCGCAGCATCAGGTCGAGGAAGATCCGCACCGCTTCCGGGTCGCGCCGCACCTCGTCGTCGATCATGCCCAGATGCGCCGAGATCGCCCGCATCGCGTCGGGGTGGATCAGGTAGCCGGTGCGCAGCGCCTCTTCGAAGAGGCGCAGGATGTTCAGCTTGTCCGCGAAAAAGCGCGTCTCGTCCGCCGGCGTGATCCGGTTCTGCTTGAGGACGTAGCCGTCCTTCAGCTTCTTCCGGCGCGACCGACCCCGAAGGAAGCCGAGGATCGCGGGCTCCTGCTTGACGTGGCGGGCCTCCAGCTCGGTCAGGAAGATCCGCGTCAGCTCACCCACCTTGGTGGCGTGGCGGAAATAATCCTGCATGAAATGCTCGACCGCCCGTCTGCCGGAGTGGTCGGTGTAGCCCAGCCGCTCGGCGATCGCGACCTGGTTGTCGAAGGTCAGCTGATCCTGCGCGCGGCCCGCGATCAGGTGGAGGTGGCAGCGCACGGCCCAGAGAAACCGCTCGGCCGCGTCGAAGGCGGCGAATTCGTCGGGCAGGAAGACGCCAAGGTCCACAAGCTCGGCCGCGGTGCGCACGCCGTGTTCGTATTTCGCGATCCAGTAGAGCGTTTGCAGGTCGCGCAGCCCGCCCTTGCCCTCTTTCACGTTCGGTTCCAGCACGTAGCGCTGGCCGCCCTGTTTCTTGTGCCGGTTCGAGCGTTCCTCGAGCTTCGCCTCGATGAACTCGCCCACCGTTCCGCGGAAGAGCTGCTCGCGCAGCGCAGTCTTCAGGTCGCGGCCGATGCTTTCTTCGCCAGCGAGAAAGCGCATCTCGAGCAGGCTGGTGCGGATCGTGATGTCCTGTTTGCCGAGGCGCAGGCATTCCTTCACCGTGCGGCTGGCATGGCCAACCTTCATGTGAAGGTCCCAGAGCATGTAGAGGCTCGACTCGATGACGCTTTCGATGTGTGGCGTCATCTTCCAGGGCGTCACGAACAGAAGGTCGACATCCGAATAGGGCGCCATCTCGCCCCGGCCGTAGCCGCCGACGGCCATGACCGCCATGCGTTCGGCATCGCTGGGCATATCGTTGCGGTGCAGATGGGTTTCGGCCACGTGCAGGACGGCTCGGACCAGCCCGTCGGTCAGGTAGGTGTAGGCGCGCGTGATGCGGCGCGCGGTCATCGGGCGCGCCTCGATCCCGGCCTCGATCGTCTGCCGGCCCGAGCTCTGCGCGGCCTGCAGGATCGGCGTCGCGATGCGCCGGATTTCACCGTGATCCGTCACCCCGGCGACGGCCGTGTCGAGCGCGGCGCAGAGAGCGCGCTCGTCCAGTATATCCGTTGCCGGTGCGATCAGCTCGCCCGGTTCGGAAGGGGTGGGGGGAAGGGTCGGGTTTCGGTCAGAAACCGAAACCGCCAAGGCGTCTTGGGGCGGGGTCAATCACGGCCACCTGATTGTCGATCACTTGGGTGATGGCCATCGCGCGCTGGTTCGTGCCGTCACTCAGCAGCCGGAATACCCCGTTCGCCCCCTGGAAACCAGAGCTTGCGGTCAGGTCGGCGGCACCAAGGCGCCCCGAGGCCGCCGCGGTCTCACCCGCCGCCCGGATCGCGTCGTAGCCGAGCGCGCCGAGGATGTGGGGCGGCGTGCCATAGGTCGCCTCGTAGCGGGCGTTGAAGCTGGCCGTGGCGGTCGGGTCAGGTACGGCGAACCAGCCGCCCTGCAGGCCCGACAGCTCGAGCGTTTGCGGCGGGGTATCCCAGCGCGTCAGGCCCATCATCTGCACGGCCTCGATATCGAGGCCGTTCTCGGGCAGCAGCTGCGCGAAGAAGGGCAGGGCGCCTGCGCTGTCCGAAGTCAGCATCAGGCCGTTCGCGTCGTTGTCGCGCACCGCCGAGACGATCTGCGGCACGGTGTTGATCACGCCGGTCTGCGAGAATTCGTAGGGCACGGTGGCGACCACGGTCGCGCTCGAGGCCTGGGCCGCGCGCAGCACCGCGTCGCGGGCCACCTGGCCGGCCAGGTTCTGGGCATGGGCCACGACGATCCGGCTGCGCCCCTGGGCCGCCGCGTAGGAGACGACGCGCGACGCCGTGTTCTGGAACGTATGGCCCAGAACGAAGACGTTGCCGCCCGCGATCTCGGTGTTGTTCGAGAAGCTCAGGACATTGACGTTGGAATTTGCAACAGCCACGCCCACGGCGGCCGCGGCATCCGAGCGGAGCGGACCGACGATGATGTCGGCGCCCGCCTGTACCGCGTCGCGCGCGACGGCGGCGGCCTGGGCCGACTGGCCCGCTGTGTCATAGACCGTGATCTCGACCGTGACGCCCGTCAGCTCCGCCGCGGCGAGGCGGGCGGCATTCTCGAGGCTGCGGGCGATGGTTGCGTCCCCGCCCTGGCCGGAACTCATGGGCAGGAGCATCGCCACTTGCACCGTTTGCCCGCCGACTCGCGGGCCGCTGCCGCCGGGTGCGCCGACCTGACAGGCCGCCAGCACGACCGTGGCCAGAAAAAGCACAAGAAGCCGCAAGGGGTTGCGGATGGAACGCAAAGCGGAAAACATGGAACGAGAACCTCCCTCGGGCGCTGCCTTTCGTGTGGGCGTAGGCTAAGGCGTCCGGCACGGCAAGTAAACGATGCCGACGCCCCCGGGGCCGTCGTTGCGCGGGACACCACCGATGACACAGGACACCCAGACCGGCCAAGGGCCCGCCCGAAAGGCCGCGCTGGCCCCCGCGCTCTACCTCGTGGCGACGCCGATCGGGGCTGCACGGGACATCACGCTGCGCGCGCTCGACATCCTCGCCAGCGCCGATGTGCTGGCCGCCGAGGATACGCGGACCCTGCGCCACCTCATGGACATCCACGGCATCAAGCTGGGGGACAGGCCACTATGGGCCTACCACGATCACAACGGCGCGGCGGTGCGCCCGCGCATCGTGCAGGCACTCGCCGAGGGGCGGAGCGTCGCCTATTGCTCAGAGGCCGGAACGCCGGTCATCGCCGACCCGGGCTACCAGCTGGCGCGCGCCGCGATCGAGGCCGGGGCGACGGTGACAGGGGCCCCGGGGCCTTCGGCGGCGATCCTCGCCCTCAGCCTGTCGGGGCTACCGTCCGATCGGTTCATGTTCGCGGGCTTTCCCCCGGCGCAGGCCGGCGCACGGGCCCGTTGGCTCGACGAGATCGGGAAGGTCGAGGCGACGCTGATCCTCTACGAAAGCCCGAAACGCATTCAGCGGCTGTTAACCGAGTTGTGCGAAACATGGGGTGAGACGCGCGAAGCTGCGCTATGCAGGGAATTGACGAAACGCTTCGAAGAGGTGCGACGCGGGTCGCTCGGGTCGCTGCGCGACGGGCTGCAGGACGCGCCGGTAAAGGGCGAGATCGTGCTGGTCGTCGGGCACCCGGTCACGGTTGCGCCCACTCAGGCGGATCTGGACGCCGCGCTGGCAGAGGCGCTGGGCCGCCTGCGCGTCAAGGACGCCGCCGCCGAGGTGGCAGAGGCGCTGGGCCTGCCCCGGCGGGATGTCTACCAGCGTGCGCTGGCGCTGAAACAGGAAGGTGACGGATGAGTGGTCTGATTTCGCATCTCAAGGGCCGTGCGGCCGAGGATCGGGTGTGCCGCGCCTATCAGGACGGTGGTCATCGCCTTGTGTGCCAGCGGTGGCGCGGGCCGGGCGGCGAGATCGACCTCGTCTTCGAAAAGGACGGAGAGGTCGTCTTCGTCGAGGTGAAATCCTCGAAAAGCTTCGCCGCGGCCGCGGCGCACCTGACCGGACGCCAGATCGGGCGGTTGATGGCCAGCGCCGAGGCGGCGCTGGGGTTCTTTCCCAAGGGATCGCTTACGCCCATGCGCTTCGACGTGGCGTTGGTCGACAGCGGTGGCCGGATCGACGTGATCCCCAACGCATTGCAGGCGGGCTGAGCGCACAGGCTTGCGCCCGCCGCCCGCCCGCGCCAAGTAGGGCAAGACGGAACAGGCGGGAGCGGGCGCATGAAGGTCGCCTTTCAGATGGACCCGATCGGGTCGGTGAACATCAACGCGGACAGCAGCTTCCGCCTTGCCGAAGAGGCGCAGGCGCGGGGTCACGAGCTTTGGGTCTACACCCCCGATCACCTCAGCTACCGCGAGGGCCGGATCATGGCTGTGGCGCAGCCGGTGACGGTGCAGCGTGTTCAGGGCGACCATGCGCGTCTTGGCGATCCGGTCGATCTCGACCTGGCCGACGTCGACGTGGTCTGGCTGCGGCAGGATCCGCCCTTCGACATGGGCTATATCACCACGACGCATCTGCTTGACCGGCTGAAGGGCACGACGCTGGTGGTGAATGACCCGTTCTGGGTCAGGAATTGCCCCGAGAAGCTGCTGGTCCTGGATTTCCCCGACCTGACCCCGCCCACCACCATCGCGCGGGACCTTTCGGTCCTGCGGGCCTTCAAGCAGAAGCATGGCGACATCATCCTGAAGCCGCTTTACGGCAACGGCGGCGCGGGTGTCTTTCGCCTGCCCGAGAGTGACCGCAACCTGAACTCGCTCCACGAGCTCTTCACCGGCATGAACCGCGAGCCGCTTATCGCGCAGAAATTCCTGCCGGACGTGGCCGCGGGCGACAAGCGGGTGATCCTGGTCGACGGCGAGCCCGTGGGTGCCATCAACCGGGTGCCCGCCGAGGGCGAGACACGGTCGAACATGCATGTCGGCGGCCGCGCCGAGAAAGTTGGCCTGACCGAGCGCGAGCGGGAGATCTGCGCCGCGATCGGCCCGCGGCTGCGCGAGATGGGGCAGGTCTTCGTCGGCATCGACGTGATCGGCGGCTGGCTGACCGAGATCAACGTGACCTCGCCCACCGGCATCCAGGAGCTTGAGCGCTTCGACGGGATCAACGTGGCCGCACGGATCTGGGAGGCGATCGAGGCGAAGCTCTAGGCGGTCTTGGCCCCGATCAGCCGATAGCCGAGCGCCTCTGCGACATGGGGTTGGGCGACGGTCGCGTCGCCGTTGAGATCGGCGATGGTGCGGGCCAGCCGCAGGATGCGGTGATAGCCGCGCGCGGTCAGTTTGAACCGGTCCGCGGCCTTCAGCAGAAAGGCCTTGCCGGCCTCGTCCGGCGTCGCGATCTCGTCCAGCAACGCCCCCTCGGCATCTGCGTTCACGCGGGCGTTTGCCCCGAGGGTCGCGAAGCGCGCGGCCTGCACCTCGCGCGCGGCGCGGACGCGGGCGGCGATATCGGTGCTTTTCTCGCCATTGGCCGGCAGGTCGAGGTCCGCATAGGCCACCGGCGGCACCTCGAGCCGCAGGTCGAACCGGTCCATCAGCGGCCCCGAGATGCGGCCCATGTAATCCTCGCCGCAGAGTGGCGCGCGCCCGCATGCCTGACCCGCATCGTAGAGTTGCCCACAGCGGCAGGGGTTGGCCGCGGCGATCAGCAGGAAGCGGCAGGGATAGGTGACATGGGCGTTGGCGCGGGCCACGACCACATCTCCAGTCTCGATTGGCTGGCGCAGGGTTTCCAGCACGGCACGGGGGTATTCGGGGAACTC
Organism: uncultured Roseicyclus sp.; assembly: GCA_964629305.1. Taxonomy (GTDB): domain Bacteria; phylum Pseudomonadota; class Alphaproteobacteria; order Rhodobacterales; family Rhodobacteraceae; genus Roseicyclus. The sequence continues at coordinate 9,660 of CAZVQL010000026.1, forward strand.
GTCGAGGAAGAGCACGCCGTTGTGGGCAAGGCTGATCTCGCCCGGTTTCGCGCCACGCCCGCCACCGACGATGGCGGCCATCGAGGCCGTGTGATGCGGCGCGCGGTAGGGGCGCGTGCGCGAGATGCCGCCCTCGTCCAGAAGCCCGGCAAGCGAGTGGATCATCGAGGTTTCGAGCGCCTCGGCGGCAGAGAGCGGCGGCAGGATGCCGGGCACGCGGGCCGCGAGCATGGACTTGCCCGAGCCGGGGCTGCCCACCATCAGCAGGTGGTGACGCCCTGCCGCTGCGATCTCGATCGCGCGTTTCGCGCGTTCCTGCCCGCGGACTTCCGACAGGCATTTCAGATGCGCCTCTTCCCGCACCTCGCCGGGTTCGGCGGGGTCGAGCGGGTGGCGGTCGGTCAGATGCGCGATCAGCTCGGCCAGGCTGCGCGCGGCGAAGACAGGCGTGGCGCCGACCCAGGCCGCCTCGGCACCGCAGCCGAGCGGGCAGTAGAGGACGCGCCCGTCCTCACCGGCTGCCAGTGCCGTGGGCAGGGCGCCGATGACGGGGATGAGCGTGCCGTCGAGTGACAGCTCGCCGAGCGCCATGGCGCTTTCCACCTTGTCGCGTGGCACGATGTCGAGCGCCGCCAGCAACGCCAGCGCGATGGGCAGGTCGAAATGCGAGCCCTCCTTGGGCAGGTCCGCGGGCGACAGGTTCACGGTGATCCGCTTCGATGGCAGGGCAATGGCCATGGCCGAGAGCGCGGTGCGCACGCGTTCGCGGGCCTCGGACACGGCCTTGTCTGGCAGGCCCACGACAGCGAAGGCGGGAATGCCGGGCGTGACCGCGCATTGCACCTCGACGCGGCGCGCCTCGAGCCCCTCGAAAGCGACGGTGTTGATGCGGGACAGGCTTTCGGTGCGCGGGGCGTCGAACATGGTTAACGTTTACGCGCAGGGCGTTAGCAAATCGTAAACGATGCCGCGTGTCAGGCCTCGGGCGGCGAGATGGGGAAGGGGCGGCGCGGCAGGCCCATCTCGTAGGTGGGTTGCTCCGGCCCCTGCATTTCGCCCATGGCGCGCCATCTGCGAAGCGGTGCGTGGGTCAGATGCGCCTCGACATAGGCCTGTGCGCGGTCCGAGACGGGCAGGGCATAGCCTGCGATCCGCATGGCGACCGGCGCGTAGAAGGCATCGGCCAGCGTGTAGTCACCGAAGAGAAACGGGCCGCCCGAGCGGTCGAGTGCGGCGGACCAGAGCGCCTCGATCCGGGCGAGGTCGGCCCGGACGGCGTCGGAGGGCGAAAAGCCCTGCCATGCGGTGCGCAGGTTCATCGGACATGCCGAGCGCAGGGCGACAAAGCCGGAATGCATTTCGGCAATCATGGATTGCGCCATGGCACGCTCGACAGGGTTTGCGGGCAGAAGGCCGCGGTCGGCAAACGCCTCGGCCAGGTGCCAGGCGATGGCGATCGTGTCGCGCAGAAGCCCGCCCTCCGGCGTCTTCAAGGCGGGCACGGTGCGGACCAGCGGTGCGAAACCGGCCATGTCCTCGGCGAACTCGGGGCGATAGAGTATCGTCGCTTCGACCCGGACGGGGATGTCGAAGACCTCGAACGGAAGCCAGCCGCGCAGCGACCAGCTGGAATAGGAACGATCACCGATGAGAAGCGTGTAGGTCATGGGCTGATGAGCGCACGGGGCGCCCGGATCGGTCAATCACGCATTCGTGATGCCCCAGATCAGCCCCGGCGATGTAGCGCCACGAAATTTTCTGTCCAGAAAAGTGAACCAGACGGCGGTTCGCTGCGTAACCCTAATAGAACGCTGCTTGCCAAAGGCGTTGGGAAAACCAAACCGGGGGGTGCGACATGGCACTGGACATGGGTGGAGAACACAGCCTCAGCCGCCGCGCGATGCGGGCGGAACTGCTCGATGCGGAGACGGAACTGAAACTCGCCTATGCATGGCGTGACGAGCGCGACGAAGAAGCGTTGCACCGGCTCGTCACCGCTTACATGCGCCTCGCCATTTCGATGGCCGCCAAGTTCAAGCGCTACGGCGCGCCGATGAACGACCTGATCCAGGAGGCGGGCCTGGGCCTGATGAAGGCCGCCGACAAGTTCGACCCCGATCGCGGCGTGCGCTTCTCGACCTACGCGGTCTGGTGGATCAAGGCGTCGATCCAGGATTACGTGATGCGCAACTGGTCGATGGTGCGCACCGGCTCGACCTCGTCCCAGAAATCGCTGTTCTTCAACATGCGTCGCGTGCAGGCCCGGCTCGAGCGTGAGGCGCTGGCTCGCGGTGAGAACCTCGACAAGCACCAGCTTCGCCAGATGATCGCCACCGAAGTCGGTGTGCCGCTGCACGACGTCGAGATGATGGAGGGCCGGCTGGCCGGCTCCGACTATTCGCTCAACGCGACCCAGTCCGTCGATGACGAGGGCCGCGAATGGATCGACGCGCTGGAAGACGATTCCGATCAGGCCGCCGACATCGTCGAGGACAGCCATGACCGCGAACAGCTGCGCGATTGGCTGATCACCGCGATGCAGGCGCTGAACGATCGTGAACGCTTCATCGTACGCGAGCGCAAGCTGCGCGAAGAGCCGCGGACGCTGGAAAGCCTCGGCACCGAGTTGGGCCTGTCGAAAGAGCGCGTGCGCCAGCTGGAAGCTGCCGCTTTCGCCAAGATGCGCAAGACGCTCGAGGCGCAGTCGAAGGAGGTCCGGTCATTTTTCGCCGCATGATCCTCCACGCGCCGCTGGGCCTTCTGGCGGGTCTCTTCGTGCTGTCCATCGCGACGGCCTCGCCTGTGGCGCAGGTCGGCGGCGATGACGCGGCACCGACGCCCGTGGCCGCCCCAATGACCATAGCCTTCCTGCGCTGACCGACGTGCAGGGGGCCTGTTCAACCGCGATTGCCGCGGCCCTCGCCCTGGCGACGGGCCCGGCACTGGCACAGTCCACGCCTTCCGACATTCTGTCCGCCGCGACCGCGGCCGAGGTGGTGATCCTGGGCGAGGTGCATGACAACCCTGCCCACCACACGTTGCAAGCCGAGGTTCTGAGGGGCCTTTCGCCCTCGGCCATCGTCTTCGAAATGATCTCGGCCGAAGAGGCCGCCTTGGTCACGCCCGATCTCGCTGCCGATGCCGTGGCGCTGTCTGCGGCGCTGGACTGGGCCAATTCGGGCTGGCCCGATTTCGCTTACTACGCGCCGCTCTTCGCCTTCGGAACCGAGGTGCCGATCTATGGCGCGGGCATCGGGCGCGAGGCTGCGCAGGGCGCGTTTGCCGAGGGGGCCGCGGCGGTCTTTGCGGGCGACGCGGGACGGTTCGGTCTGGACACGGCGTTGCATGAAGACGAACAGACGGCGCGCGAGGCCGAGCAGTTGGCGGCCCATTGCGACGCGCTGCCCGAAGACATCCTGCCCGGCTTCGTCGAGGCGCAACGCCTGCGCGACGCGGCGCTGGCCGATGCCGCCTTGCAGGCGTTGGAGGCCCACGGTCCGCCCGTCGCGATCATCACCGGCAACGGCCATGCGCGGCGCGACTGGGGGGTGCCCGCATTGCTCGCCATCGCCGCGCCCGACGTCAGTGTCTTCGCGCTGGGCCAGTTCGAGGCCCCGCCGGAGGGCGATGTGCCTTTCGACCTGTGGGCCTTGGCCGACCCGGTCGACCGCCCGGACCCCTGCGCGGCGTTTCGCTGAATGGCCTTGGCGCGGCAGAGGCCCCATATCGGGGCCATGCCGCCGCCGCGCCTGATCCGATGGGCCTTTCGCCTCAGCCTTGCCGGGTTCCTTGCCACGCTGATGGTCTATGCCGCGCTGGTTGTCTCCATCGCGTTCCCTGCGCCCTTCTTTGCGCATGAGCGCGGCGGGGGTGCGATCACCTTTCATTCCGAGACGCCGCTGCCGCCCGAAGCCGCCCGGATGGGCGAAGAGGTCACGGCACTCCTGTCCGCCGCCCCTCTCGGTCCGCCCGGCCCGGTCGACGTCTGGCTGGTTGAGGATGGGCTGCCCCTGCGCATCTTCTTTGCTGGCTCGCCTCGTGCCTCGGGTCTGACCTACCCGGTCGCGTCGCTGGAAAACGTGTTCCTGCGCCATGCCGATTTCGCCTCGAACCGGTTGGTGCGCGGGGGTGTGGCGGTGCCGCCGCCGCGGACGCTCAGCTACTATCTCGTCCACGAGATCACGCATTTGCAGCTTGCCGCCCATGTCGGGCGCTGGCGGGTGGTGCGGATGCCGCGCTGGATCAACGAAGGTTATGCCGACTACGTCGCCCTTGGCCCCGCGCCGCCCGCGATGATCGCGCGGGCCGAGGCGGGATTGCCGCTGCCGGTTGAGGTCTTCGGGACCTACCCGAGGGAACGGGCCTGCGTGACGCTTGCACTGACGCATCTTGCGGGCGGGGCGGAGGCGCTTTTCTCGCTCGATGCGCCCTTGCCCGAGGACAGGGCCTGCCCGGTGCTGCCGGAGTTCGGCATTGCCCTTGGGCCGCCCGCGCCCTAACCTCCGCCCGCCTTGTGGAAGGACGGCCCATCATGCTGGCGGACAAGCGGATTCTTCTGATCATCGGCGGCGGGATCGCAGCGTTCAAGTCGCTGGACCTGATCCGTCGCCTGCGCGAACAGGGGGCGAGCGTGGTGCCCGTGCTGACCAAGGCGGGCGAGGAATTCGTGACGCCGCTGTCGGCCTCGGCCCTTGCAGCGCACAAGGTTTATCGCGACCTCTTCGACCTGACGGACGAGGCCGAGATGGGGCATATCGAGCTGAGCCGCGCCGCTGACCTTGTCGTCGTGGCACCCGCCACCGCCGACCTGATGGCGAAGATGGCGCATGGCCATGCCAACGACCTGGCCTCGACCCTTCTGATGGCGACGGACAAGCGCGTGCTGATCGCGCCCGCGATGAACGTGCGCATGTGGGAGCATCCGGCGACGCAGAGGAACCTCGCCACGTTGCAGGGCGACGGGGTGCTGGTTGTGGGCCCCGACGAGGGCGCGATGGCCTGCGGCGAGTTCGGGCCGGGCCGCATGGCCGAGGTGCCCGATATCGTGGCGGCGATCGGCGCTGCGCTGTCGGACGGGCCGCTGAAGGGCAAGCATGTGCTTGTGACCTCCGGCCCGACGCATGAGCCGATCGACCCGGTGCGCTACATCGCCAATCGCTCCTCGGGCGCGCAGGGAACCGCGCTGGCCGCGGCGCTGCGCGACCTCGGCGCGCGGGTCAGCTTCGTGACCGGCCCGGCCAGCGTGCCACCGCCCGGCGGGGTCGAGGTGATCCGGGTCGAGACGGCAGTAGAAATGGCGGGCGCGGTCAAGGCAGCACTTCCCGCCGATGCCGCCGTCTTCGCCGCCGCGGTGGCCGACTGGCGCGTCGCCAATGCGGCCGGGCAGAAGATGAAGAAGGACGGCTCGGGCAAGTTGCCTGCGCTGGACTTCGCCGAGAACCCCGACATCCTGGCCGGTGTGGCGCAGATGGGCGAAGGGCGGCCGCGCCTCGTGGTCGGCTTTGCCGCCGAGACCGAGACGGTAGAGGCTCATGCCACCGCAAAGCGCGCGCGCAAGGGCTGCGACTGGATCGTGGCCAATGACGTGTCGCCTGGCACGGGGATCATGGGCGGGGCCGAGAACGCGGTGACGCTGATCACCGAGGCAGGGGCGGAGGCGTGGCCGCGCCTGTCCAAGGCCGAAACGGCGCGGCGTCTTGCCCTGCGCATTGCCGAGGCCTTGGCCTGAGCCTTTGCCGGGTCATATGCGTATTTATGGAAAGATGAAGGGGGCGGGGTGGCCGTTCTGATTGAAGTCATGCGTGAGCCTTGGGCGGACGCCGCGGTGGCGTTGCCTGACTACGCCACGGCGGGAGCCGCGGGTGCCGACCTGCGCGCGAACCTGCACGAGGGGGATCGGATCTCGGGTCTCCTTCTGAAGCCGGGCGCGCGGGTGCTTGTGCCCACGGGCCTGCGCGTGGCGATCCCCGAGGGGTTCGAGATGCAGGTGCGCCCGCGCTCGGGCCTTGCGCTGAAGCATGGCGTCGGCCTGCCCAACAGCCCCGGGACCATCGACAGCGACTATCGCGGGCCGCTGGGGGTGATCCTTGTGAACTTCGGGCAGACCGCGTTCCGCATCCGTCACGGCGCGCGCATCGCGCAGGCGGTCGTCGCGCCGGTGACGATGGCCCGCTACGCCGAGGTCGACGCGCTGGGCGACACGGGCCGCGGCGCGGGCGGCTTTGGCTCCACGGGGGTCGGCTGATGCTGTTCGTCTTCATCATGGCAGCCGTCCTTTGGGGGATCGGGGCGCTGATGAAGGCGCCGGTGCAGGCGCGGCTTTACATGCTGGGCTTGCTCTACATCGCTGTTCTGGCGGTGCAGGTGGCCCTTCCTGCCGGGCATCCCCTCCGAGAAGCCACGGGCGGCTCGCCCGCGCTGTGGCTGATCCTGGGTGCGTTCCTGGTGCTGGCGCTGGCCTATCGCGCGGGTCTTGCGCGGTTACGAACCCGCGCCGCTGCGAAGGAGGCCGAGCGCGACGCGACCGCGCCTGCGGCGCCCAAGGGTCCCTTCACCGACGAAGAGCTGGAGCGCTACGCGCGCCACATCACCCTGCCCGAGATCGGCGGCGGCGGGCAGCGCGCGCTGAAGGATGCCAAGGTGCTGGTCGTGGGGGCCGGCGGGCTTGGGTCGCCTGCGCTGCTTTACCTTGGCGCGGCGGGCGTGGGCCGGATCGGTGTGATCGACGCCGATGTCGTCAGCCTGTCGAACCTGCAGCGGCAGGTGATCCACACCGATGCGGGGCAGGGAATGCCCAAGGTCTTCTCGGCGCAAGCCGCCATCGCGGCGCTGAACCCGCGCGTCGACGTGCGGCCCTACAACCGGATGCTGACCCCCGAGATCGCCGAGGAACTGTTCGCCGAGTACGACCTGATCCTCGACGGCACCGACGCGTTTGCGACCCGCGCAATGGTCAATGCCGCCGCGGTGGCCGCAGGGCGACCGGTGATCGCCGGGGCCATCTCTGCGTGGGAGGGGCAGGTGACACTCTACGATCCTGCGGGCGGCGCGCCCTGCATGGCCTGCATTTTCCCGGAGGCTCCTGCACCGGGGTTGGCCGCGACCTGCGCCGAGACCGGCGTGATCGGCGCGCTTCCGGGCGTCGTCGGCTCGATGATGGCGCTGGAGGCGGTGAAGGAGATCACGGGCGCGGGCCAGGGCCTGCGGGGGCGCATGCTGATCTATGATGCGCTCCACGGCGAAAGCCGCGAGATCCGGTTGAAGCGGCGCGCCGACTGTTCCGTGTGCGGAGGTGTTTGACGCGGTCAAGGGACTGAAGGCCGGCACGCGCTACCTTCCCTTGGGTCAACGGCCATCACGCCGTTGCACTTAGGGAGGACTGAACCATGAAGAGACTGCTTTTTGCGGCCGCTCTGGTCGTTTCCGGCCCCGCCTTCGGGCAGGGGATGCCGTCGCCCGAGGGGGCGGAGGTGTATTTCATCGGACTCGAGGACGGCGCGACCGTCGCGAGCCCCGTGACCGTCCATTTCGGTCTGCGCGGCATGGGCGTAGCGCCTGCCGGAACCGATGCGCCGAACACGGGGCACCATCACCTGCTGATCGACCGCGCGCCCATGGGCGAGGGCCCGGACGGCGAAGAGGAATGGCTGTACGGCCTGCCGGCCGACGACAACCACCGCCATTTCGGCGGCGGCCAGACCGAGGTGACGCTGGACCTCGCCCCGGGCGCGCACACGCTGCAACTGGTGATGGGCGACATGAACCACGTGCCCCATGATCCGCCGGTCTACAGCGACGTGATCACCATCACGGTGGAATGACCCCTGTCTAAGGGGCGCTCCTGCGCCTATGTCTCGGGGCAAAGGAGATTTGCCCCGATGACCAATCCGCTTCTGTCCGACTGGAAAACCCCCTTCGCCCTGCCGCCCTTCGACACGATCGAGGACGCGCATTTCGCCCCCGCGATGGAGGCGGCGCTGGACGAGGGGCGCGCGGCGATCCGGGCGATCGCGGAGAACCCCGAGCCGCCCACATTCGCCAACACGATCGAGGCGCTGGAACTGGCCGATGCGACGCTCGACCGTGTGGCGGGGGTCTTCTACAACCTTGCCGGCTCGGACTCGAACGAGGCACGGCAGGCCTTGCAGCGCGAGTTTGCGCCGAAGCTATCGGCCTATTCCTCCGAGATCACCAACAATGCCGCGCTTTTCGCGCGGATCGACGACCTGTGGCAGCGGCGGGATGAGCTGGGCCTCGGCGACGAACAGATGCGGGTGCTCTACCTGACGCACCGCAGCTTCACCCGCTCGGGTGCCGCGCTGGAGGGCGAGGCGCGCGATCGGCTCACGCAGGTGAAATCGCGGCTGTCGGTGCTGGGCACCGAGTTCACGCAGAACCTGCTGGCCGATGAACGCGACTGGTTCATGCCGCTGTCCGAGGGCGACCTGGAGGGGCTGCCCGGTTTCGTCGTGGCTGCCGCGCGTGAAGCAGGCCGCGAGAAGGGGCAGGATGGCCCTGTCGTCACGCTGTCGCGGTCGCTGATCGTGCCGTTTCTGCAATTCAGCCCGCGCCGCGACCTGCGCGAGACGGCCTACAAGGCCTGGGCCGCGCGGGGGATGAACGGGGGCGAAACCGATAACCGGAGTATCACCACCGAGGTGCTGGCGCTGCGCGAGGAGCGGGCGATGCTCTTGGGCTACGACAGTTTCGCGGCTTACAAGCTGGAGACCGAGATGGCGGGCACGCCCGAGGCGGTGCGCGACCTGCTGATGGCCGTTTGGGACCCGGCTAAAGCCCAGGCCGAGGCGGATGCTGTGAAACTGACCGCCATGCTGCATGCCGATGGCATCAACGGCGAGCTGGAGCCGTGGGATTGGCGCTACTATTCCGAAAAGCGGCGCGCGGCCGAGCATGACCTGAACGAGGCCGAGCTGAAGCCCTATTTCCAGCTCGACGCGATGATCGAGGCGGCCTTCGATTGCGCGAACCGCCTTTTCGGGCTGGAATTCGCGCCGCTCGACGTGCCGCTCTACCACGCCGATGCGCGCGCTTGGGAGGTGACGCGGGGCGGCAAGCACCTCGCCGTCTTCATCGGCGACTATTTCGCCCGCGGGTCCAAACGCTCGGGTGCGTGGTGTTCCACGATGCGCAGCCAGAAGAAGCTGGGCGGTGATGTGCGGCCGATCGTGGTGAATGTCTGCAATTTCGCCAAGGGCGATCCCTGTCTTCTGTCCTATGACGACGCGCGGACGCTGTTTCATGAGTTCGGGCATGCGCTGCACCAGATGCTGTCGGATGTGACCTATGGCTCGATCAGCGGCACATCGGTGGCGCGCGATTTCGTGGAGCTGCCGAGCCAGCTTTACGAGCATTGGCTGGAAGTGCCCGAAGTGTTGGAAAAGCACGCCCGCCACGCCGAGACGGGCGAGGCGATGCCGAAGGCGCTTCTCGACCGGCTCTTGGCGGCGCAGAACTATGACATGGGGTTCCAGACGGTGGAATATGTCGCCTCGGCGCTGGTGGACCTCGACTTTCACGACGGCGCGGCCCCCGCCGACCCGATGGAGGCGCAGGCCGAGACACTGGCGCGCATCGGCATGCCGCACGCCATCGGGATGCGCCACGCGACGCCGCATTTCGCGCATGTCTTCGCGGGCGACGGCTATTCCAGCGGGTACTACAGCTACATGTGGTCCGAGGTGATGGACGCTGACGCCTTCGCCGCTTTCGAAGAGGCGGGCGGAGCGTTCGACGCGGAAACGGCGGAGAAGCTCGAGCGGTTCATCCTGTCGGCCGGCGGCAGCCAGGAGGCGGACACGCTCTACACCGCCTTCCGCGGCCGGATGCCGGGGGTCGAGGCATTGCTGAAGGGGCGGGGGCTCGACAAGGCGGCCTAGGCGCCCGCGTCCTCGCCCAGCTCTCGGGCGAGGAACGCCTCGAACGCGTCGAGGTTCACCGGCTCGAACTGGCCGAAGCCCTGCATCCAGACCGAGGCAGCCTTGAGCGCGTCGGGTTCCAGCTTGCACCACTTCACGCGGCCGCGCTTTTCCTGCGTGATGAGGCCCGCGCCGGCGAGGATGGTCAGGTGCTTCGAGATCGCGGCCAGCGACATCTCGAAGGGCTCGGCAACGTCGGTGACGGCCATGTCATCCTCCAGCAACATGCGCAGGATCTCGCGCCGGGTCGGGTCGGCGAGGGCGGAGAACACGGTGTCGAGCGAGGCGGCCATGCCAGCGAGGTGACACCGACCGCGACATTCGTCAACCGATCGGTTGAATATGGGGTTTGGCCGGTTTGGGCCGCTTGGGGCGGGCGCCGACCGGTATACGCATTTGTCGCACCCTTTCTAAACCAACTCATATCAATGACTTGGACCATTTCTTCTGCGCTGCGGCGCGCGTTGACTCCGGCGCGCGCCCGACATAGCGTCCGCCCAACTTCCGATGGGGGTTCTGTGTCATGTCCGGGTCGCGCGACGACGAGCGCCTGAAGGCTCTCGAAGCCCGCATAGCGGCGGCGAAGAAGGCGCAGGAACCGACGCCCCATATGGAACAGCACTATTCACAGGCGCAGCTGGCCTGGCGGATGGTGGTCGAACTGGTCGCGGGTCTCGGGATCGGGTTCGGCATCGGCTTCGGGCTGGATACGTTCCTTGGAACGCGGCCCTGGCTGATGATGATATTCACGATCCTCGGCTTCATCGCCGGGGTGAAGACGATGATCCGCTCGGCCGAAGAGGTCCAGCGCAAGCAGGTTGAAGCGGCCGACAGGGCTGCAGGGGATGAAAAGGGGTAAGCGCGTGGCAACCGAGAGCACGAACACCTCCGCTACGGAAACCAAGGGCAACGGCAAGGTCATCGCCTATGCGCTGATCGCCCTGGCCGCCGTTCTGTTCGTCCTGGCCATCGCCGATGGCTACGAAAGCCTTGCCATTCATCCGATGGACCAGTTCGAGGTCGCGCCGCTCTTCGGGGGCGACGAGATCCGCTGGTACACGCCGACAAACGTGACGCTCTGGATGGGCCTGTCGATCGCAGCGATCGCTGCGCTGATGGTCATGGGCACCAAGGGCCGCGCGGTTATCCCCTCGCGCAGCCAGTCGATGGCGGAACTGGCATACGGCTTCATCCGCAAGATGGTCGAGGACGTGGCGGGCAAGGACGCGCTGCCGTATTTCCCCTACATCTTTACCGCGTTCCTCTTTATCCTCTTCGCCAACTTCCTCGCGCTGATCCCGTCGAGCTTCACCACCACGTCGCATTTCGCGGTGACGGTGATCCTCGCGATGACCGTCTTCATCTCGGTCACGGTGATCGGCTTCGTGAAGAACGGTGCGGGCTTCCTCAGCCTCTTCTGGGTGTCCTCCGCCCCGCTGCCGCTGCGTCCGATCCTCGCGATCATCGAGCTGATTTCCTACTTCGTCCGCCCCGTCAGCCACTCCGTCCGTCTTGCGGGCGCGATGATGGCCGGCCACGCGGTTCTCAAGGTGTTCGCGGGCTTCGCGGGTGCCATGGGCCTTGCCTCGATCGCGCCGATCCTCGGCGTTGTGGCGATCTACGGGCTCGAGGTACTGGTGTCGGCCATTCAGGCCTACGTCTTCACCATCCTGACCTGCGTGTACCTCAAGGACGCGCTGCACCCGCATCACTGAACACCAGCGGTGGGCGGACTTGCCCACCCCACGGATTTCTCGAACTTCCAACGTAAGGAGATACCATCATGGAAGGCGATATCGCACAAATGGGCCAGTTCATCGGCGCAGGCCTCGCAGCCATCGGCTCGGGCGCAGCTGCAATCGGTGTGGGCCACGTTGCCGGCAACTTCCTCGCCGGCGCGCTGCGCAACCCCTCGGCCGCCGCAGGCCAGACCGCGACCCTCTTCATCGGCATCGCGTTCGCGGAAGCACTGGGCATCTTCGCCTTCCTCGTCGCTCTGCTGCTGATGTTCGCCGTCTGAGCCAGAGCCTTCGAGA
>CAZVQL010000027.1:0-20512 GCA_964629305.1 uncultured Roseicyclus sp.
GCCGACCCGCAATCCGTGCGTCAGGCGCTGTAATAGTCGCGGTACCAGTCCACGAAGGATGTGACCCCGCTGCGGATATCGGTCCGTGGACGATACCCCGTCAGCCGCTGCAAGAGCTGCGCATCCGCCCAGGTCGCGGGCACGTCGCCGGGCTGCATCGGCAGATCGTTGCGCCGGGCGGTCCGCCCCGTCGCGGCCTCGATGGCGGTGATGAACGCCTCGAGCCGGACCTTGTCGGAATTGCCGATGTTCACCACCCGCCACGGCGCCACCGGCGACAGGCTGTCGCCCTCCACCGCCGTTTCCGGCCCGCCCGGCACCGCGTCGATCAGCCCGCGGATGCCGCGCACCAGATCGTCCACGTAGGTGAAGTCGCGCCACATGTCTCCGTGATTGTAGACGTCGATGGGCTCGCCGTTCAGGATCGCCTTGGTGAACTTGAAGAGCGCCATGTCCGGCCGCCCCCAGGGCCCATAGACCGTGAAAAAGCGAAACATCGTGATCGGCAGGCCGTGGATGTGCGCCCAGGCATGGGCCATCGCCTCGTTCGCCTTCTTGGTCGCGGCGTAGAACGACATCTGCGTGTCGGCCTTGTGGGTCTCGACGTAGGGCATGTCGGTGTTGGCGCCGTAGACCGAACTGGTCGACGCCATCAGCAGGTGGCGCACCCGGTGCGCGCGGGCGCATTCCATCAGGTTGAAGGTCCCGACGATGTTCGCATCGACATAAGCGCGCGGGTTCTCGATCGAATAGCGCACGCCCGCCTGCGCGGCGAGATGCACGATCACGTCCGGCGCCGCGTCGTCGCAGGCCGCGGACAGCGCCGCCATGTCCTCGAGCCGCGCGATCCGCGCCGTGAAGCGGGGAGATGCCTCCAGGATGGCGTGGCGGGCTTCCTTCAGCGTGACGTCGTAATAGTCGGTCATCGCGTCGAAACCGGTCACCTGCCAGCCGTCCTCCAGCAGGGCACGGCACAGGTGGAACCCGATGAACCCGGCGGACCCGGTGACGAAGACCCGCGCGGGCCGGTCAGGTTGGTCGGACATGGCTGCGCCTCTCGTGTCGTGTCGGTCGGGCGGACGTGGGGTGGGGTTCAAGGGGGCGGCGCCCGCATCACGCCGCCGGCGTCTGCGCGCGCGGCGGTCCCGCGCGATCCAGCCGGGCCTGCACCGCGCGGGGCGGCGCCAGGCCGAAGGCGCCCCGCAGCAGCGCGCCCGCGCCCGCCCGGTCCCCCTGCCCCGCGATCTGCGCGGCCTTCGCCAGCGCATACAGCAACCCCACGGGCATCGACCATGGCTGGAATCGGCGCAGGAACATCATGCGGCTGCGATGCTTGAAATAGAGCGAGAACGCCGAGGCGCGCCGCCCCGGCGCCGGCGATCCGATCGACGCGCCCGCCCAGTGATAGACCACCAGCCCAGGACAGTAGCGCAAGGGCAGCGCGCCCCGGCGCAGCGCCCAGTCCACCTCTTCGTAATAGAGGAAATAGTCTTCCCGCATCGGGCCGACCGCGTCGTAGAACGCGCGGGAAGCGACCATGCTGGCCCCCATGATGAAATCGATCTGCGCGACATCCGGCGGCGGCGTGTCGGCATGGCGCCGGTGCAGGTGGATGTTGCCGGTGACCCCGGTCAGCCGGTTCAGGGTGCCGCCATCGACCTGGATGCGGTCCGGCTGTTCGAGATAGTTCACCCGCCCGCCCAGCAGCGCGAACGGCCCCCCCGTGGCGAGATCCGCCGCAAGCGCCACCACCGATTCCGGCGGCACGACGCTGTCGGGGTTCAGCACCCAGAAATGGGTGATGGACGGATCGCGCGCCAGCTGCGCCAGGCCCAGATTGACACCGCCGGCAAAACCGCGATTGGCCCCCGAATGCAGCAACGACACCGTGCCTGGCGCGGCGACGGCGGGCAGGTCCCGCGCCGTGCCCTCCGCCAGCGGCACGCAGGCCGGGGGGGCGGGCAGGACGAAGGGCAGGCCCGGCGGCAGGTCCACCGGCTGACGGCCCGCGGCCCAGGCCCGCAGCCGCGGGCAGGTCGCGTCGTCCGACGCGTTGTCGACGACGACGATGCGCAGCGGCACCGGCGCGGCCATCAGGCTGCGCAGGCAGCCCAGGATCACGTCCTCGGAATTGTAGGTGACGATCACGACACCGATCGCCACGGGGTGCGTCGAGGTGTTCATCGGGGCCTGTCGCGGGTCGTCTTGCGCGCGCCGGCAGCCGGGCGGGCGCGCACCGGCGGCTGCGACCGGGCCGGGCGTGCGGGCGGTCCGGAAAACCGCGAGTAGCGGATTTGTCCCGGCGCCTGGCGGTCGGTGGCGTCCCGTTCCTGCGCGACCGGGTCGGGTTCCTTTTGGATCAGCAGGAACTGCCCGGCGCCGAGCACCAGGAACACCGTGGAAAACAGCTGGTTCCAGACCGTGACCGTCGCCAGCGCCAGGATCATGCCGATCATCGTGATGGTCCAGCCGACCCGCATGTTGTACAGATCCGACCCCTTGCGGAACTCACCCCGCCCCGCGCGGATCATCGGATAGAGAAAGGCCACGGCGCAGAAGATGAAGGCCGGCAGGCCGTTGGCCACCGCCACGGCCAGCCAGTAGTTGTCGAACGTGCTGGTCATCCAGCCCGGCATGCTGACCGGCCGACGCAGGCCGATTCCGAAGATCGGCGTGCGCTGCACCTGGTCGATGCCGACATTGAACAGCTCCCGCCGAAAATACGCGTTGCCCGAACTGAAGGCCAGGCGTTCCGCGATGGCAAAGATGGCGGACCGCGTCGACAGGACCTCGAGCACGGCATAAAGAGCGGCGAAGGACCACAGGATCAGCTTCCACTGGTTCTTCATGTGCTCGGTCACGAGCATGTAGCCGATCAGCAGGGCCTGGAACACGGCCGCCAGGAACGGCCCGCTCGACAGCGAACAGAAGCATGTCCCGATGATGAGAACGGACATCACCGTGCGGTGGAACGCCGAATGCAGACTGCGCAGGCCGACATAGTACAGTCCCACCGGAAACGCCGCGAACAGCCCGAAATGGATCGGATGCACGAAGAACACCTGCGCGCGGTTCAACCCGCCGAACCGGGGCGGGTATTCGACGCTCCTGACAGGGTCCAGCCAGCCGAGGTCGAGGTTTCTCAGCATTTCGGCGACGACGATCTGGCCCGAGAGCGAATCCGCCAGCGCGATGGGCAGCATCAGCAGGACCACCCAGGCATAGAAGCGTGCGAATCCCTGCATCTGGGCAAGCGACCGGATCCCCACCCGGCCGGCAAGGTACCCGCCCAGCATCACCAGCGCGTTGGACACCGACAGGGTCAACGCCTGCGCCTGGTGATTGAGCGCCAGCGCGATCATCATCCAGACCGCGTAGCCGAACACCATGTAGTCGGTGAGCAGGCGCGGACCGTAGGCCCCCGCCATCAGCCGCATGCCCAGATACGGGACCGTGAACAGGAACAGCAGGCGCGACGGCGTCAGGTACGTGTCGCCCACGAAAAAGCCGAAGGGCATGATGATCGCGAGGACGGTCACCACGACCAGGGCCAGCCCCTCCCTGGCCGGAGCGACCCCGGCGCGGGTCGCCGGGCGGCGCCGGCGTGTGGTATTCAGGTCGAGATCAGCAGTCGTCATGGGCGCGCATATCCCAGCTTGGCCTCGCACGATGTCCGGGTTCGCCGCACGGTCCGCACGGGGTGCCGGGCAACCCGCGGCCCGCGCAGCCGCGCCGCATTCGAATCGACGATCCCGACCGATTGCACCGCACCCGGGTCATAGTCGCAGACAACGGGTTACGCCAACCTTGAAAACGGTCGCGCCCCCGCGGCCGGTCCGTTTCCCGCCGGCGACCGGGACCGCCGGCACACCGGCGCCCGGGCCCGTCGCCATCCGCAAGACGCTGTTTTTTCACGCCGTGACAGCGCAGGTTGCCGCAAAAGTTTCCGGCCCCGGTGACGTCGGTAACGCCGGTCGTCTTTTTCGGCCCCGGACGGGCCGAACCGTGGCGTTCTGGTGCCCGAAAAGCGGTCGTCCTGCGCGATTCTCATGCACGGTGGGGTTGCAGGCTGCGCGGGTCCGGTCGGCACCTGTCCATAGATTTCCCCGTTTGCCCTATGCTAGTGTCGGTCCATAGCGTTTGTGAGTACGTAAGCATGATGCCCCTTCCCAGCCTGTCCATCATCGTCCCCGTCCTGAACGAAGAGGAAACGATCGGATTCTTCCTCGAGGGCGTGCGTCCCGTTCTCGCGTCGCTCGATCTCGACTACGAGATCATCTTCATCGACGATGGCAGCACGGATGGCACGGCGCGTGTCGTTCAGGACATCCACGCGAACGATCCGCGCGTCAAACTGGTCCGGCTGAGCCGCAATTTCGGCAAGGAAGCCGCCCTGACCGCCGGGCTCGAATGGTCGCGCGGCGCGGCGGTCATTCCCATGGATGTCGATCTGCAGGATCCCCCGGAACTGATCCCGGAATTCGTGCGGCTGTGGCGCGACGGGTTCGACATCGTCTTCGGCCAGCGGGTGGAACGCAGTTCGGATTCGCGGACCAAGCGCGTCTCGGCCGGCATGTTCTACCGGATATTCAACGCGGTCGCCGCGAACCCCATCGATCACAATGCCGGCGATTTCCGCCTGATGACCCGCCGTGTCGTGGACGCGACGCTGCAACTGCGCGAGCGCAACCGCTTCATGAAGGGCCTGTTCGCCTGGGTCGGGTACCGGTCCGCCGCCGTGCCCTACGAGCGCCCGCCGCGGGCCGCGGGGACGACCAAGTTCAATTACTGGAAACTGTGGAACTTCGCGCTGGACGGGATCACCAGCTTTTCGACCGCGCCGCTGAAGGTCTGGACCTATGTGGGCTCGGCCGTCGCGCTGGGGGCCATCCTCTATACGCTGGTCGTGGTCGTGCGCACGCTGGCCTGGGGGCGCGACGTGCCCGGCTATGCCTCGCTGATGGTGGTCGTGCTGGTCCTGGGCGCGGTGCAGCTGATCTCGCTGGGGGTGATCGGCGAATATCTCGGACGCCTGTATCTCGAGGTCAAGCGCCGCCCGATCTATCTGCTCGACGGGACGGCCGGGTTCGCGGACGACGACCGCGACATCCCGCCCGCGCCGCGCGACACCCCCGATGGCGAGGACAAGATCCTCGCGCTGCGGGCCACGGGCTCGACGCGTGTCTGAGCGACCCGTGGCATTGGGTGTGCTCGATCTTCTGCCCGCGCGCCAGCTGGTTCGCTTCCTCCTGACGGGCGGTGCCGCGACGCTGACACATTTCGCGGTGCTGAGCCTCGCGGTGGAATGGTTCGGGGTGCCGGCCAGCCTCGCCAACGGGCTGGCCTTCTGCGTCGCGGTGGGGGTGACCTATGCCGGGCAGTCCTTCTGGGTGTTCCAGACCGGGCATCACGACCTGCGCCAGATCCGGCGGTTCCTGCTCAGCGCGATCGGCGGGTTCGTGGCGAATGTCGGGCTGATGGCGCTTATCGTGAACGGGGTCGGCGCGGATTACCGGATCGGCTTCGCGGTTGTCGTCGTCGTCGTGCCGCTGGCGACCTTTCTGGTCAACAAGTTCTGGGTGTTCACCGGTCCACCGGCGGCATCCGCCGCGCCGGACGCGGTGCAGGCGGATCGGCTGGCCTGGACCGCGGGCGCGCTCCTCGTGGCCTGTCTCGGACCGCTGGCGCTGACACCCCTGCTGCCCTTCACCGATTTCTACGCCCATATCGTGCGCTATCACGTGCTGGCGCATATCGGCGGCGATCCGGCCCTGCAGGCCCAGTACGACGCCGCCTGGCAATTGCTGCCGAACCTGGGCCTCGACCTGGTCGGCACGGCCATGATGTGGCTGGGATCGCCGCTGGTCATGGCGAAGCTTCTGGGGGCGGTGACGATGCTGGCGCCGGCCCTTGGCGCGCTGGCGCTGGCACGGGTTCTCCATGGCCGGATCGGTGCGGTCAATCTCGTGCTGGCCGGGCTGATCGTGTTCAACAACATCCTGTTCTGGGGGTTCGCGAATTTCCTGCTGGGGCTCGGCATCGCGCTGGCGGGCCTCGCGCTGTGGATCGCCCAGGCCGGGCGGCCCGCGCGCCAGCTGATCACGGCCTGCATCCTGGGAATGGGGCTTTTCTTCGTGCACGGCCTGGCCTTCGCGCTGTGGGGGCTGCTGCTGGGCATGGTGGAGCTGTCGCTCGCCGCGCGGCAGGCGGGCGGATTGCACATCCCGGCCCTCGCGCGCCGGGCCGGCCGGTTGCTGCTGATCGCCCTGCTGCCGGCGCTGCTGTTCACCCAGATGCCGACATCCCAGGCCGAGGGCGGCGTCACCGTCGCCTTCGACAACCTCGCGCGCCATGCCGAGGCAGGCCAGGCCACGGCGCGCATCCTGGACGAGATCGGGCAGCGGCTGAACACGGCCCTTCTCGTGGTGGAGGCCGGCCTGCCATGGGCGGACCGTGTCCTGGGCACCGCGGTGTGGCTGCTGCTCGGGGCGGGCATCGGGACGGGACTGCTGCGGCTGGACCTGCGCGTGGCCGGGGCGGCCGCGCTTTGCGCCGTGCTGATCGTGATCCTGCCGCCGAACATGTTCTCGGTCGGGTATCTCGATGACCGCATGCCGCTCGTGCTGCTGGCCCTGCTGGCGGCGGGATTGCACGTGGCGCCGGCGACAGCGGCCGGGCGGGCGCGGGCAGGACGGGCCCTCGTGGCCGGGCTGGCGGGTGTCTTCGCGGTGCGCACGGCGCTGATCTGGGGGCTGTGGTACCAGGACGGGCAGATGTACAGAAGCTACCTCGCCGCCCTCGACGACACCCCGACCGGGCAGATCGCGGCGCCGCTGTTCTTCGACGGGACCGGCCATCGCCGGAGCCAGGTGACCAACTGCAAGCCGCTGCTCTTCGCGATGCTGCTGCGCAACGGCACCGCGGTGCCGACCTTCGCCTTCGCCACGCAACAGCCCCTGCGGCTCGACGGGGCGCTGGCGGCGGCGCAGGAACGGCTGCCCCGCACGGACACCGCCCCGCCCGACAGCCTGACCCCGCTGTCCGAACGGCAAACCCTGCTCGACCGGACCGTGGCGGCCGGGTTCGACACCATCATCGCGTGCAGCCGCACCCCGGCGACGCCCGCACCCGACGGCCTGACGCTGGCGGCGGCGGCACCCCACTGGGCGATCTATCTGCGCGCGCCGCAGAACGGCGTGCGCCCGTGACCGCCGCGGCGCCCCCGTCCCTGCGCCGGGCAAGGCCGACGCCCCGCCAGATCTTCGTGACCGGAAGCCTGCTGGTCGTCCTCGCGGCGGGCATGGGCCTGATCGCGGCACTCGGCACGCCGCCCGGACACTCGGCGGATTTCAACACGTCCTGGCTGACCGCCTTCGAGGCCGCGTTGCGCAGCGGCGCGATCTACCCCCGGCACCTGCCCGACATCTGGTTCGGCCTCGGGGGGCTCGATTTCTTCTTCTACGGGCCGCTGCCCTTCTATCTCGCGGCCGGACCGGCGCGCTGGCTGTGCGGCGCGGACTGCACGGCGAGCCAGGTCTTCGCGATCGCCGGCGCGATGCTGTGGGGGCTTTCGGCGGCGAGCTTCTGGGCCTTCGCCCGCGCGCTGGTGGCGCCGGGCGCCGCGCTGGTCGGGGCCGTCGTCTACGCGCTCATGCCGTATCACCTGGGGCTGGACTGGTTCACGCGGCAGGCCTCGGGGGAATTCGCCGCCTATGTCTTCGTGCCGGTGATCGCATTGGGGCTGCACCGCTGCCTCAAGGATGGCCGGGGCGGCATCGCATTTCCCCTCGGTGTCGCCGGCCTGGTGCTGTGCCATCTGCCGACGGCGCTGCTGGCGGGCCATGTCTTCGCGGCGGTCTGGGCCGTGTGGGCGCTGCGTCACCCGCGCGCGGCCCCGTTGCGGACGGTCCGGATCGGCCTGCTCGGGCTGCTCGGGCTTGCACTGGCAGGGGTCTACTGGCTGCCCGCCATCGTTCTGCTCGGGGATGTCTCGCCCGGGGCCCTCTACGATGCCGCCGCCATGCTGACGCCGGATGTCTGGTTGCTGGGGCTCGATGCCCCCCTGCCGGGCGGTATCGGGTTCGCCGCGCTCATCGGCGCCAGCCTTGTGGCGAGCCTGGCCGCCGTCGTGCTGGCGACCGTGCTGTCGCCGGGTGCACGATGGACCATGGTGCAATGGATGCTCGTTCCGGTGCTTCTGTGCGTTTTCCTCAATACCGCGCTGTCCGCCCCGGTCTGGAACAACTGGATCATCGACCGGGTGCAGTTCCCGTTCCGCCTGCTGGTGTTCGCGGATCTCGCCGCCGGGCTGGCGGCGGGGGTGCTGGTGCAGGTCCTGTCCCGCGCCGGGGCGGCGCGCGCGGCCCGCCTGTCGGCCATGGCGGGTCTGGGCATCCTCGGGCTCGGCGTGATGCTGCAGGGCCCGGAAATCGCGAAGCGGCTGTCCCTGCCCGCCGTCGAGCCGCGCATGATCGGTGCGCCCGAATATCTGCCGCCGGCCTTCTTCGCCACCGTCGCGGCCGAGGCCGGAACGCGCGGCGTGTCGCTGTTTTCCTATGCCGGGGTCGTGGCCGGGATCGCCGCCACCGTCGGCGAACCCGGCGGGCCGATCCCGGTGGAGATCCGCCCCCGGCACTGGGAGGCAGAGGTGACCGGACCCGGCCGCGTGGTTCTGGGGGCGCCCTACTGGCGACACATGCAGGCCCGGACCGGAAGCGGCGTCCCGCTGGCTGCCGGGCCGGACCCGCAGGGCTGGATCACGCTGGATCTGCCCCCCGACACGGACCGGGTGCGCGTGACCCTGCCGAGACACTGGAGCGAAACCGCCGGGCTGGGCCTGTCCGGGCTGGGCCTGGCCGGCATCTGCGCCGTGGCCTGGCGCGGCCGCCGCAGGGCCGGTGCATCCGGAACAGGGGCGCCCGGCCACACCTGAAGAACCGCTGCCCGCGCACCCCGAGACGGAGACACGGATCATGACACATGAAGGCCCGCACCGCCCCGATTCCGCCGCACGGCGCGTCCGCGCGGCATGGACCCGCAGGGTCGGTCTCGTGGTGGCCGCGGCGTTCGGGGTCGGCATGGCCGCGACCGCGGGACCCATCGCGAGCCCGCCCGTCGAATACGCATCAATTGCGCCGCATTCCGCGACCGCGTTGCCCCCGGAGCTTAAGGCTTCGTATACCGCCCCGCCCTACCACGGGATGGCGTGGGGGCGCGATCGTACCGGCCAGGGGCCGTGCGATGGTATACAGGGGTGTATATCCGTGTCCAATGAAGCGACGATTACCGTAGACAGCGCCGCGGCGCTGAAAGATGCGCTGGCCGCCGCACAGGGTGGCGAAACCATTCTTCTGGAGGCCGGGGATTACGGCGCCCTGAGATTGTCCGGAGCGTTCGACAGCACCGTCACCATCCGGTCGGCGGACAGCACCGCGCAGGCTGTCTTCTCGGGCATGAATCTGGGCGGGGTCCACAATCTCACCGTCGAGGACGTGACCTTCGATTACGTCTACCAAGAGGGGCACGCGCTGTGGGAACGCCCCTTCGCGGTCTACAGTTCGCAGAACGTCGCGTTCGACGGTGTCAGTTTTCTCGGCGACAACGCCCAGGGCTCGCCCGGGGCCGTGGGCGACGGCATTGCCACGGGCTGGGGGCTGTACGTCGACCGCAGCCGCGACGTGACCATCGAGAACAGCCTGTTCGAAACCTTCATGCGCGGCGCGAAGCTGATCCAGAGCGACGGGGTGATCTTCCGCGACAACGAAATCCGCGACATGCGCTCGGACGGGCTGAACCTGGCGGGCACCAGCAACGCGCTCATCGAGAACAACCACTTTCACAGTTTCCGCGAAGCGCCCGGATCCGGCGACCACAAGGACATGCTCCAGTTGTGGACCCGCGGCGCCGGGGAGCCTGCCGGCAATATCGTGATCCGGGGCAACCTGTTCGACGCCGCCGATGGCGACTGGACCCAGACGATCTTCATCGGCAACGAGGACAGGCTGCCGTATTACAACCTCACGATCGAAGACAACGTCATCATGAACGGCCACCTGCACGGGATCACCGTGGACAGGGCCGACGGCCTGACGGTGCGCAACAACACGCTTCTGCAGGTCGACATCCACGGCGAGGCACCGAACACGGACGTCGCCAGACCGCGGATCAACATCAACGACTCGTCCACCAACGTGATCGTGGCCGACAACGTCACCTTCGGCACCCTGACCGCACCCGAAGGACGGGCCGACTGGACGGTCACGAACAACGTGGCGGTGCAACGCCACAACCCGGACGGCGCGTGGTATTACGGCGACAACCTGATCGCGCCCTTCGCCGGGGGGGACAACACGGTGGCCTTCCAGGTGCTGCCGGGCAGCGCGCTCGATCTGTCCGGCGCCGGCGCGTCCGGCCTCGCCTACGATCCGCAGCCGGATGCGGCCGTCGCGCTGTTTCGGGCCGCAACGCAGGACATGATGCGCAATGCCGTGGATTTCGACGCGGCTTTCAGCGCGGGTCCGGACGGGCCGCTGGCCACGCCGGACGCGACCATTACGTGGGATTTCGGCGATGGTCACACCGGCAGCGGTGTCACCCCCAACCATGTCTATGGCGCGCCGGGCACCTACACGGTCACGCTCGCGATCGAAACGCCGGATGGCGTGCGGGCCGTCAGCAGCCAGCAGGTCGTGATCGATACCCCCGATGTCGTCAGCTTCGACGCGGCGCGCGGTGTCTTCGTGGCGCACACACCGGACGGACCGCGCGACCTGTCCAGCCCCGAGACCTTCCTTTTCGAGGATGGCAGCCACGCGGTGGACATGGACAACGGCAAGTTCGAGCTGCCGCGCGGGGCCTTCGCCAACCTGTTCGGGGCGGACAATTTCACCCTGACCACCAGCATACGCATGCCGGAGGGATCCCGGGACAGCGGTGAATTGCTGATCATCCCGGGGTCGCTGTCGATGGTGGTCTCGGACCGTGGCGATCTTGCGGTCAACATGATCCCGCAGGGCCGCAGCGGATGGACCGGGGTGTCCACCGAAGGCGTCCGGCTGCTCGACGGGCACTGGCACGACATCGAGGTCGACTGGGACGGCGTCAGCGGCGCGCTGCGCGTGTCGGTCGATGGCGTGGTGCGGGCGGAGCGTACGCTGGAAGGCACGCTGAAGGGCGCCGAGAAATGGGGCATGGTCATCGGCTCGGCCTTCGGTGGCTCCTTCAAGGGCGATATCCGGGCGCTGGACATCACGGTCGGGGGCGATCGCTGGGCCTTCGATGAGGCGGCAGCAGCCCCTCCGGCCGCACCGGAGGTCGATCTGGCCGAGTCGCTCGCGCCCGTCGCACCGCTCCCCGTGGACCCCGCGCCCGATCTTTCGGCGCCACCGCCCCCGCAGTTCCGGGTGTCGGACACGGGCTATGACCTGGTGGAATTCGCCGCCGACGCGCAGGGCACCGGCCCGGCCGAGATCGGACCCGACGGGCGCAGCGTGACCATGGCCGGCGACGACTGGAAGGCCGTCGAGGGCAGCTTCACCATCACCGCCGACACGGTCCTGCGCTTCACCTATGCCGCTGACGTCGAAGGCGAAATCCACGGCATCGGCTTCGCCAACGCCGACGCGACCGTGGACCTGATGCCCGAACGCGGCGGCAGCGGCGCGCTGTTCCAGCTCGGCGGCGTCACGCGCGACTGGGGCATCGAGAACGCGGCCTGGGACTATGCCTTCGGCAGCGGCGAGACCACCTTCGAGATCGCCGTGGGCAAGTACCTCGAGGGCACCTTCGACCGGATGGTCTTCGTCATGGACGACGACGCCGGCCGCGGATCCAGCGCCACGTTCGCCGATGTGGAACTGGTCACGCCAGGCGCGGCCGTGACGCCGGCGGGCGAAGCCCCCCTGCCGGAACCGTGGCAGGCCGGACAGTTCTACGACCAGCTGACCACGACGGACATTTTCGACATGGTCTGACCGCGTCGGAACCGGCGCCCCTTCGCAAGAAGGGGCGCCCTGTCAGCCCCGTCAGCCCTGTCGTTTTGGCGGCGGGGCGTCGCCGTAGCGGACCTGCAGATACCCGCCGTACAGACGCGCGGCGAGATGGAAAAACGGCCCGTACAGGTCCCGCACGGCCCCCATCTCGCGCAGATCGAGCACGCCGAGACCCTTCACCTGCTTCACGGCACGCAGGACCTGTTTCAGCGTGGCGACATCCCTGGGAACGCGCATCATCGCCGCCGGGCCGTACCGGTCCACGCTGTCGCGGCCGCCCTTGCGGCGTTCGCGGCCGCAGAACGTGGCCATGCGAGCGAAGGCGATCTGCACCATGTTCTTCCGGAGATCCGCGGCGATCCCGTCGGACATGAATATCCGCCGTTCGTACATGAACTCGCCCAGGACGCCGAGCCGATACCGTTCCGCCAGCCGCAGCCACAGGTCGATGTCCTGCGCGTTCTGGAAGAACACGCGGTAGCCTGACACGGCGTCGTAGCAGGTGCGGCGCATCATGACCTCGCCATGGCTGAACGCGTTGCGTTCCGAAAGCTCGTCCATGGTCGGGCTGCGCACCAGCGTTCCGGCACGGGGCGCGGCCGCCCCCTCGCCCATGTCCCAGTTGTGGAACGGCGCATCCGGATCGCGCGGCGGAACCCATGCGCTGCGAAACCCGCATCCCACGAGGGCATAGTCGGGATTTTCCGCGAGAAACCGTGCCTGCAGCGATATGCGATGCGGCGCGCAGATATCGCCCGCCCCCATGATCGCGATGAACGCGCCGTCCGTCTCGTCGATGGCGCGCCGCATCGCGCGCACCAGGCCCGTATTGGGCTGGTGTATGATCCGCAGGCGCGGATCGTCGTACCGGTCGAACATCGCGCGCACGCCGGGATCCGGGCTGCCATCGTTGACGATGACGATTTCGAGGTTTCCGTAATCCTGCGCCAGCAGGGAGCCGACCGTATCCGGGATGGCGTCGGCGCGGTTGTACCAGCTGCACACGACGGAAACCTTGGGGAGCATGTCCTGCGGCATCATCCAGTCCCTTTCGACAGCGCGGCCCGACCACGGGATCGCACCCGGTGTCCCGGACATGGCCCATGACGCCACGACCGGTGGCATGCGTGTTCCCCGCATCCGCGCGTCATGACCCGACCCGTCGACCTGCGGCATGTCCCCGGGCAGCGCACCGGTATCCGCAGCGCGCCCGCCTCAGCCATCGATGAACGCCCGCAGCCGGGCGATCAGGCGGTCGCGGGTGGGGCTGAGCGCGGTCGAGGCCGGCGCGAGATCGGCGCGCGTCAACAGGTCCGTCAGGTCCGTCACCTCCCACGCGACGTGAATGCCCGGCAGCGTACTGACATGGCGGGCGGTCGCCAGCTGGTGGTCGTTGCGATGCTCGTTCAGCGCCAGGCGGCGCGGGACGATCACCAGCGGCTTGCCATGGCGCTGCGCCGACAGGATCGTCCCGATACCGGCATGGGCCACGACCACGCGCGCCGCGGCGAACAGGCGGTCATAGGTCGCCGGGTCCATGGCGGCCCGGGCATCGAGATGCCGGGGGGGCGCTTCCCCTGGATCGGCGGTCTGCGCCACGATCGGCTCGTCCAGATCCCCCGCCAGCGCATCGAGCGCGGCGATCAGCCGGGGAAAGGGCAGTTGCGTGCCGACCGTGGCGAAGATCACAGCACCGACCCCGCGTATTCCGCGCCGGTGGCGTCGGCGACATGGGGCCATTGCGACATCCACAGCGTCGCGAGACGCCGCGCGAGACGGCCCGACAGGGACATCTCCTCGGCATTGGCGACGCTGTCCACCCAGATCGTCCGCGCGCCGTGGATGCGACCGAACGCCAGCGCGATCACGCCCGGCAGCGCGCCCGTGCTGATCACCACGTCGGGCCGATACCGGCGTATCACCCGGCGCATCGCGATCGCGTTGCGGATCGCGCCGAGCCTGTCGTTGCGGTTGCAGTCGGGCACGATCACGGACTCGGTGATGCCGTGCTGTTCGGGCAGGCCCGCCAGGGTGGTCACGAACAGCGTCTGCGCCCCCTCGAAGGCCGGCCGCATCAGCATGAGCTGCTGCCAGTGGCCGCCCGCCGAGGCCACGGCCAGGATCCGGTGACCCCCGGTGCCGGTCATGGCGCGGCGGCAGCCAGCATGCCGGAGGCGGGCGCCACGTCGCTGTCCGGGCGCCCGACCGACACGTAGGCGAACCCCGCCGCGGTCGCCGTCTCCATGTCGAACACGTTGCGCAGGTCCGCCATCCGGGGCACCGCCATGACCGAGGCGAGCCGCGCAAGGTCGATCCCGCGGAACTGGTTCCATTCGGTCAGCATCACCACCGCATGGGCCCCCGCGGCCGCGGCATAGGCATCGTCTTCCCAGGTCACGCCGGGCAGCAGCGCCTCGCCCTCGCGACGGCCCTGGGGATCGACCACATGCACATGGGCCCCGGCCCCGATCAGCGCGGGCACGATGGTCAGGCTGGGCGCCTCGCGCATGTCGTCGGTTTCCGGCTTGAAGGTCACGCCCAGAACGGCGATCCGGCAGCCCGCGACGCGCCCGCCGCACAGGTCCCAGATCTTGTCCACCATCCGCCGCTTCTGCGTGTCGTTCACGGCGATCACGGTTTCCACGATCTTCTGAGGCACGCTGTGTTCCTGCCCGATCCGCGCCAGCGCCTGGGTGTCCTTGGGAAAGCACGACCCGCCATAGCCCGGCCCCGCATGCAGGAACTTGGACCCGATCCGCCCGTCGCGGCCCATCCCGTCGGCCACGGCCTGCACGTCGGCACCCACCCGTTCGCACAGCGCGGCGATCTCGTTGATGAAGGTGATCTTGGTCGCGAGAAAGGCATTGGCCGCGTACTTGATCATCTCGGCGCTTTCGAGATCGGTATAGAGCACCGGCGCCGCGCGCAGGCTCAGCGGGCGGTAGATCTCGGCCATGACGGCGCGGGCGCGATCGGTCTCGATGCCGACGACGACCCGGTCGGGGCGCATGAAATCCTCGATCGCGGCGCCTTCGCGCAGGAATTCGGGGTTCGAGGCCACGTCGAACTGCGCCTCCGGGTTGGTTTCGGCGATGATGCGGGCCACGTCGCGGTTGGTCCCCACGGGCACCGTGGACTTGGTCACCACCACCGTGTAGCCGTCCAGGTTCTGCGCGATCTCGCGCGCGGCGGCATAGACATAGCTCAGGTCCGCGTGCCCGTCGCCGCGCCGCGTGGGCGTGCCGACCCCGATGAAGACCGCGTCCGCCCCGGACAGCGCCTGCGCCAGATCGAGCGTGAAGGACAGCCGGCCGGCATCCGCGTTGCGCGCCAGCATCTCGTCGAGCCCTGGCTCGTAGATCGGGACCCGCCCCGCCTTCAGCGCGTCGATCTTTTCCGCCTGCTTGTCCACGCAGACGACCTCGTGGCCGAATTCGGAAAAGCACACCCCCGAAACGAGGCCGACATAGCCCGTGCCGATCATTGCGAGTTTCATGTCACATCCATTCCGCTTTGCTTGTGCCCGCGCGCGGGCAGACGATCTTCCGGCCGTGTCGTGTCACCGCGATGCGCCATGATGGTCCCAACCTGCCCATGCCCTTTTCCGCCGCCGGACCGTCAGGCTGTCGATCCGCCATCGACCGTGACCACCGTACCAGACACACGCGCGCCGTCAGGCCCCAGCAGGTATATCACGGCGCCCGCCGCATCCTCGGGCCGCGCGAGCCCCAGCGGCGCGCGGCGGCGGATTTGTGCCATCTTGTGCAGGTCGATGCCTTCGGTCATCTCGGTCTCCATGTATCCCGGCGCCACGCAGTTCACGGTAATGCCGCGCTTGCCCAGTTCGCGCGACAGCGAAAAGGTCAGCCCCTCGAGCCCGGCCTTGGACGCGGCATAGGCCGCGAGACCGTGAAACCCCGTCGACGCGATGATCGACGAGATGTTGACGATCCGTCCCTCGCGCGCCGCCAGCATGGACCGGGACACGTATTTGCACAGGGTGATCGGCGCCTCGAGATTGACCCGCAGCACACGGGCGATGTCGCTCGCGTGCTGCGTCGCCAGCACCCCGTCGAGCCCCATGCCCGCGTTGTTCACCAGCCCGTAGATCCGCCCGTGGCGCGCGGTGATGTCGCCCACGATCCCGGCGATGGCCCCGATGTCGCCCGCGTCGAAGGCGATGTGGTGGATGCGGTCGGGCTGCGCGTCGATCAGCGCCTGGAACCCGTTGCCCACGCTGCGCGACAGCCCGATCACGCGGGTGTCGGGTTGCGCGGCCAGCCGCTGCGCGATCGCGAGCCCCAGGCCCTTGGACGCGCCCGTCACCAGGATCGTGCGCAGGGCGGCGTCCGGGTCGGCCAGAACCCGGTCGGACGGATCCGGCACGGGGATGGTGTCGGGGATGATGCCGGAATCCCCCTGGCCGGGACGATCCGTGGGCGGGTCGGCTGGCGGATCGGTGATGTCGGACATGGGGTTTCTCCGGTCAGGCGCGGGTGATCTTGCCGGCGGCATTGGTGGCAAGACTGTCGGCAAAGCGCAGCCGGGCGGGCACCGCCTCGCGCTCCAGGCTGGCGCGGCAGCGCGCCATGATGGCCGTCTTCAGCGTCTCGCGGTCGCAGGCGGGATCCGCCGGCACCACGGTGGCGATCAGCAGCGCGCCGGTGATCGGGCTGGACTTCGCGTTGACCGCGGCCAGGCCGACGCCGGGCACCGCGGCGATGATGCGCTCCACCCGTTCCGGCCAGACCTTGACGCCGCCCACGTTCACGACGCCGCTGTCGCGGCCCAGGAACAGCGCGCGGTCGTCCGCGATCTCGATCCGGTCGCCGGTCAGCACGAAGCCGTCGGCATCGACCGTGACCGGCTGGCCGCCGAGATAGCGGACCTGCCGCCCCCCCGGCGGGCGGAGCCACAACAGCCCGTCGCGCACCGCGACACCGACCCCGCCGGGCGGATGGTCGAGGAAATCCAGCGGAAAGCCCGCGCGCCGGTCGTTCACGGCAAAGCCGACGCCCGCTTCGGTGGAAGCGTAGATATGGGTGATCCGCGCATCGGGAAAGCGGGCCCGCAGCGCATCGAGCACGCCCTGGTCCGCGATCTCGCCGCCGAGCGTGACCTGGCGCAGCGCGAGGCGGTCCAGCCCCGGCGCCATCAGCAGCCGCCGCCAGAGCGTCGGCGTGGCCGACATGTGCGTCACCCCCTGCCCCGCCAGCCAGGCGATCTGGTCCGCCATGGGCGCATGGGTGTCGGCGATGGCCAGCGTGCCGCCGCCCAGAACCGCCTGCAGCGTGACCTGCAGCCCGGCAAAGCGCGTGGGGTCCAGGACCAGGCCCCAGACGGGGCTGCGGCCGAGCGGATCGCGCCGCACCGTGCGCGCGAGGCTGTCCAGCGTGTGCGGCACGATCTTCGGAATGCCGGTGGTCCCCGACGTGGTCATGAGCCATTCGGTGGGGCCCGCCGCCCCCGCCTGCGCGGCCGCGCCACCTGGATCGCTGCGGCAGGCATCCCGGGGCGCCAGCGCACCGGGCAGGCCGCGCAGATCGGCCCTGTCGGACACGGTGATGTCGCACTCCGCCTGCCGGGCCAGTTCCCCGACCACGTCGGGCGCGGCAGCCGCCGAGACCAGCAGCAGCGCGCCCGCATGGCCGTCGAGCGCGACCAGCACCCGCAGCAGGGCCAGCGGATCGTCGAGGCTGACCGCCACCCGCGCGCCCTGCGGCACCGCGGGCACCAGCGCCATCGCATCGTCGTGCAGGAGCCGGCCCGCGGGCGTGACCGCCAGCGTGGCCGGCGCCGTCCGGGTCCCCTGCCCGATGCGAAGGCGCAGCGGCGCAGTCATGCCGCCGGACGGTACTTTTCGTAGAAGGCGACGAATTCGCCGAAGGTCTGCGGATAGAAGGCGTCGGTGGACAGGGTGAAGGGATCGTACCCCAGCTCTTCCTCGAGCTGGCTCACGAAGATCGCGAAGCCCAGGGAATCGAGCCCGGTATCCAGCAGCACCGTGTCATGCGCCAGCGCCGGCGCCTCGGTGCCGTTCTCGCTGGCCCAGACTTCGGCAAAGACCCGGCGAATCTCCGTCTCGAGCGTGGTGTCGGACATGTGTCGTTCTCCGTTCAGTGCGCCCACCCGCGGATCAATAGGCGACGGGCGTGTCGTTTCCCTTGTCGAGCCGAATTCCCCAGGGGCCGGTGACGATGTTCTGCTCGACGATGCGTGCCGGGTTGCCCATGACCACGCAATTGGACGGGACATCGCGGGCCACGACCGAATTGCCCGCCACGATCACATGATCGCCGATGGTCACGCCCGGCAGGACGATGGCGTTGAACCCGATGAAGCAATTGTCGCCGATACGCGTGTCGCGCCATTCGCGCATGACGAAATCGTGGGTCATGATGGCGGCCCCGCCGGTGATCGCGGTATAGGCGCCGATATGCAGGCCCTTGGGATTGGTCCGGTCCAGCCGCACCGCGCGGCTGATGCGCGTGTGATCGCCGATATCCATGCCCCAGACATGGCGGTACCACAGCAGGCTGGCGCGGACCAGGATCCGGCGGTGGATGAATTTTCTGAGCCCGGAAATCATCACGACAATCGTTACATTCTGACAAGGTCAGACACGGTATAGCAGCGCGCCCGCGGAACAGGTATCCCCAAAACACGGGCGCGCCCCGCCTATCGGCGCTGCCTGTTTCGCGGGCGCCACAGCACGCGGCCAGCCCCGAAACCGAGCAGGACGCCAAGCGTGTTGAACATCAGGTCATCCACCGAGACATACCGGTAGCGGCACGGGTACAGCCCGTAGAGCGCGGTCAGCTGTGCTGTCTCGTTGAACAGCGTCAGCCCCGCGCCGAACAGCGCCGCCACGCCCCAGCGCCCCGTCAGCAGCGCCAGCGCCGCCCCCGGCAGCATGAACAGCACCACGTTCATCACCGGCGCCACGATCGCGCGCGATGTCAGCCAGTCGCCCGGCGGGCGCCGCGCGGCCCAGAACGCCGGGTAGCCGCCCAGCGATCCGAAGGGCGTCAGCATCGGCGGCACGCCGCCGCCCGTGCAGTCGAGCGCGGCGGGATCGGGAAAGGGATGGATGGCGAGGAACACCACGAACAGCGCCGACACCGCCAGCGCCGCGCCGCGCCAGCCCGCCCGCAGCCCCGCAAGGCGCCCCGCGGCACAGCCCGCCGCCGTCACCGCCAGCGCATAAGCCGCGGCGCCCGCGACATAGGCGATCCCCTCCAGCGGGCTCATCGTCCGCGCGCCCGGTGCGGCTTGCCCGGTGCCCTGCGCATGGCTAAGACCACTTGGGAACGGCGCGCAGGCCCGGCATGGACGGCGTCCGGCGACCCGGCGGGCCGCCACGTCCCGGTGCGGGTGCCGCCGGGTGGTTTCGGTGTATCGGGGGGCCGGCGCGCATGGCTATCGGCAAGATCGTTCACACCTGCTGGTTCGGCGGCGGCACCAAGAGCCCGCGCATCGCGGCCTGCCTGGCCTCGCAGCGCGCGATGCTGCCGGGCTACGAGTTCCGCGAATGGACCGAGAACACCATCGACCTGGACGAATTCCCCTTCCTGCGGCAGGCCTGGGAGGATCGCCAGTTCGCCCACCTGTCCGACATGGTCCGCCTGCTGGTGCTCCATCGCCATGGCGGGATCTATTTCGACACCGACGTGGAGGTCCTGCGCCCGCTCGACCCGCTGCTCGACGCGGATTTCCTGGCCGGCTACATGTGGCCCTGCATGCTGGGCACGGCGGTGATCGGCGCCGCGCCGGGGCATCCCGTCCTGGAGGCGCTGCTGGCCCCCTACACGGACCCCGATGCCCGGATCGACTTCAACCTGCCCAACAATCATCTGGTCACGCGGCATTTCATCGAGAACGTTCCCGGTTTCCGGCTGGACGGGCGCGAATGGCGCGCCGACGGCATCCACATACTGGACCGCTACGGGTTCGAACAACCGTCGCTGGGGCGGCGGCGCAACTATACGCTCCACCACTTCTCCGCATCGTGGAAAGGCGAAAGCGCGCTGAAACGGCGGCTGAAGACCGCGACCATCGGGGTCATGGGACTGTATCTGTACCGGCAGTACATCTGCGCGAAATCGCTGCGCCACTCGCCGCTGCGCGCGGAGTACGACCGCGCCCGCGGGCGGGCACGGCCCGACAGCTAGCGCGCGCCCCCCGAGACCCGCGAGACCCGCGTCACGGCACAGGTCACGGCGTGGCCCCGACCAGGCCCAGGGCCTCGAGCTTGAGCATCACCTGCTGCGCGCAGTAATCCACGTCCATGCCTTCGGTGTCGACCCGCAGTTCGGGATGCGCGGGCACGTCGTAGGGGTCTGAGATCCCGGTGAATTCCTTGATCTTGCCGTCCCGCGCCAGCTTGTAGAGCCCCTTGCGGTCGCGCCGTTCGCATTCCTCGAGGCTTGTGGCCACATGCACTTCGATGAAGGCTCCGAACTGTTCGATCTCTTCCCGCACAGCCCGGCGGGTCGTGGCATAAGGCGCGATGGGAGCACAGA
>CAZVQL010000028.1:0-19654 GCA_964629305.1 uncultured Roseicyclus sp.
TCATCCGCTATGGCTATATCCCGCAGGTGCTGCCGGTCTTCATCTCGCAATCGCTCTACTTCCTCGAAAGCAACACCCGCTCGGCCACGATCCTCGGCATCGTGGGAGCGGGGGGCGTCGGCATGATCATCATCGAACGTTTCCGCGCGCAGCTTTACGACCAAGTGGCCTTCGTGGTGCTGAACGTGCTGGTGCTGATCTTCGCGATTGACTGGCTGTCGAAACGTGTGCGCCTCTGGGCCATCGGAGAGAAGCACGACGCATGACAAAGACACTGAGCGAGGCGCCGACCCTGCACCCCGAGGCCGAGGTCGGCGCCGATGTCACGCTGGGCCGCTGGACCGAGGTGGGCCGGCTGACGAAGATGAACCAATGCGAGATGGGGGATTATTCCTACATCTGCGACTTCGGCCATGTCATCTGGACCAGTATCGGGAAGTGGACCAACATCGCCAACATGGTGCGGCTGAACCCGGGCAATCACCCGACCTGGCGGGCCTGCCAGCATCACGCGCTTTACCGGGCAGGGATGTACGGTTTCGGCGAGGACGAGGCGGAGTTCTTCGAGTGGCGCCGCGATCATTGGGTCACCGTCGGCCATGACGTCTGGATCGGGCACGGGGTTACCGTGCTGGCAGGCGTCACCATCGGCACGGGCGCCGTTGTCGGGGCAGGGGCCGTGGTGACCAAGGACGTGGACCCCTACACCATCGTTGCGGGCGTTCCCGCCGCGCCGATCCGACGGCGGTTCTCCGAGGCGCAGGAAGAGGCGCTGATGGAGATTGCCTGGTGGGATTGGGAGCATGCGCGCTTCGGCGCGGCGATCCCGGATTTCCGGGACCTCTCCATCGACGCCTTCATCGAGAAATACCGGCCCTGAGCGGCGTCAGCCGAAGATCGCCTCGATCTTTGCCAGCGTCGCCGTCGATACCTCCACGCCCTCGGCCGCGGCGCGCTGGCGTTTCGTCCGCCGCCCGTCGCCGGGCAGGCGCGCCCCCTCCTGCGCGCGGATGGCGGCGGTCAATGCGCCCATCCGTTCTGCAAACAGGCCATGCGCGCCTGCATCCGGGTCGATCGCCAGGAAACACTGCCCCGTCCGGGGCGGTCCGCCCGCCGTGCCGGAAAAGGGTGACGCATCCTTGCCCAGCAACGCGCCCGACAGGGCCGCGGCCATGGTTTCCACCAGCAGCGCAACACCCACCCCCTTGTAGCCGCCGGAGGGCGCCATCGAGCCCTTGAGCCCGACCTCCGGGTCGGTCGTGGGGTTGCCCTCCGGGTCCAGCGCCCAGCCTTCGGGGATCGGCTTGCCCTCGCGGGCGTGTTTCATCACCTCGGATTTCGCGATGGTCGAGGCCGACTGGTCGATCAACAGGCCATCCGCACCGGGTGTGGCAAGCGAGAACGGGTTGGTCCCCACCACCGGTGTCGCCCCGCCGGAAGGGGCGATGGAGGCGGGGGCGTTGGTGAAGCCGATGCTCACCAACCCCGCTTCGGCCAGCCGCGCAGTATGGATGCCCAGCACCCCGCAATTGTAACTTTCCCGCACGAAGAGCGCCGCGATCCCCTGGTCCCGCGCCAGCGGGATCAGCCGGGCGAAGCCCGCGTCGATCGCGGGATGCGCAAAGCCGGTTCGGGCGTCCGCCACCAGCACGCCGGGCCGCGTTTGCGTGACCGTCGGCACGGCCTGACCGTCAACCTTTCCGCAGCGCACATGCTCGGCGTAGATCGGGATGTAGGCCAGGCCATGGCTTGCCACCCCGTCCGCCTCTGTCGCCGCCGTGGCCACGGCCAGCGGGCGGGCGTTCGCCTCGGAGGTGCCCGCGGCCACCAGTGCGCGAAAGGCGAGGTCCTCGATCTCGGTCAGGGTCATGCGGTGGGTCTCGGTCATCTTGCCTCCTCAGTCGTTGTCACTCAGCCCGGCCCCGGCGCCCGACAGGCGCGAGGCCTCGGTCGCCGGCGCATAGGTGCGATGCGCCATGGCCAGCAGCGCCTGCCAGGCCTTCGGGTCGGGGCGGGCGCGGATCTCGGACGGGGCGACGGGTAGAGCGGTGCCGCCGGGATGCAGGAAGATATCGGCCTCGGTGACCTCGGCCAGTTTCAAAATGCCGCTGGCGCGCGGCAGGCCCTCGGGGCCGATCCCGACGATCCCGCCACGCCAGGACAGGGTCACAGTTCCATCGCGCAGCCGTGCCGCGTCGGCGGCGAAGGGCAGGATCAGGCCGGGCATCAACACGCGCGAGATCGACATGCCGCTCTCGGGCAGGCCGCGGGCCAGATCGCCGAGCGTCGCGCCGGTTCGGATCGGGCAGAGCGGACCATCCCCGGCTCGCCACAGGTGGTCGACCGTCGCCGGGGCAAGGCTTTGCTGCGGGCGTGGCGCGACGGCCTCGAACAGGCGGGCGAGCAGCGGCGTGCCGTCGATCCCGATTTCGGCCAGGACCCGCACCGCCCGGCCCGTGTCATCGGCCAGGCCCCAGCTGTATCCGGCGCCACGGGCAGCCTTGCGCGCTGTCGCCTCCAGTTCGCCCAGCGACAGGACGATAGTCAAGAGCTCGGCCCTGGATAGACCCAGCGGTCGGCGGTGGCCGGTGTCAGGCCCTCGGGGTAGGGCGCGCCCGCGAACATGCGGATGCGGACCCAGCGGTCCGAGCGCGGGTCGAAGTCGGTAGCCCCGAAGAAGCTGAGCTTTGCGCGCAGCATGTCGATCGGCAAAAGCTGCGCGTCGATCAGGTTGTCGCGGATCTCGGAATAGGGGGCGAAGCCGCTGATCTGGGCGCGCCGGACGGCCACGCGGTGTTCGGGATGGCGCAGCAGGAAGTGCGCGACCGGCACCTCCTCCGGCCATGTGCCAAGCGCGCGATAGGCGAGAACCGCATCGCGCGCGGTGGCGAGCGGTTGCTCGTAGGCGGCGATGGGTTCCTCGTGGCGCTGGCCTAAGCGCGGTTCGAGCTTTTCCTCCGACACGTACCAGGCGCGTGCCGTCGGCGCATCGGCCGTCCAGTCGATCTCGAGCGCCCAGCCGAAGACCTCGGCGATGAGGCGCCGGACGGCACCGATGGGCATCGACCCCTCGACCCGGAACCCGGCGTCGAGCTTGTCGGACATGCAATGCGCGAGGCCGTCGACGAGGGCCGCGTAGGGTTCGAGCACGAGAGAGGCGAGCGCCTCCTGGCCTTCTTCTTCGAGCGTGGCCTCGGACCAGGCGAGGAGATCCGACCAGGTCCGCGGTGGCCCGTCCATCCGGTCGAGGATGCGGTCGAGATCCCGCACGAGGCCCGCGTTCTTCTCGACCTGGATCGGATGTCGCGAGGTCGCGGCCGCGGCGGCCGTCCGCATCCGTCGGGCGAGATCTGCCACCAAACGCCAATCGCCCTCGGCGACGGAGGGCAGGGCGCGGACGCGGGCCACCGCTTCTTCGCGGGCCATCATCCAGTTGTTCAGAAGGCAGGGATGGTTGACGAGGAACGGCGCCATGCCGAGGCCCGTGGAATTGCCGATCCCCAGCGCTTGCGCCGCGTCCGGGTCAAGCCGCGCGGCCCGGTCGCCACCACGCGCGCGGGCCATGTGCTCGACCAGGTCGCGCACGAAGATCCGGATCAGGTAGACGGTGAGCATCTCGGCCTGG
Organism: uncultured Roseicyclus sp.; assembly: GCA_964629305.1. Taxonomy (GTDB): domain Bacteria; phylum Pseudomonadota; class Alphaproteobacteria; order Rhodobacterales; family Rhodobacteraceae; genus Roseicyclus. The sequence continues at coordinate 3,626 of CAZVQL010000028.1, forward strand.
AAGGGGGCATGAAGCTCGGGGCGTTCCTCGATCAGGGTGCGGTCGGCGGCGCCGAACTTGCCCGACCCGTAGACCGCGGTCGTCCGCATCAGGTATCCCACCTCGGCCAGTTGGGCCGCGTCGGGCTGCCGCCCCTCGGCCAGCCGGTCCACGACATGATCCCATAGCCGGACGGAGCGGTTGGCGCGGCTCAGGCACAGCTCGCGCTCGGTGATGCGGCCGGCCTCTTGCAGGGGGACATTGGCGGCAAGCCGCGCGATATCGGCGGCATCCGGCACCCCGTCGACCAGTGCGAAGGTCGCATCCCACGCCTCGGCGATCACGCGGTCGGTGCGCATCTCGGGCGGCAGGTCATGGGCGAAGGCGACGAGCGTGTAGTGTCGCGTCCGCGTCTTCACGCCATAGGTGGCATGGCCGACGCCCGCGGCGTCGATCTGCCAATCCGTGCAGCCGATCGACCATTTTTCGCGCGCCATCCGGCGCGTCAGCTGCCGCATGAAGCTGAGGCGGCACTGGTGCAGCGATCCCAGCCGCGAAAGCCGCATCACCTGCGCCGGCGGGCGGCGCTGCGTGGTGTGGTCGCGGCCGGTGTCATTCGCGTCCTTCATGGCATCGCCCCGAAATTCTCGGCGAAGAAGCGGTTCCAGTTGCCGCCCATCACGCTCGCGACCTCGGCCTCGGACATGCCCACGGCGGCCAGCCCCTCGGACAGCCGCCCGAAATCACGGTTGTCGCGGAACCAGTCGGGCATGGGCGGGAACCCCGGCGCAGCGGCCGACCCCTCGCCATAATCGATGTCCTTGGTCCAGCGGCCCACGCGCATCCACTCCACCACGCTGTCGGGCTGATCCTGACACAGATCGGACCCTATGCCGAGATGCTCGACCCCGTAGCGCTCGGCGGTCTCGGCGATCATCCTGCAAAAGCTGTCCAGCGTGCAGGCGCTGCCGTCCTTCAGGTGATGGGGATAGAGGGAAAAGCCCAGCATGCCGCCGCGCGCCGTCACCGCGCGCAGCACCGGGTCGGTCTTGTTGCGCCGCGCGGGGTGCCATGCGGCCGGGTTGGCGTGGGTGATGGCGATGGGCCGGGCCGAGACCTCGGCCGCCTCGATGGTCGAGCGGTCGGCGGAATGGCTCATGTCGATGACAAGCCCCACGCGGTTCATCTCTGCGATCACCGCGCGGCCCATGCGGGTCAGGCCGGGGTCCTCGGCCTCGTAACAGCCGGTCGCGAGCAGGGACTGGTTGTTGTAGCTCAGCTGCATGAAGCGCAGGCCGAGCGTGTGCAGGATCTCGACCAGGCCGATGTCGTCCTCGATCGGGCTGGGGTTCTGCGCGCCGAAGAAGATCGCCGTGCGTCCCGTGGCGCGCGCGCGGTCGATATCTGCGGCAGTCGTGCCCTTCAGGATGAGGTCGGGGAAGGCTTCGAACCAGCGGTTCCAGCGTTCAAGCTGCAGCACCGTCTCGCGAAAGGTCTCGTGGTAGGCCACGGTGACATGGACGGCGTCGAGACCGCCCTCGCGCATCTGTCGGAAGATCTTTTCCGACCAGTTGGCATATTGCAGCCCGTCGATCCGCATCGCGGCCCCGCCCTTTTCTTCTCGGGCAGCATGGTCCGGGCGCGGCGCGAGGTCAAACCCGCGCCGCTGCGACGTGTCAGCCGTGCCCGCCCTCAGAGGTGCCGCAACCGGCAATCGCACTCGGCGTGTCGGAGGGGGCGGCATCCGTCCCGTCGGGCCGGGGGTTGACCGGTGGCCGCCCGATATGCCCCAGCACGGCGCGCGCATCGGCGGCCGTCCCGGCTGCGACCATCGCTTCGGCAAGAAGCGCGCGGAGGGCGGGGTTTTCCGGTGCGGCGTCGATCGCCATCACGAGGATCGCTCGCGCCGCGACAAGATCGCCCGTTTCCAAGGCGATACGCGCCTTGAAGTAAGCGGCCCGCCAGGGCGGCAGCCGGCCCGAGGCTTCGGCCTCAGACACGGTACAACGTGCTGTCTGAATGGCACCGATCTCAAGGGCTGCATCGAAAAGAAGATCCACCGCCTCCGGCTGGTCGGGCAGGCGTGCGAGTGCCTCAGAGCTTACTGCCGCGCCCGAGGTGTCGCCGGCTGCAAGCTGGTCGCGCAAAATCTGGCGGAGTGCCGTTGCGCGATCATGCCGGGGCCCTTCGGGTAGGTCTGCCTCTGCCTGTCCCCCGCCCATGCCCTCATACTCGAAAGGCAGATCGACAGCCTCGGCGAGGTCTTTGTCGATCGCTTTGTCATGTGTCATTTCCACCCCCAAAATTCGGAAAACCAGTGAAACCAGAGACCGGGTGCGCGCTCCGTGTCCCCTTGGTCGCACGCCCTGGCTCGTTCGAGACTTGCGAGCCGCGGTTAACAACTGGTTAATCCTCGGAATTTGTCAGCGTTATGATGAAGATTTTGGAAAATCGTGGGTCAATCCTATCGATTCCATCTTGAGCGCATGGTCCGAGAGCGCGCTCATGCGGGGTTCCCGGCGTTGCGTCACGTCACAAGTTGTTGCACCATTTGCGGCGTTCAACCGATCCGCGCCATCGCGGTCGCCTTCATTTTTGGAGTGTCAATTGCCCAGACTTCGGTCCGTCTTTGCCCCTTGCCTTATTCTGATTTCAGGACTTCTTTTTTCATTTCCTCAAGTTGCCTCCGCCCAGGGAATCGGCCTTCCCGACGCTGCACGGCTGTCGGTCCAGCAGGCCGAACTCGACCGCGACGTGCCGGGCTCGGTTTTTGCGTTGAACCCGTATCGGAACGACCAGACCGTCACGGATGCCGGGGGCACGCGCTACACGCTGACTTCGCTCAACCCGTCCGTGAACGAGTGGTTCGTCCTGGAGATCGTTCCGACCTCGGGCAGGGCGGAGAGCTATCACCTCGAAAGCGGCGATGGCTCGGCGACCGCGCTTTCGCTTCTGGGAGGCGATGACCCGGCCCTCCTGATCGACCGCGAGGGGGATGTCACCGAATGCCGCCCCTGGGCCGATGGCGCACTCGAGCAGGCACGCGCCAGTGATCTGCCCTTTGCGCCGGTCTGCGACTGGGCGCTTTTCGTCCGCAACCCCGTCCGCGGCAACCGCACCACGCGCGAGGCCGTCTCGCAGTTCCTGCGCGATAACGTCATTTTCGGCGACTCGATCGTGAACCTGATCAAGGGGGCCTTCTATGAAGACGCCTTCATGGTCTCTTCCGAGGGGTTCGAAACCGAAGAGGATATCGATGGCGTGGCCCTTCTGGGCACCGCGCGCCTCGACCGGACACCCCAGATCCGCCCCTATTGGGGCTTCGACCTTGTCGGCGATGATGCCGGGCGCGTCACCGCGGGCTCCTGGTACGAGATGGAGGAGGCGCCGGGCATCTATGCCAGCGCCATGCAGCCGGGCATGATCGCGCGCGATGTCTTCGACGTGCCGGGCGCGAACGGCCTCGACGGGGTCGAGCGGAACGCCGACGTCTACCTCGTGGCCTTCGACCTGACCCAGTTCGAGCTGGGTTACGAGATCGGGACCGATCACCCGAGCCTCGAATGGTCCTCTCGCCCCTCGGGCGGCGGACGGCACTACCAGGCGCGCGGCCCCGACGGCTTCGACCGGCCCGATCCGCTGGTCTTCACGGGCATGCTCTCGCCGAACCTCTATGACCGGGTCGCGGCGACCTTCACCGGCGGGTTCAAGCGCGATCACGGCGCGTGGCGTTTTGGCGATTACGCGACCTTCAACTGGGGCCATCACTACGGGTTCCTGACCCACGGCGTGCTGTTCTCGCGGCTCTGGCCGAACCTGGCCACGCTTTACGTCACCGACACGGGCGAGGTCGGGATGCGCACATGGACGGAAGAGGATGCGGGCATGCTGGGTGACCTGGTCTTTGCCCGCCAGAACGGCGTGCCGCTGATCGAGGACGGCGTGCCGGGCTCCCGCGTGACCTCGTGGGGGGGCGGGAACTGGTCGGGGTCTGCCGAGGCGCAACTCAGGACGTTGCGGGCCGGTGCCTGCCTGCGCACCATCGGGGATCGGCCCTTCCTGATCTACGCCTATTTCTCGACCGCCACGCCCTCGGGCATGGCGCGCACCTTCCAGGCCTACCAGTGCGACTATGCCATGCTGCTCGACATGAACAGCCAGGAGCTGACCTATCTCGCGGTCTACACCCGCGACGAGGACGAGATCGAGACGCGCCACCTTGTCTCGGGCATGGCCGAGTCCGATCCGCGCGGCAGCGGTGGCACCATCCCCCGCTTCATCGCAGCCCCCGACAACCGCGATTTCTTCTACCTCGTGAGACCGGAGTGAGACACATGCCCCGATCCATCCTGAAGACCCTCCTGGCCGCCCTTGCGACTGCGGCCATCGCCCTGCCTGCGGCGGCGCAAAGCCTGGCCGAAAGGAACGAGGCGATGTTCCGCCAGATGCAGGAGGTGCGCGGCGTCTCCTCGGCCGAGATCAACCGAATACGGGCGATCTTCGCGGGCTCGCCGAACGGCTGGATGGGGCAGGGCAACCCGTCGGTCACGCGCCATCCGCTGACCCCCGAGGAAGCTGCCGCACGCATCGGCGGCTCGGTCGAGCAGGTGCAGCAGAGCTACCGCAACCGCGAATACGAACGCATCTGCGGCGAGCCCTTCATGGTGCCGCTCTACGATCCGGCGACGCAAAGTCCGCGCGACGCCACGGTCTGCGCGGACATGTTCGAATATCCCAACATCCCCATGGCCTACCCGGTCGTCTGGGTCCGCGCGAGCGAGGCCGCGCAGTTGTGCGCCGCTGAAGGCAAGCGCATCGGCGATGCGCATGAATGGGAAGGGGCCGCCGCGGGGCAGCTTCTGCCGCCCGATTACCCGTTCGACCGCATCCGCGGCATGGGCATGTCGGCGGCCGTCAACACGATGCGGAGCCTGCACAACCAGCGCTACGCCAGCACCTCGGGGACCTATTCCATCGGCAGTTGGCGCTCGGGCGTGTGTGCCACCGGAAGCTTCAAGAACGGATCGTGCAATGGCGGCAGCTTCACGGGCTGCGGGTCGAATACCTATCCGGCCGGCTCCTTCCCGGAATGCCGCTCGCCGCTCGGGGTCTATGACATCGACGGCAACGCGGCCGAGCACATGAACCTGCCGCTCTCAGAAGACCAGATGGCCAGCCGCGGCTCCACCAGCCTTGGCGTGACCGAGATGAAGGGATCGTGGTTCATCTGGGACACGATCCGCGCGCATGAGCATTGGGCTCGCTGGCGCGCGCCCTTCTGGCACGGCAGCCGCGTGATGTCGGAGGGCAGCCACCGCAACTACCACCTCGGCTTCCGGTGCTTCCGCGACGTCTGAGACGGCTGGCGGCGGCGCGGTCTTTCGCGGGGACCGTGGCGCCGTTCACCCCTTATCAAGGTTAACGCGCGCCCGGCCCCTCCCGGCTTCATCTTGGCAGATACAACTCCGGGGGAGGCGCGCGCAGCGCGACGGGGCGGAGCCCCCTATGGCAAGAGAACTTGATCAGGTGACGGGGGTGCCGCCTATTGCAGCGCGGCCAGCCGGACCGTGGCGCCGGTCAACGGCCCCTCGCTGTTCAGTAGGCCGGCGTATTGCCCGTCCGTCAGCAGCCCGCGCAGGTCCATCGCACGCCCGTTCACATAGGCCGTGCGCGCCACAAGGCGGATGCCGTGGCTGTAGTCAGCGTAGTACTCGCCGTGAACGGTCGAGAGCGGCTGGATCGGGTTGCCGCCCGGGCGGTGCCATCCGTAGATCGCGACCCGGCCGGGCGCGCGCGACAGGCGGTTCGACAGCACCACGTCCTTCTTGTGGCCTGCCACGAGAAGACCGTGGCGCGCGCCTGCATTGGCGAATTGCGCATCCACCGTCGCGTCATGGCGCAGGAAATAGTCGGTCGAGGACATCGCCGATCCCGGCGTCATGGGCGAGGGCGAGACGCGCACGTCGGCCTGGGCATAGATCGCGTCAACCATCCGCGTGGTCGGCAGCATCATGTCGAAGCCATCGGCGACGCGCAGTGCGGCGGGCAGGCCCAGCGGCACCCGCACGTGATCGGCATCCGATCCGATGGCGAGGTAGTCGGGCGTCACGCAGATCGTGATCTCGGTCTGGCGACCGCCGACCATGCCGGTGAAGCGCACCGGCTGAAGCTCGCGCAGATGCGCAGGCACGTTGCCGCGCAGCGCTTCTGCGACGAGCGCGTTGTCGCGGCCAGAGCCCGAGCCGTTGCCCAAGGCCGCCATGACGGCCGACCCACCGGGCGCCGAGCCGGGACGGCGCGGCATCGCGCGGGTCAGGCCCGAGGAACAGGGGTTCGCACCGGCACGCGGCGGCACGGGATCTGACAGGCGCGCGCGGGGCGCGGCGACCTGCGGTGCGGCGGCGGCCAGCACGATCTCGGCGTCTTCGGCGCGCGGGGCCCGGGTGGACAGCGTCACCGGGCGTGCGGCCGGACGGGGCGAGGCGACAGAGGCCACCGCGACAGGAGCGTCAGACGGTCCCGCAACGGGGCGCTCCACCGGGCCGGGAAGCCCGAGCGCGCGCGCGGGCGTCATCCCGCGGGCGAGGCGCAGCACCCCGGCCGCGTCGGTTGCGGGCCGCGGCGGCGGCACGAGTGCCGGTCGCCCCTCGATCACGCGGACGGGCATGTAGAGCCGCGTCGTCGGTGCTTCGGCCAGTTCTTGCGGGTCGAGCGTGGCGGGCGCCTGCCGCGTGACGCCCGGGTCTTCGAAGCCAAGCGCGACGACCGCCGGATCGGCCGGTGCCAGCAGCGGGCGCACCCGCGCTCCGGGGCGCGGCACGGGGCGCACGGGCACCTCGGCGGCGGCCATGTCGGTGATGGGGGCCTGCCGCATCACGTGCGGAAGAGCCTTGGACATCACGGCATATCCCGCAACGGCTGCCACGCAGGTCGACAGGACCAACGCCGCGATCACGGTATTGGGGCTGTCGCCGAGGCGAGATGCTGTGTTCGAAATGCGCGCCTGTAGCTGCGCGAGGCCTGTCCCGTTCATGGGATCCGGGCCTACGCCGGTCGGGTTAATTTCACAATAACGCCCGATGGGATTCGCCCACAGCGCCGGAAAGGTGGCGGGTTTCCGCCCATTTTACGGTGCCTTGCGCGGCTTTCGGCCCGCCTAGATCGAGGTTTTCTTGAAGATCGTCTCGGGAATCGCGCGGATGATGGCCATGATCAGGCGCCAGATGCGGCGTACGTAGATCACCTCCTGCCCGCGTTCCACGGCGGCGACGATGGCGGTCGCGACCTCCTCGGGCTGCGCCACGAGGCGTGCGGGAAGGTCCATCCCTTCCGTCATTTTCGTCGCGACGAACCCCGGCAGCACGGTCACGACATGCACGCCCTTGCGCGCCAGCCGGTTCCTGAGGCCGGAGAGATAGGCGGTGAAGCCGGCCTTGGCGCTGCCGTAGATGTAGTTCGACGCGCGTCCCCGCTCGCCCGCGACCGAGCTGATGCCGACCAGCGTACCCGACCCCCGCGCCTCCATCGCGTTGGCCAGAGCGCCGAGGATCGTCGCGGGCCCCTCGAAGTTCGAGCGCATGACCAGCGCCGCGCGGGTCATGTCGGCGGCGTTCTCGTCCTGCTCGCCCATCAGCCCGATGGCCGAGACTGCCACCTGCGGCAACTCGGGGAGGGTGGCCACGAAACCCTCGTGCCCCTCCACGTCCAGCGCGTCGAAAGCGTGCAGGCTGACCGCCACGCCGTAGCGCGTTTCCAGGTCCGCGCGGTCGCCCTCCAGCGCCGCGGGGTCGCGCGCGGCCAGCTGGATCGCGCAGCCCTTGGCGGCGAAACCGCGCGCCACCGCGCGCGCCATGTCCGAGGACGCCCCAAGGATCAGGACCGGCCCGGTCACGCGCCCGCTCACAGCCCCAGCCTTTCGGATTGGACCGAGACGAAGCGGCCCGCCGCCCCCGTCGCCGTCCGCATCTCGCGGAACGCGCTCACCCGGTCGTCGGCGGCTTCCATCACGGCGCGGGGCATCCGCGCGTCCTTGGCCAGGTAGAACCGCCCGCCATGGTCGAGCGTGATCCGGTCGAGGGTGTTCATCAGGGCAAGGCTCCGGTCGTTCACGGGAAAATCGAGGGCGAGCGTATAGCCCGCCATGGGAAAGGAAAACCGCCCCTCCTGCGGGCCGAACCGTTTCAGCACCGACAGGACCGAGGCCTCGCCTGATTTAGCGATGGCCGCCAGCAGCGCGTGCATCCCCTCGCGCGCGGCATGTTGGGGCAGGGCGCACTGGAACTGCACGAAGCCCGCGCGGCCGTAGCCGCGGTTCCAGTCGAGCACGGCGTCGAGGGGGTAGAAGTAGCTGTCCCAGTCGACCAGCCGTTCGCCGGGCTTGCGCCGCCCGTTCCAGTAGTAGAGCGCGTTGAACGCATGGCGCGTCAGCCCGTTCAGAGCCATGGCCGGCAGGTCGAAGGGCAGGCGCACCGTGAGTTTCCGCGGAACGTGGTAGGGGCGGCTGCGTTGCGACGGCGGCAGGTCGTCGATGCCCGCATGACGGCCCAGCATGACAAGGCCGCGGCCCATCATCGGCCCCGTGGTCACGCAATCGAGCCACGCGACCGAGTAGGGCGCGCGCAGCGTGGCGTCCATCATGTCGATCGTGGCATCCAGCGTCTGGGTCGCGCGCATGTCCTGGGCTATCCAGCCGGTCTCGACGCGCCTTAGCCGCAGCCCCGCCCGCAGGATCACCCCGGTCAGGCCCATGCCGCCGACGGTCCAGCCGAAGAGCTCGGTGTTGGGCACGGCGCGAGTGACGCGGCCTTCGGCATCCATCACGTCGATCCACTCGACGAAGGCCCCGAATGAGCCGTCGAGATGGTGGTTCTTGCCATGCACATCCGCGGCGATGGCGCCGCCGAGGCTCACGAACTTGGTGCCCGGCGTCACGGCAGGAAACCAGCCGCGCGGCAGGAAGGTCTCGATGATGTCGGCCAGCAGGACGCCGGCCTCGGCCTCCAAGAGCCCGGTTTCGGGGTCGAAGGACAGCATCCGGTCCATCCCCGTCATGTCGAGCGTCGCGCCGGGGCTGACCGCGCTGTCGCCATAGGCGCGCCCGTTGCCCCGCGCGATCAGCGGGCCGCCCGCGGCCAGTGCGGCGGCCACGTCGCCCTCGGACCGCACGCGCGCAAGCCGCGTCTCGGTCGGGCGGAACCTGCCCCATCCCGAAAGTGTCGTCATGATGTCATCCCCGCCGCGCGGAACACGTAGCGCCGGTCGAGCAGGTACTTGGTGACATAGCCCACCGTCAGGCCCAGCACCGCGCCGATCTCGCGCGCGAGGTCGGTGCCCCACGTCAGCCAGAAGGCCGTTTCCGTCACCCAGAAGATCGCCGTCGTGACCACGCCCATCAGTGTATAGAGCGCGAATTGCCGCCCCTGCGCGGCGACACCGGTCGTCGCGTCGTAGAAGATCCAGCGCTTGTCGAGCAGGTATTTCACCACCAGCCCCACCAGCGTTCCGGTCAGAATGGCGGCGACGAAGCTCGCCGTATCCGTCCGCTCGCCCATCGCCAGCACGATCCGTTGCGCCCCGAGATTGGCGAGCGTCGCCACCACGGCAAACCCCGCATAGCGCAGCACAAGCGCGCGGCCGCGCAGGGGCGCGCTCATGCGATCACCGCCAGCACGACGAAAACCGCGGTGCCCAGCATCACCTTGCGGCTCGTGCGGTTCTCCAGCGCCCAGGTCAGCGGATCGTCGTGCATCTCGCCGCGCGCGGCGACCATTACCATCCGGCTGATCCAGAAGATCAGCAGGGGGCACGCCCCCCAGAGCAGCCAGGGCTCGCCGAATTTCTCCTGCACCACGGGCTCGTCGATGTAGAGCGCCAGGACCAGCACCGCGAGATAGCCCGAGGCTATCGCCATCTGGCTGAGCACGCCGCGATCCTCGACCCGGTAGTCCCGGCGCGAGACATCGCGCCCGGCCGCCTCGAGGTCGGTCAGCTCGGCCAGCCGTTTCACCGCGGCCAGCGAGAAGAACATGAACATCGACACCGCCAGCAGCCAGACCGACAGCTCGACCCCGATCGCGACACCGCCCGCGATGATGCGGATCGTGTAGAGCGTCGCCAACATGCAGATGTCGACCATCGTGTGCTGCTTGAGCTTCAGCGAATAGGACAGCGTGGCCACGAAATAGAGCGCCACGACCCCCAGCAGCATTGGCCTGACGCTGAGCGCGCTGATGACGCCCCCCAGCAGAAGAAGCGGGATCAGGACGGTTCCCGTGGCCACCGACACCGCCCCCGAGGCGAAAGGCCGGTGCCGTTTGCGCGGGTGACTGCGATCGTCGGCTAGGTCGAGCAGGTCGTTCACGACGTAGCCCGCAGAGGCGACGAAACTGAGCGCGACGAAGGCCATGAGCGAGACAAGGAAGCTCTGCCAGTCAAAGGCGAGGTCCGAGATCATCGGCACGAAAACGAGGAGGTTCTTCAGCCATTGCTGCGGCCTGAGCGCGCGCAGGATCGCAGGGGCGGGCGCGGCCGAGGGTGGAAGGTGCTCGGGCGGCGTGCCGCTGCGCTGGTCGAGCTGGCCGCGCACCTTGGCCGATGCACCGACGCTGATCGCACGGCTGGCCGCCTCCCACACCGGAAGGTCGGCTGCGCTGTCGCCGATGTAGTCGAACCCGCCCGCGCCGAACCGTGCGACGAGGAAGCGGGCTTTCTCGGCACCCTTGAGGTTCACCCCCTCGGCGCTGCCGTGCACCTCGTCGAAAAAGCCAAGATGCGCCGCCACGGCCTGCGCAAGGTGGGCATCCGTTGCCGTCACGAGCGCCGTGCGCCCGCCGGCGGCGCGCCATGCCTCGATCCGTGCGATCACGCGATCATCGAAGGGCAGGCTCTCCACCCGGATGACCGAGCGCGCGGCCAGCCATGCCTTCAGCGCGGCCTTGCCCTGTCGCAACGCGCCGAGCGCGCCCCAGACCGATGCCGGATCACGCGACAGCGCGTCCCACAGCGTTTCGTGCAACATGTCGCTGCGCAGAAGGGTGCCGTCGAGGTCCACGACCAGCACGCGGTCGGGCGCCTCCGCACCGGGGGCCGGGCGTGTGTCTGTCGTGGTGTGCTCGGGTCGGTTCAGGGTCTCGCTCCGTCGAAATTCCCTGTGTTTTCAAACCATCGAGACCCTGCACCAGCCCGCCCGGATTGGCCAGTCATTTCTAATGCCCCGGCCGGGTATCCGATGGCTCGACACGGGGGACAAACGGGCGCTATCGTGGTGCTATCCGATTGCTGCCCAAGGATTTTGCCGCCGTGATGCGTCCCGACCCTTTCCCCGTTCATATCCGTTTCGCCGCGCTCTTCGGCGCGCTTTTGCTGGCCACGCTGTCAGCCGCGCCCGATCCTGCGGCGGCGCAGACGGACACCCCCGCGACGCAGGCCGACGCGCCGACGGCGACCGGTGAGGCTGACGCCGCACCGGACGGCGCTGTCGAGACGGACGAGACGCCCGAGGTCGAGGCCGAGCCCGACCCCGAGGCTGACGCGCGTGCCGCGGCCGAGGCCGCTGAAGCCGCAGCTGCCGCGCAAGAGGCTGCCCTCGCCGCCGAGGCGGCGGAGCGGGAAGCCCGCCGCGAGGCCTTTGCAGCGGCTGTCGCCGCGCTGGCCGCCGAACGCGAGGCCGCCGCCGAAGCCGCCCGTATCGCGGCCGAGGCCGCAGCCTCTGCTGCCGCCGCCGCTGCCGCACAAGAGGCTGCCCTTGCCGCTGAAGCCGCCGAGCGGGAAGCCCGCCGCGCGGCCATCGCCGCCGAGGTCGCGCGCCTTGCCGCGGAACGCGAGGCGCGCATGGCTGCCGAGGCCGCGGTCGCCGCCTGCATGGACGCCGCCGGCGCGCCCTCGGCCGCGGTTCCCGTCAGCGAGGGCGCACAGCGCGCCATCTTCGCCCGCCTGCGCGAGGCGCTTCCGCTCTGCGAAGAGGCGGTGACGCTGGCGCCCGAGGCCGGCGGCCCGCTCTTCCACATGGCGACCGTCGAACAGGCCCGCGGCGAGCATAGGCAGGCGGTCGATCTTTACACGCGGTCCGCGGAGGCAGGCGTCGGGGCCGCGCATACGCGCCTCGGCGACTATTACAATTTCGGCATCGGCCCGATCCGCCCCGACATCGACCGCGCCGTCATGGCCTACCGGGCGGCTGTCGAAGCGGGGGACCCTGCGGGCATGGCCACGCTGGCCTTCATGCACCGCCTGGGCCGCGGCGTGCCGCGTGACGCAGCCGAGATGGTGCGCCTTTTCCAAGCCGCCGCCGACGAGGGTTACCACTTTGCGCAGGCCAACCTCGCGCAGATCTACCTGACGGGCGAGGGCGTGCCGGGCAATGCCGATGCAGCACTCGGTATCCCGAACCCGCGCGCAGCCGTGCCGCTCTTTGCGGCCGCGGCCCGCAATGGCAACCTCGATGCCGCGCTGGCGCTTGGTCGCATCTATGCCGACGGGGCCGAGGGCGTCGCGCCGAACCCGGCCTCGCGCCTGCGCTGGACCCGCGTCGCTGCCGAAGCGGGGCTGCCCGATGCGATCGCCGCGCTGGCCTATCTGACCGAGCAGGGCATCGGCCGGCCCGCCGACCCCGTTGCGGCCGCGCAAGGGTATGTCGCCGCCCTCGAGACGGGCGAGGTCGACCCCGCCGAGCTGCGTGCGGCGGGCGGGCCGCGCCCCCCGGCCTGGGACCGGCAGACCGCGATCGAGTTCCAGCTGATCCTGCAGGACCGCGGCCTTTACAACGGCGCGATCGACGGGATCGTGGGGCCCGGCACGCTGGGCGGTGCGCGGGCCCTGGCGGATTAATGCATCACATGAAGAACGCCGCTCAGTGCCCTGAAAACGCTTACCTATCCATCGCGTGATATTCGGCGTTCGGCATCATGTCGGACGCGATGGCGAAGCGGTTTGACATGTTGAAGAAGCCGATGACGTCGGCAAGGTCGAAGATCTCGTCCTGGCTCAGCCCCGCATCCCGCAGCGCCGCACGGTCGGGCTCGTCCACCTCCCACGGGGTCGTCGTCAGCTTCCACGCGAAATCCAGCATCGCGCGTTGGCGCGGCTCCAGAGGGGCGACGCGGTAATTCATCACCAGCATCTCGCCCAGCTGCGGATCACCCGACAGTTGCCGCACCGCCTGCCCGTGGGCCACGAGGCAGTAAAAGCACCGGTTGGCCGAGGACACTACAACGGCCACCATCTCGCGCTCCAGCTTGGACAGGCCCGAGGGCGCCAGCATCAGCGTGTTGTAATACTGCGCAAAGGCCCTCAGCTTGTCCTGGTTCTTCGAGAAGGTGCGCAGCACGTTCGGCACCATCCCCAGCTTCTCCATGCAGATCTCGAAATAGCGGCGCATGTCCTCGTCGAGGTCGGATGGGTCGGGCAGGTCGTAGATCGACACGTGATCGGGTTGCGGCATGGCAGGTGTCTCCCTTTTCAGGGCGTATCTGCCCTTCATCTTTCCCCAAATACGCGGGGGAGCGCGAGGGGGGAACCCCCTCGCACGGGTCGGCCGCGAAGCGGACGAAACCCCTTTCCTAGGCGACGGCGAGCCCTTCGTCACTCAGCCCGTCAAGCCGCGGCATCAGCGACAGAAGCTCCCGCGTGTAGGCATGCTGCGGATCGGCAAAGAGCGCCTCGGTGTCGGCGACTTCCACCAGCTTGCCGTCCTTCATCACGCCCACGCGGTCGCACATCTGGCGCACCACCGGCAGGTCATGGGAGATGAAGAGCATCGTCAGGTTCAGATGTTCCTGCAAGTCCTTGAGGATGTTCAGGATCTGAGCCTGGATCGACACGTCGAGCGCGCTGGTCGGCTCGTCGCAGATCAGGAAGCGCGGCTGGGTCGCCAGCGCACGGGCGATGGAAATCCGCTGCCGCTGACCGCCCGAGAACTCGTGCGGATACTTCAGCCCCGCATCCGCCCCAAGGCCCACCCGGTCGAGCAATTCGGCCACCCGATCCTTCAGCGCCTGGCCCTGCAGGATGCCGTGGTGGCGTGCGGGTTCGGCCACGATCTCGTCCACGCGCATGCGCGGGTTGAGCGACGAATAGGGGTCCTGGAAGATCATCTGGATCTCGCGCCGGTACCAGTCGGGCACGCCGCGCGACGTGGCGGTCACGTCCTTCCCCTCGAAGCGCACCGCGCCTTCATCGACGGGGTAAAGCCCCGCGATCATCCGCGCGATGGTCGATTTGCCCGAACCGGATTCACCCACGAGGCCAAAGACCTCGCCCTGCCGGATCTCGAACTTCGCTCCATCGACGGCGGTGAAATATTCCCGCATCGAGGGCAGGATCGCGTGTTTCGAGATGAAGCGCTTGGTGATCCCGTCGGCCTCGAGCAGTGTCTCGCCGCGCGCGGCTGTCGTCCCGGGCCAGTTGCGCGCAAGGTCCTCGATCTTGAACTCGGTCACGCGGCCGCCATAGCCGATCAGCGGGAAGCGGTGCAGCTTGACCGTGGGCCGCGGCACGGCGGCGATGAGCGACTTGGTGTAGGGGTGCTCTGGCTGGCCGAGAACCTGCGCGGTCGGCCCGCTTTCCACCACTTCGCCCTGGTACATCACCGTCACCACGTCCGTGGTGTCGGCGATGACGCCCATGTCGTGGGTGATCAGGATCACCCCCACCTCGCGCTCGCGCGCCAGGCCCTTGATCAGGTCGAGGATCTGCGCCTGGATCGACACGTCGAGCGCGGTTGTCGGCTCATCCGCGATGATCACGTCGGGCTCGGAACAGAGTGCCAGCGCGATCACCACGCGCTGCCGCATGCCGCCCGAGAACTGGTGCGGATACTGGTTCACGCGGGCCCTGGGGTTGGGGATGCCCACTCGGTCGATCAGGTCGATGGCGCGCGCCTCTGCCTCGGCGTCGCTGAGACCAAGGTGCTCCTGGATCGTCTCGACAAGCTGCTGCTTGACGGTGAAGAGAGGGTTCAGGCTGGTCAGCGGGTCCTGGAAGATCATGGAGATCTTCTTGCCCCTCAACGCGGCCATCGCCGCCGCATCCAGTCCCGAGATTTCCTCGCCGCGGAAGCGGATGACGCCGCCGGTGATGTGCCCCGGCGGGTCCAGAAGGCCCATGACGGCGGCGCCGATGGTCGACTTCCCCGCGCCGCTTTCCCCCACGAGGCCGTGGATCTGGCCCGGTTCCACCGTCAGGTGGGCGTCCTTCACCGCGGTGAAGGTTTGCCGCCGGGTGGGGAACTGGACGGTGAGGTTCTCGATTTCCAGCAATGCCATCAGCGCAGCCTCGGGTTCAGCGCGTCGCGCAGCCAGTCGCCCAGCAGGTTCACGGCCAGCGCCAGCACCAGCAGCGTCACCGCCGGGAAGAACAGGATCCACCACTCGCCCGAGAAGAGGAACCCTTGCCCGATGCGGATGAGCGTGCCGAGCGAAGGTTCGGTCGGCGGTGCGCCCACGCCGAGGAAGCTGAGCGTCGCCTCGGCGATGATGGCGAGCGCCAGCGAGATCGTCGCGATGACCAGCACCGGCGAGAGCACGTTGGGCAGGATGTGGCGGATCATGATCGCCATGGGCGAGCGGCCGATCAGGCGGGCGGCCTGAACGTATTCCTTGGATTTCTCGACCAGCGTGGCACCCCGGACCACGCGGGCGAACTGCACCCAGTCCGACAGGCCGATGGCGATGATCAGCACCCAGATCGCCACGTCGTTGCGGTATTCGGGCGGCGTGATCCCCTTGGCCACGCCGAAGATCAGCATGGCCACCAGGATCGCCGGGAAGGTCAGCTGCACATCGGCGATGCGCATGATGATGGTCTCGACAAGGCCGCCCACGTAACCCGCGATCAGGCCCAGCGTGATGCCCAGCACCATGGCGAAGCCCACGGCGGCGAAGCCCACGAAAAGCGAGATGCGAAGCCCGTAGAGGATGGTCGAGAACACGTCGCGCCCCTGGTCATCGGTGCCCAGAAGGAAGCTTTCGCCGGTGAACACGTTGGCCTCACCCGGCGGGGTGAAGCCGTTCATCAGGTTCAGCGTCGCGGGGTTGAACGGGTCATGCGGCGCGA
>CAZVQL010000029.1:0-19610 GCA_964629305.1 uncultured Roseicyclus sp.
GCCGCGGCGTCGCACAGGCCATCGCACGCTCGGTCGAGCAGAACGAGTTCGCCAACGCCCGCAGCCTCGCGGCAACCCGCGGCTCCAGCGACATCGGCACCACGGCCTCCACGCGCGGGTCGGCTTCGGTCCCGGGCTGGCTGCAGAACGTCGCTGACGGTCTGGGTGTCGATGCGGGCGACTTCACCCGCGGCGAGCTGATCACGCTGGCACGCCTGGTGGAAGACGACCAGCATGCAGCCGTGACCGCCTTCATCAGCCGCGTGGTCAACTGATCCGCACGCCACTCTCCCTCTCCCCCCGCCTCTCCCGCGGGACCCGAAACCCCGGGGTCGAAAGACCTCGGGGTTTTGCCGTTCAGGGCCATTGGCCCCGAAGCATCGAAGGATCAGGCCGCGGTGAGGCCCAGAAGCCTGCGCGCCTCGGCGGGCGTCGCCACGGGGCGCTCGTAGCGGTCGCAGAGATCGACCACACGGGCCACCAACGCGGCGTTCGAGGGCGCGAGTGTGTCGCGATCGAGGCGGATGTTGTCCTCCAGCCCCGTCCGGCAATGGCCGCCCGCCGCCACGCACCATTCGTTGACCTCGAGCTGGTGACGCCCGATGCCCGCGGCGCACCATTGCGCATCGGGGGCCACGCGCTTCAGCGTCTGGATGAAGAAGTCGAAGCTGGGCCGGTCGACCGGCATGGCGTTCTTCACGCCCATGACGAACTGCACGTAGAGCGGGGCCTTGAGGCGGCCGTCGCCCGCCATCTTTGCGGCCTGGAAGATGTGGCTGAGGTCGAAGGCCTCTATCTCGGGCTTCACATCATGGGCCAGCATCTCGGAGGCGAGCCAGTCCACGAGGTCCGGCGGGTTCTCGTAGACGCGGGTGGGGAAGTTGTTGGAGCCCACGGTCAGCGAGGCCATGTCGGGTTTCAGCGGCAGCATGCCGCCGCGTTCGCGCCCCGCGCCGGAGCGGCCACCGGTCGAGAACTGGATGATCATGCCGGGGCAGTGTTTCTCCAGCCCCTCCTTCAACCGCGCGAAGCGCTCGGGGTCCGAGGTCGGCGTCTGATCCTCGAGCCGGACATGGGCGTGGACGATGGACGCGCCCGCCTCGAAGGCGGCTTGAGTGCTTTCGATCTGCTCGGAGATGGTGATCGGGACGGCCGGGTTATCCTCTTTCCGTGGGACGGAGCCGGTGATGGCGACGCAGATGATGCAGGGGTCGGACATGGGTCTTGGTCTCAGGTCTGGGCGGTGGGGGCTGGCGTGCCGCGGGCGCCCCACCAGTTGAGTGCGAGGATCGCGAGGATGAGGGCGACGCCCGCGACCTCGATGCTCAGGTCGGGCCAGAAGCAGGCGATGACGCCGGGCACGATCAGGACGCGCTGCCAAAGCGCCATGGGGCGGAACAGGAACCCTTCCAGCGCCGCGGCGAAGGCGGCGAGCGCCACGATGGCGATGAAGCCGCTCCAGAGGACCATGGGCAGCGGGCCGCCAAGGATGATCTCTTCGTTGAAGATCATGAAGAGCGGGATGAGGTAGAGGCCCTTGGCGTATTTCCACGCCTGGACGCTCGTCTCCATCGGTTTCGATCCGGCGATGGCCGCGCCCGCGAAGCCCGCCAGCGCCACGGGGGGCGTGACGTTGCTGTCCTGCGAGTACCAGAACACCAGCAGGTGGGCGATCAGGATCGGGATGCCGAACTCCTGCGTCAGCGCGGGGCCGACGAGGATGATGAGGACGATGTAGGCGGCCGTCACCGGCAGACCCATGCCGAGGATCAGGCTGGCGATGGCCACCAGCAGGATCGCGAGGATCAGGTTGCCCCCCGAGAAGGCGATCATCATGGCCGAGAACTTGAGGCCGAGGCCGGTCAGGCCGACGACGCCCACGATGATGCCCGCGACCGCGCAGGCCATGGAGACGGCGACGGCGTTGCGCGCGCCAAGCTCGAGGGCTTGCAGCGTCAGCTCTATGCCGCGGCGGCAGAGGGCCGCGAATTTCTCGGCCGTGGGCCCGTCGGAGAAGAACACCCAGAGCGCGCGGGCCGAGGCCGCGGCGACGATCGAGACGATGGCGTAGAAGCCGACGCGCATGGGCGAGTAGCCCGCGACGAGAAGCGCCACGAGCGCCACGAGCGGCAGGAGGAAGTGCCAGCCCTCGGCCAGGACCTTGCGCACGCTGGGCAGCTCATCACTGGTCATCCCGGTCATGCCCTGCTTGACGGCGGCGATGTGCACCAGCAGGTAGACCGCGCCGAAATAGAGGACGGCGGGGAAGATCGAGACGAGGACGATGTCGACGTAAGGCACTTGCGTGAATTCCGACATCAGGAAGGCGCCCGCGCCCATCAGGGGCGGCATGATCTGCCCGCCGGTCGAGGCCGCGGCCTCGATGCCGCCGGCTTGTGCGGGGCGGTAGCCGAGTTTCTTCATGAGCGGGATCGTGAAGGCGCCGGTCGTCACCACGTTGGCGATGGCCGAGCCTGAGATGGAGCCCATACCGGCCGACGCGATGACGGCGGCCTTGGCAGGCCCTCCGCGCTGGCGGCCGGTGGCGGCGTAGGCAAGGTCGATGAAGAACTTGCCCGCGCCGGTCACTTCTAGAAAGGCGCCAAAGAGGACGAAGGTGAAGACGAAGGTCGCCGCCACCCCGAGGGGGATGCCGAAGATGCCCTCAGCCCCCAGGGTCATCTGGCTCGCCAGACGCTCCAGCGAATAGCCGCGGTGGTTGAGGATGCCGGGCATCCAGTCGGCGAGGAAGGGCAACTCACCCCGGCTGCCTGCGAAGGCGTAGGCGACGAAGACCGCGCCGATGATCGTCATGCCAAGGCCCACGGCCCGGCGCGCGCCCTCGAGCACCACGATCATGGTCAGAACGCCGATCCAGACGTCGATGTCGCGGGGGAAGATCTGATTGGCGATGATGTCGATGTTCACCGGAAGCCAGGCGCCCACGACGATGGAGGCCACGATCAGCGGCCCGTCGATGGCCCAGCCCAGCACGCCCCGCGGGCGGTGGCGGCCAAAGGCGGGGTAGATCAGGAAACAGAGGACCAGGATGAAGCCGAGGTGAATGGGCCGCTGGTAGAACAGGCCCAGTGGCTGCACGCCCGCCGCCCAGAGCTGGAAGAGCGACAGCGCGATGCCGACGACCGCGATCACGCGCAGCACGAGCTTCGGTTGCGGATGCTCGGCCCGCGGCACCTCGGTGTCCATCACCATCGCGTCACTCTCCCGTCAGTTCGATACGCACCCGCTGGCGCGCGGCAGCAGCGGAGAGGGACACGACCGTGTCGCCCACCTGCAGCCTGTGATCGACCAGCCCGGCCCCGGGGCGCAGCACGTAGGCATCGCCCGGCACGGGTTCGTCGATGTCGAGAATCCAGTAGCCGCCTTCCCCATCCGAGACCTGCCGCCCGCGGCCGGGGATATGACCCAGACCGGCGGCGAAATCGGGCTGGCGCGAGCGCACCAGCACCATGTGGCCCTCGCGGTTCTCGTAGCAATCCGACACCGGGAAGCCCTGCACCGAATGGTTCCACAAGACGCACCAACCCGCCCCCTCGGGGACGGGAAGACGCGCGATCTCGGTGCCGTCCTCGGCAGTGGCGACAAGATCACCTGCCATGGCAGCGCTGAAAGCGGAGAAAAGGAGGAGGGCCGAAAGCCCCCCTCCGATCAGTCGCGTCACGGACCCGCGCTCACTCGCGCAGGCGGTCGGGGACCTCGGCGCCGATTTCCTCGTAGTAGCGGATGGCGCCCGGGTGCAGCGGAACCGGCGTTGCGGCGAGCGTGAACTCGACCGTGGTCTGGTTCGCCGCCGGGTGGACGGCGCGCAGGTCTGCGATGTTCTCGAACATGGCGCGCGTGATTTCGTAGGCCACGTCATCGGACATCTCGGACGAGACGGCGAGCACGTTCGGAACACCGAGGACAGGCGTGTCGCCCACGCCCTCATAGGTGCCGCTTGCCAGCGTGGTGCGGGCGAAGAGCGGCTCGGCCGTCTGGGCTGCGGTCATCTCGGCGTCGGACAGCTCGAGCATCACGATGGACTGCGTGGTGGCGAGGTTCAGGATCGACGAGGTGGGCGCACCCACCGACCAGAAGCCAGCGTCGATGTCGCCGTTGGCAAGCGCATCCGCGGTCTCGTTGAAGTTCAGGCGCTGCTCTTCGATGTCGTCATAGGTGATGCCGTTGGCCGAAAGGATTGCCTCGGCGTTCACCTCGGTGCCCGAACCGGGTGCACCGACCGAGACGCGCATGCCACGCAGATCCTCGAGCGAGGTGATGCCGGAACCTTCCAGCGTCACGATCTGCACCATGTTGGCGTACATGGAGGCAAGGCCGCGGATCATCGGAAGCTGCTGGCCCTCGAAGCGGCCGGTGCCGGAATATGCCTGCGCCACGGTGTCGGCCAGCGCGAGTGCCAGGTCCGCGTCGCCGGTGGCGATGAGGCCCATGTTCTCGACCGATGCGCCGGTGACCTCGGCGGTCGCGGCATAGCCGTCGACGTGGTTGTTGATGACTTCGGCGAGGCCGCCGCCCATCGGGAAATAGACACCGCCGGTGCCGCCGGTGGCGATCGACAGTTGTTCCTGTGCGAAGGCGGGCGTCGCGAGCGCGACGAGAGTGCCGGCCGCAAGGGCCTTGAAGATGGTCATGGTGATCCTCCCTGATCAATTTGTTGTGCGCACCGATTTAAGGGGTCCGGCGAGTGCCGCCAACCCCACCTGTCGCAGATACACGGCAGGGTTGAATCGCTGCGGTTCCACCTGCCCAAGGTGGCGGCAAACGGGGCGTTCAGCCGCCGATGGCGCGCATCCGGGCCAGAAGGTCCACGCCCTGCGTGCGGTAGAAATGCAGCATGTCGATGAAGACCCAGTTCTCGGCCAGCTTGTCGCCCGCGCGGCGGTAGATGTCGACGACGCGAAACTCGGCCCGGCTCTCGCTGCCGGGAAGGCCCATGAACCCGCCCTTGTGGCGGGCGGTGAAATTGGGCCAGCCGAAGAAGCCGCCAAAGTGCCCCTCTGCCAGACGGGCGATGTGCCCGGTCGAGGATCGCTCGGCAAAGGCCGCGCGGAAGGGGCCGGAGTGCTGCGCGGCATAGCGCGGGACGGTGTAGGTCGCGCCGATCCCCTCGGGGCCCCACCAGAGCATGTCTTCGTGCCATGTCCGGCGCAGCTCTTCCTCCAGCGGCAGGCCGAGGCCCCATGTGCCCAGGTCCGAGATCATCGCGTTGATCGCGGCGAGCGTCGCGCGGCTTTCACCTTCGGGCTGCGGGTCGCGCAACAGCCCGTCATGCGTCCGCGGCCCCGGCTGCACGAGGTGCTGCGCGGTGGCGGGGCCAAAGGGGTTTTGCCCAGCCTGCACCATCAGGTGCGGGATATCGCAGAACTGCGCCGTCTCGACGATCTGCCCATCCTCGACCCGGTGGAACTCGGCGTAGCGCAGCATGACCAGCTTGCGCGTGGGCCGGATGCCCAGCCACGGCGTATCGAAAAGGCCCATCAGGTGACCCATCGACACGACCCAGACCGAGGCGAACCCGTCGATCTGGTTCAGCCCCGCGAAGAAGATGTCTTCGCGCCGTTGCAGCGATGTGACCGAGTGGAGAAGCGGGGACCAGAACACCTCGGCCACCTCCCCTGCCCCGGTGCGTTCGTCGAAGGGGCACATGCCGCGCCAGTGCCAGCCGGGTGCGGTGTGGCGGGCCAGCGCCTCGGCAATTGTATCGGGCGTCGCGCCCTCGATCGCAGCGTGATGCGCTCGCACCAGTGCCTTTTCCGTCTGGAAGTCGGTCATGACGGTATCGTCGCCCAGGTCTTTCATCCCTTCACCGCCCCCGCGGTCAGGCCGCTGACGATCTGGCGCTGGAAGAACAGGATCAGCACGAAAAGCGGGGCCGTGGCCGAGACGACGGCGGCGACGGCGAACATCACGTTCCCCTCTTGCTGCACGGACCCTAGGAATGAGGCGATGCGCGGGATCATCGTCTGGTTTTCCGACGACAGCAGCATCGCGGTGACGGCGAAGTCATTGTAGGCGAGGAGGAAGCTGAACAGCCCCGTGGTGATCACGCCCGGCCACATGACGGGGATGATGACAAGGCGGAACGCCTGGAACCGGGTGCAGCCGTCGACCATGGCGCTTTCGTCCAGGTCCTTGGGGATGTTCAGGAAGAAGGAATGCAGCATCCAGAGCGTGAAGGGCTGGTTGATCGCCACCAGCACGATGATCGTCGTGGGCAGGTGGCCCCAGAGGTTCCACTGGAAGAACGGCAGCAGGTAGCCCGACACCAGCGTGATATGCGGCATCGCGCGGAACACCAGCGCGATCATCAACAGCCAGAAGGCATAGCGGAAGCCAGAGCGCGCCAGCGCGTAGCCGCCGAGCGTGCCGAGCGTCAGCGATATGACGACGGTGCAGACCACGACGATGCCGGTGTTCACCACGTTGCGCCAGAAGCCGCTTTCGACCCAGGCCCCCCAGTAGCCCTGCGTCGTGAAGGGGCCGCCTGTCTGCTCGGTCGTCAGTGGCCCGGTGATCGCGTTCATCCAGTCGGCGCGGCTGAAGAAATCGCCCTGCACCTTGAACGACCCCCAGAGCGTCCAGAGGAACGGGAAGGCCGCAAGGATCAGCCACAGGAGGATGAAGCCCGTTGAAAAGACGACGAGGGCGGTGGATTTGCGCTGCGATGCGGCTGCCATGGCTCACGCCCTCTTGCGGTTGAAGTCGCGCCAGGTGCGGATCAGCACGGGCGTGAGCAGGATGGCGACGCCGATGATCGTCAGCACCGAGGTGGCGGCGGCCGAGCCGAATTGCTGCACGTCGCCGCGCAGGTCGGAATAGATGATGTAGGAAAGCGAGGTCGCGCTCGCCTGTGCCTGGAAGCCTACGATCGGCTCGAAGACGCGGAAGTTGTCCATGAACTGGATCAGCATGATGAAGACGGTGAGCGGTGCAAGGTGCGGGATCACGACGTAGCGGATGCGCTCCCACCGGCTGGCGCCGTCGATCATCGCGGCCTCGAGCGTTTCCTCGGGCACGGTCTGCAGCCCGGCGTAATAGACGATGAAGGCGAAGGGCGCGGAGGACCAGACGCCATAGATGAAGAGCGTGATCCAGGTCAGCGTCGGTGACGCCTTGAGCGACAGGTCGGGATCGTCGAACAGGATCTGCAACGTCGCGCCGATCACGCCTTCGGCGTCGATCATCCAGAACAGCACGAGGCTGCCGATCAGCGGTGTCACGATCATCGGCAAGAGCGAGAAGAAGATCGTCACCCCCCGGAAGATGCGGGGCAAGGCGTTCACGCCCAGCGCGATGGCAAGCCCGAGGATCACCACCAGCGGCGTCACGATGAACGTGTAGGCCAGCGTAAAGACGAGCGCGCGGTAGAAGGGCAGGTTCATCACCCGGTCCCAGAACGCGCCGAGGCTGTCGGTGCTGGCCCATGCCTCGGCGATCTCGGCGGTCGCGAGATGGGCGCGGTTGAAATACGTCCCCAACCCGTTGAACCGGCCAAGCGGCTGTTCCTCGCGCAGCGCAGCGGTGGCGTCGCGGTCGACGCGGGTTTCCTCGGTGCAGCCGAAGGGGCCGCAGTTCTCGACCGTCACCAGCACCTGCTCATGCTCGACGTACAGCGACTGCACCACCACCGAGACGATGGGCAGCGCGATGAAAAGGATCATCGCGGCAAGCGACGGCAGGATGAACCAGATGAAGGTGCGATGGGGCATCTGTCGGGCCTTGGCAAATGGGCGCGGCAGGGAACGGGGCGGCCCGTGAGGGGGCCGCCCCGCGAAGGGTTTACTGCAGGAAGCCCTGCTCGGTCGCGGCGGCGATATAGGCAGCCTCGACATCGGCGAGCGCCTGTTCGGCGCTTTCTTCACCTTGCATGAACTGCGCCAGCTCGTTGCCGAGCGCGGTGTGCATAAGGCCGACATAAGGCACCATCGGGTAGGGCCGTGTGCCCGAGGACACGCTGGCGACCACGCCCTCGGCGGGCGCGCCGGGGGTGAAGCCCGGCATCAGCCAGACCGCGGCGTCGTTGTTGGCCGTGATCACCTCTGGCCGCAGGCCGTGCATCAGCGCCTGGAAGGTGGCGGCTGCATCCTCGTCCGAGATGTTGGCGGCGATGGTGAACCCGTCCCACCACAGCGTCGAGGCCGGCGTTTCACCGCCGCCCACGGTGGGCGCACCGATCAGCGCGGTGTTGCCGGTGATCTCGGGGGTGGAGTTCTCGTCATCGAGAATGCCGCCACCGCGCGAGCCCCACATGTAGGCCACGGCCAGTTCGCCCGATTCCCACAACGCCTGCGTGGCGTTGCTGTCGAAGGTCAGGAAATCGGGGTTTGCGTACTCGTTCAGCGCCGCCAGCATCTCGAGCGTGGCGATGCCGGTTTCGTTGTTGATCGCGGGCGCGGCGCTTCCCGGCTCGAAGAGCTGGCCGCCGAAGCCCATGTACATGTTCACGAATTCCTCGCCCAGGTTCCAGCCCGAGCCGGTGTTCATCGCGAAGGGGTGGTCCATGATACCTGCCTCGCGCACCGCGGCGAGCACCTCGAGCACCTCTTCGTAGCTGCCGGGCCGCTCGGCGCCGACCTGGGCCAGGATATCATCGCGCACGAACAGGTGCTGGGCGTTGGCCATGAAGGCCACGGCCATCACCTGACCGTCGATGGTGATGCGGTTCGTCATCGGCAGGTCGGGGGCATACTGCGCGATCAGGTCGTCGAGCGGGCGGATCAGCCCCTCGTTCAGCAGCGGCACGATCGAGGAGTTGGCGACGACGGCGGCGGTGTATTCCGCGGGGTTCGCCGTCAGGGCGGCGACCTGGATATCGCGATGTTCGGTCGTCTGGTTCGCCGTCACGGTCACGCTGTCGGTGGCGCATTCCGCCGCACCCTCGGCCATCGCGTGCAGCGCCGGGAAGTCGTTGGAAAGGATCGCGACGCGCCCGCTTTCGATGCCGCAATCGGCCATCGCGGCGCCCGCGCCCATCACCGTGGCGACCGCGGTTAGGGTCGTCATCCGGGAAAATGTCATGTCTGGTCAGCTCCCTGTCATGTGGTCCGGTCCCCCGACCTGCGTCGCCGGGCCGATCCTTCAAGTGTTATCGGTCATGCGGGGAGGGTCCGGTGGCGAATCGAGCCCCTCGTGCATACGTTTTCAATCCTGAGCCATGAGCCGCCCGTCTGGCAAGGATTTTGTGGCGGCTCCTCCGGCCCGGAATATTCAGAAAATAAGGCTTGCGCAGATTTCGGATTCGGCGCTAGCGTCAATGAAAACGTATGCAACGATGCTGCCCGGGGAGGGTGCGTTTCCATGGCCGAGATCCAGCTCAGGAACCTCTCCAAGCGTTGGGGCAGCTTCGTCGGTGTCGACAATTTCAACCTGACGATCGCCGACCGCGAGTTCCTCGTCCTGCTCGGCCCCTCGGGCTGCGGCAAGACCACCACGATGCGCATGATCGCGGGCCTGGAAGAGATCACGGCGGGCGATATCCTGATCGACGGCAAGCGCGTGAACGACCTCGACCCCAAGGATCGCGATGTGGCGATGGTGTTCCAGTCCTACGCGCTCTACCCCAATCTCGATGTCTACGAAAACATCCGCTTCCCTCTCAAGGTGCGCAAGATCGACCCCGCCACCCATCGTGCGCCAGCCCAACGTGTTCCTGATGGACGAGCCGCTTTCGAACCTTGACGCCAAGCTGCGCGTCTCGACCCGGGCGCAGATCAAGAACCTGTCCCACGAACTGAAGGTCACTACGATCTACGTGACCCATGATCAGATCGAGGCGATGACGCTGGCCGACCGCGTGGTGGTGATGTCCAAGGGCATCGTCCAGCAGGTCGGCACGCCGACCGAGATCTACGACAATCCAGCGAACACCTTCGTCGCAAGCTTCATCGGCTCGCCCGCCATGAACCTTGTCGAGGGCGAGATGAAGGGCGGCGTGTTCGAGGGGCGCGGGCTCAGGATCGAGGGGCTGTCGGCCCGCGACGGCCAGGCCGTGCTGGGCTTCCGGGCCGAGGATGCGACGCTGGAGGGCGGCACGGAGCTGAGCGCGCCGATCTACACGCTGGAGCTGCTCGGCGACTCGACCATGGTGACCGTGCGGCTTGGCCATGACCTCGTGTCGGTCAAGGCGCCCAAGGATTTCCGGGCCGAGATCGGCGAGGGGTTCACGGCGCATATCCCCGCCGGCATCTGCCATGTCTTCGACGCGGCCACGGGGGCACGGCTCTAGGCCGATCCGATGACACCCGACGCGCTGAAATCCCTGATATACCCCTGGCGCAAAGCCATGGAAACGGCGGCGCCCGAGGCCGCCCGCGCCGCCACGCACGCGCTTTTCGCGCCTGATGCAGAGATCCGCCTGTGCCATCCGTTCGGGGATCTCACCGGCCCCGATGCGCTGATCGACACGGCCCTCGCCCCGCTGATAGCCGCCCTGCCCGACCTGGAGCGGCGCGACATGATCGTCGTCGCTGGCACCACGCCCCAGGGCGCGGATTGGGTCGGCTGCATGGGCAATTACATGGGCCTCTTCGCCGCCCCCTTCCTCGGCATCCCGCCGACCAACCGCCTTGCGCATATGCGCTACCACGAGTTCTTCCGACTGGAAGACGGCCGCATCACCGAGATGCAGGCAATCTGGGACATCCCCGAGCTGATGATGCAGGCAGGCGCATGGCCGCTGGCCCCGCAGCTGGGCGCGTTCCTTGCCACGCCCGGCCCGATGTCGGGCGACGGGCTGGCCGTATCCGGCGACGGAAGCGCCGCGATGACCCGAGTCGTCGAGATGCTGACCGACCTCTGCCGCCACCCCGCCGATCCGGACCCCGCCGTGATGCGGCTGGACCATCACTGGCACAGCCGCGTCAACTGGTACGGGCCCGCGGGCATCGGCACGGCGCGCGGCATCGCGGGCTTCCGCGCGCATCACCAGATCCCGTTCCTGCGCGCCTTTCCCGACCGCAAGCTCGACGCGATGGGCGATCTCATGTCCCACTGGATCGCCGAAGGGGAGTACGTCGCCGAAACCGGCTGGCCGAACATGCGCCTGACACACAAGGGCGGCGGGTTCCTCGGCCTTGCCCCCTCGGGGCAAGAGGTCATGCTGCGGAGCCTCGATTTCTGGCGCGTAGAGGGCGGGCTGATCCGCGAGAACTGGGTTCTCGTGGACCTTCTGGATTTCTGCCGCCAGATTGGCCTCGACGTTCTGGCGCGGATGGAGGAGGGCGCATGAGCGATCTCAAGGTCACATCGCTCGACGTGGCGCGCATGGCGGGCGTCAGCCAGTCGGCGGTCAGCCGGGTTTTTTCCGGCGCGTCGGCCTCCAAGGCGACCATCGCCAAGGTCCGCGCCGCCGCCGACCAGCTGGGCTACCGGCCCAACTCGCTCGCCCGCGCCATGATCACCGGAAAAAGCCGGATCATCGGTCTGGTCGTCGCCTACCTCGACAACCAGTTCTACCCGCTCGCCATCGAACGCCTGTCGCAGTCGCTACAGGAGCGCGGCTATCACATCCTGCTGATCATGGCCGGCAACTCGCCCGAGGGAATCGAGAGCGTCATGGCCGACCTGATGACCTACCAGATCGACGGGATCATAACCGCCTCGGTCGCCATGTCCTCGGACCTGACGGACCGCTGCGCGGCGATGGGCGTGCCCGTGGTGATGTTCAACCGCGGGCAGGACGGCTCAGGCCTGTCGTCGATCACCTCGGCCAATGTCGAGGGCGGGCGCAAGGTGGCCGAGTTCCTGCTGGCCGGCGGGCACCACCGCATCGCCCATGTCGCGGGCTGGCAGGGGTCGTCCACGGGACGCGACCGGACGCAGGGCTTCCGCGCCGCACTGGCCGAGGCGGGCGCGCCGCCACCCGAGACGATCGACGGCATGTATGACCGCGCCACAGCCGCCGCCGCCGCGCGCGCGCTGATGGACGGCCCCGCTCCGCCCGATGCGATCTTCGTCGGCAACGATCACATGGCGCTGGCCGTGATGGACACCCTGCGCCAGGAGATGGGCGTGAGCATTCCGGGCGATGTCTCGATCGTGGGCTATGACGACGTGCCCATGGCCGCCTGGCCTGCCTATGACCTGACCACGCTGCGCCAGCCGGTAAGCCGGATGGTCGAGGCGACGGTCGACACCCTGCTGGCCGAGATCGAGGACCCCGCGCGCGGGCACGAGAAGATCGAGATCACCGGTCCGCTGATCGTCCGCGGCTCGGCCCGCGTTCCCGAAGGATGGACATGATGGACGGCTTCGACCCCAAGTTCCGCGATTTCCCCGATTACATCATCGGGATCACGAAGGAGATCTGGGAAGACCGCGGCATTCACACGCTGCACGACTATTACGCGCCCGAGATCGTGGTGCGCTCTCCCGGCTCGGTCGTGACGGGCAACCGCGGCGTCATCGGCGCGACCATGGCGACCCTGCACGAGTTTCCCGACCGGGTGCTTCTGGGCGAGGACGTGATCTGGTCGGGCACTCCCGAGACGGGCATGCTGTCCTCGCACCGGATCCTGTCGCAGGCGACGCACGCGGGCGACGGGGTCTATGGGAAGGCAACGGGCAAGAAGCTGGTCTACCGCATCCTTGCGGACTGCCATGCCAAGGGCAACGTGATCGACGACGAATGGCTGATCCGCGACCAGGGCGCGATCGTGCGCCAACTGGGGTGGGAGCCGAAGGACTATGCCGAGGGGCTCATCACGCGCGAGGGCGGGCCCGGCGCCTGCGTGAAACCGCTGACGCCCGAGACCGACCGCCCCGGCCCCTACGCGGGCACGGGCAATGACAGTCCGTGGGGGGAACGCCTGTCGGAAATCCTCGAGCGGATCATGGGTGCGGACCTGTCGACCATTCCCACGGAATACGACCGCGCCTGCGCGCTTCACTACCCCGGCGGGGTGACGGCGCATGGTCACGCCGCCGCCGACCGGTTCTGGATGGGCCTGCGCGCGGCCTTTCCCAACGCCGAGTTCACCCTCCACCACATCATCGGCCGCGAGGACGACCACATGCCCCCCCGCGCCGCGGTGCGCTGGTCGCTCTGGGGCAAGCACGAGGGCTGGGGCACGTTCGGCGCGCCCACGGGCGCGATGGTCTACGTGCTGGGCATCACCCATGCCGAGTTCGGACGCCTCGGCAACGGCCCCACAACCCTGCGCCGCGAATACACTCTCTACGACGAGACGGCGGTCTGGAAGCAGATCCTGCTGGCAGAGGCCTGAGGCTTATGCCCGCCCCCTGCCCCACCGCGCCACAAGGGCCTTCGAAGGCCCTTGCCCACGCGATTTCGAAATCGCGTGCAAAAGCCCTTTCGAAAGGGCCTGCCCGCTTCGTGCCAAACCGAGGACCCCGGACATGACCCCGCCCGAGATGGAAGCCCGTATCGTCCGATACGGTGACCTGATGCCCTGCCGCACCGCCTTCATCGACGCCCACACGCCGGGCAGCGACCGGAAAGAGAACTTCACCATCATCGGCGGCGGCGTCTCGGAGGCGGCCGATCAGCATGTGCACCTCACGATCCCGCATGGCTTCAACATCGGCGCCGCAGGCCAGCCGCCCAAGTGCCGCAACTCGCTTCATTCTCACCGGACCGCCGAGGTGTTCTTTGTCCTCTCCGGGCGCTGGCGCTTCTTCTGGGGGCGCTGGGGCGACGCGGGCGAGGTGGTGCTGGAAAAGGGGGATATCTTCAACATCCCCACCGGCATCTTCCGCGGCTTCGAGAATATCGGCGACGACTACGGGATGATCATGGCGATCCTCGGCGGCGACGACGCGGGCGGCGGCGTGATCTGGGCCCCACAGGTGATCGAGGAGGCACAGGCCCACGGCCTGATCCTGTCGGAGGAGGGCAAGCTTTACGACACGAAGAAGGGTCAGGCGCTGCCCGCCGGCGTCGGCCCAATGCCGCTTCTGAGCGAAGCAGAGCTGGTGGCCTTCCCCGAGCCCAAGACGCGCGAAGTGATCCCCGGCCATGTCGCCCGCTACTGGGACATGCACGCCATGGCCGACCGCGACCCGGTGCTGGTGATCGGCGAGACGGGCCTTTTGCGCGACCGGCCCGGCTTCGAGGTCGGCCTTGTCACCCGCGGCTCGGCGAAGACCGAGATGCACCGGCACGCCCGCCCCTCGGTCCTGATGCCGGTCACCGGGCATTGGCGCGTCGTCTGGGAGGGTAACGAAGACTACCCCGCGGGCGCAGCCACACTCGCCCCCGGCGACACGATGAGCCTGCCCGAAGACCTCGACCACGCCGCCTGGCCCGCGATGACGGGCGACGCGGCGCTTTACCATGTGCTCGGAACGGACGATCCTGCCGGGGCGACCTGGACAGGATGAGGCCCGGATGACCCCTTGGACGACATGGACCATTGCCGCGACCGTTGCGGCGGCCCTGAGCAGCGGACCGGCGCAGGCGCAGCAGGAAACCTGGGTCAGTTCGCTGACACCGGGCGATGCGCTGTTCGTCGGCTGGGCCCATACCCTGCCGCATGGTGACCTGTGGTTCCATTGTGCAGGAAGCCCCGATGGCCGGCCACGCTCGCCCTACGCGAACGGCATCCCGCCCGCCTTCACCCACGGTCTGACGGTCGAGTTGCGCCACGCGGCCCTTGGGGCCGGCGGCCCCGGGGCGGTCCGGGGCGACATCAGCCTGGCCGTCGATGGCACGCGCTACGCGCTGCCACCCATGACCTACCGGAACCACGGCGGGCTTGCCGGATGGGTCGTCGACCTCTCGATGGGCGACGCGCTGTTCACCGATATCCGGGACGGCGGCGCGATCACCCTTTTCGCGGGCGATACCCCCATCGCTTCCCATGCGGGCGCGATTGCCACGGCCGTGGCCGAGGTCACGCGCTTCTGCGCCGATCAATACGCGCGGACTGGCACCCCCCTGCCCGCCCACGCGGCGGCAGCCGTGTCGGCGTCCCCGGCACCGCAGGCAGCCGCAGCCGACACGGTGGCCCGGATGGTCGACACCGTGCGCGCCCATTGCGGTGAGCCGTTCGACATCCTCCCTGACCAACCGAGTTGGACCACGGTCGAGCTGAACGGCGACGGCCGGCCCGACACGATCCTGTTCTGGAGCGCCGTCTCGTGCCGGGTGGGGCCCTATGCCCGCAGCATCGGCGGCGGCAACTGTGGCGCGTCGCAATGCCTGACGTCGATCTTCATCTCGGGCACGGGCCGCGGTGCGCAAGCCGATGCGGAGTTCTTCACGCAAGGGCCGGTGATCGACCCTGCACGCCCCGGCGAAGTGGGCTTTGCCCTTCGGCTCGGTGCCTGCCGAGAGGCCGGCCTGATGCCCGATTGCGTGACCTGGCACCGCTGGACCGGCACCGAGCTGGTCCGCACAAACTGACCCGAACCGGAGACGTCATGCCCATTCTCACAACCCATGTCGGCAGCCTGCCCCGCACGCAGGAGGTCGTGGATTTCATCTTCGCCCGCGAGAAGAAGCAGCCCTATGACACAGCCGGGTTCGACGCGGCCATGGCGGCGGCCGTGGACGAAACCGTTCGGAAACAGAAAGAGGCTGGGATCGACATCGTTTCCGATGGGGAAACGTCCAAGATCAGCTACGCCACCTATGTCAAGGACCGCTACACCGGGTTCGAGGGCGACAGCCCGCGCAACGCACCAGCCGATCTCAAGATGTTCCCCTCCTTCCTCACCCGGATCAAGGACGAGGGCGGTACGCCCACCTATGCCCGCCCCATGTGCGTGGGCGAGGTGCGCTCGAAGGGCCAGGGCGAACTGGAAAAGGACATCGCCAACCTCAAGGCCGCGATGGCGAAACACGGGGTGGCGCGCGGGTTCATGAACGCCGCCTCGCCCGGTGTGATCTCGCTTTTCCTCCAGAACGCGCATTACCCCACGCGCGAGGCCTACCTTGCGGCGCTGGCCGACGCGATGCGCGACGAATATCGCACCATCGTGGACGCCGGCCTCGACCTGCAACTCGACTGCCCCGACCTGGCCCTAAGCCGCCACATGATCTTCACCGATCTCACGGACGCAGAGTTCGTCAAGATCGCCGGCTCCCATGTCGAGGCGCTGAACCACGCGCTTCAGGGGATCGACCCCGCCCGCGTGCGCATCCACATCTGCTGGGGCAATTACGAGGGGCCGCATGTCTGCGACATCCCCATGGCCACCATGTTCGACACGCTGATGTCGGCGCACGCGTCCCAAGTCCTGTTCGAGACGTCGAACCCCCGGCATGGCCATGAATGGACCGTCTTCCGCGACCGCGCCGCCGATATCCCCGAGGACAAGATCCTCGTGCCGGGCGTGATCGACTCGACCACGAATTTCGTCGAGCACCCCGACCTCGTGGCCGAGCGCATCCGCCGTTTCACCGATATCGTGGGCGAGGACCGCGTGATCGCGGGCAGCGATTGCGGCTTCGGCACCTTCGCGGGCTTCGGCGCGGTAGACCCGGCGATCGCCTACGCGAAACTCGCGGCGCTGGCCGAGGGCGCGGCCCGCGCCTGAAGCCCTGCCGCTTGGCGGGCAGCCAACCTGGTGGCCCGCCTTGCCGGGGTCAGACGAAGCGGCGCGCCAACGCCGGGATATCAACCGTCGCGCCCAGCCGTGTGGCGAGCAGGTAGAGACCCCCGATCTTGCGTTGCAGGAACAGCGTTTCGGCGGGCGGGATATGCCACAGCTCACGCTCGTTGCCGATCTCCATGCCGCGGGCGCGCACGCGCTCGGCGAAATCATTGCCGCGGAAATCGAAGGGCCCTGGCCCGCGCAGGATGGCGAAGCCCATCTCGGCCATGTCGAGGATCGTCGCGCGGTGCCGCTCGGACAGGCCGGGGCGGATGAAGCCGATGCGCTCAAGCGCCTGCATCGTGGCGTCATGGTCACCGCTCAGGCCCGCGCGCAGGAGGGCGCGGTAGCCCTCCGCGACCTCGGCCGAGATGTCGCGCGACGCGCCGAAGTCGAGCAGCACGATCTGCCCCGTCTCGGGCCGCCAGCGGTAGTTGGCGAAGTTCGGGTCGGTCTGCATCAGGCGATACTCGAAGAGCTCGCGCAGGCAGAGCTCGATCAGCGCGCTGACAGCGCGGTCGCGGGTCTCGGGCGGGGCCTCGGCCAGACGCTCGATGGGTTCGGAGGCCTCGAAGCTCATGGCAAGCGCCGCGGGCCGCGTGCGGTCGGGGTCGAGGCGGGGGACGATGAAGCGGTCGTCGTCCTCCAGAAGCGCGCCGAACCGCGCCAGCGCCCCGCCCTCGCGGGCATAATCCGCTTCCTCGTGCAGCTGGCGGCGCGCCTCGGTCATCAGGGGGCCGATGTCGAGCTCGGCGGGCCAGAGGCCAGACCAGCGGATCAGCGCCGCGGCATTGTCGAGGTCGCTGTCGATGGCCGCTGCAACGCCGGGGTATTGCAGCTTCACCGCCAAGGCATCGCCCTCGGGCGTCAACGCGCGGTGGACCTGCCCGATCGAGGCCGCGGCCAGCGGGCGCGTGTCGAAGCTGCGGAAAAGCTTTCGGAAATCAGCGCCGTAGGCGGTCTCCAGCACCTGCTTCAATTGCTTCGGTGGCATGACATGGGCATCCGCGCGCAGGCGCGACAGAACGGCCTCCATCTCGGGCGGCAGAAGGTCGCCCGCCTCCATCGACAGAAGCTGACCCAGCTTCATCGCCGCCCCCCGCATCTCGGACAGACGGTCGGCCAGACGGGTGACGTTGCCGGGGCTGAGCACGAGGTCGGGAAGCCGAGGGCGCTGACCGCGCAGAAGCGCCTGCGCGCCGCCCAGCGCCATGCCCGAGGCCAGACCGGTGGCAAGCCCGCCCATCCGGCGCGCGCGCGCGAAGCGCCCCTCGGGGACGGCGCGCATGCGGGGGTCGGGTCGGTCGGTCATCTGGGGAGGGTCCCTGCGCGCTGCGTCTCGCCTTTGGCGCTCAAGTTAGCCCGACCGCGCGGCGTTTCGAGCCGCGTTCACGCCCCACGATGCGCCCCGTCATCGGCGCGGCGGCGGGTGTGCCCGCCCGGCGGCGGGGCGGCGATTTCGGGCGGCGGCGCGACGGGGCGATGCAGCACGTGGCGGCCGCGCCCGGCATGCTTGGCCGCGTAAAGCGCCGCGTCGGTGTCGGCGAGAAGCGCGTCGAGGCTTGGCCGCCGTGTGTAGGCCCGGCTGGAGGTGATCCCGATCGAGGCCGAGATCATGCAAAGCCGCCGCTCGTGCAGAACCGGCCGCTCGAGCGTGGCGATGAGGCGGGTGGCGACGGCGCTCAGCTCCTCTTCCTCGGTACAGTCGGGCAGAAGGACAAGGAACTCGTCGCCGCCGACGCGGCCGGCGATATCCTCGGCCCGCAACTCGTGGCTGAGAACCTCGCCCACGCGGGTCAGGACGGCGTCGCCGGCGGCGTGGCCGTGGGTGTCGTTCACCTCCTTGAAGAGGTCGAGGTCGACGTGGAGCAATCCGAACTCCCGCGACAGGTCGCTCAGCGCCCGCGTGATCTGCGTGTCCATCGCGCGGCGATTGGCGAGGCCCGTCAGCGGGTCGGTCAGCGCCTGCACCTCAGCCTCCGCATGCGCGGTCTTGAGCCGCTCGGTCAGGTGCCGAGACAGCGACATGGTCAGGGCGTTCGCCTCGTGCAGGTACAAGAGTTCGACAGTCTGGTCGCAGGGCGAGAAATCGTTCAGCGTCAGGCCGAATTCGGCCACCGCGCGCACGAAGGACAGGCCTAGCGAGATATCGAGGATCATGCCCGACCCCCCGGGCAGAGCCGCCAGCGTGCCCCGAAGTGGCAGGTCGGGCGCGGCGCTCAACACAAGGCCCAGCCGCTGTCCAGCCAGTCGCCCGAGGACGTCGAAGCCCTGCACCCCCACGGGACGTCGGAACGTGATCACCTCGAACAGGTCCCGCCCGGAAAGGGCACCTCCGCCCACCATCTTGGCCAGCGTCGGCCCCGCCTGCACGATGCGCGCGTCGGGGCCGATCCAGACATGCATCGGCATCAGGGCATCCAGCATGCCGCCCGACAGCCCGATCACCCGGTCGAGGGAAGGCGGAAGGCCGGTCATGCCGGCACCCGCCCAAGGTCGAAGCTGCGCCCCTCGGAATGGGCGGTATCGAGCAGCTGGACGTGCACCGCCTCTGTCCCGTCGGGGGCGATGCCGTCAAGTTCGAGCAGCGCAAGCGCGCCGTAGTCGTCGGCCATCGCGCGCATGCATCCCATCATGATCGGCCCGATGCCCGGCAGCGACCACCGCGCCTTCACGCGGAAATTCGACGGATCGAGACGCTCGAGCGTGATCCGCGGCATGTCGAGGCCGGGCAGCGCGATATGCCCACGCTCTCCCAGTTCCTCGAGCGAGAAGAGGAAATCCAGGAAACCGGGCCCGGAAAACCGCATCAACCGGCGCAGTGGCTCGAGCGTGGCGTCGGTGACAAGCCATGTGCCGATGTCTTCCAACACGGCGTTGGGGTGCTTGTGCAGCACATGCGCCGTCGCCTGGAAACAGGCCATGGTCATGGCGTCGGGATAGTCGAGCATCGCCTCGAAATCGTCGAAGGGCAGACCCGCTTGGCTGCGCACCTCGGCCCAGATCTCCACGCCGTAGGTCGCGGTGACAAA
>CAZVQL010000030.1:0-19597 GCA_964629305.1 uncultured Roseicyclus sp.
TGGCGTGCCGGTCGTGCGTGCGCTGAACCAGGTCAATACCGGGCTCGGCTTCGAGGCGGGTCTGATCATCGTGGTCGTGGCGATCCTGCTCGACCGAGTGCTTAGGGTGCAACGCCGATGACAACCGCTGTTCGTTTCCACGAGGTCTGCATCATGTTCGGCGACGCGCCCGCGCCCGCGCTGGCCAAGGCCGACGAGGGCCAGAGCCGCGCCGAGATACAGGCCGACACGGGGCAGGTGCTGGGCGTGCATGACTGCTCGCTCGACGTGGAGGAGGGCGAGATCCTCGTGCTGATGGGCCTGTCGGGCTCGGGCAAATCCACGCTCCTGCGTGCGGTCAACGCGTTGAACCCGGTGGTGCGCGGCCATGTCGAGGTGCGCACAAATGGCGAGATGGTGAATGTCACCGCCGCCCGCGGGGCCGCGTTGCGGCGGCTCAGGCAGACCAGCGTCGCGATGGTGTTCCAGCAGTTCGGGCTGCTGCCCTGGCGGACGGTGCGCGAGAACGTTGGCCTTGGCCTCGAGCTGGCGGGGCAGGGGGCCGATGAGCGCGCCGCCGCCGTTGACCGCCAGCTTGAGCTGGTGGGTCTGACCGAATGGGCCGAGCGCAAGGTGGGTGAGTTGTCGGGGGGCATGCAGCAGCGCGTGGGCCTGGCGCGCGCCTTTGCGACCGACGCGCCGATCCTGTTGATGGACGAGCCGTTCTCGGCGCTCGACCCGCTCATTCGCACGCATTTGCAGGATGAATTGCTCGACCTGCAAAGCCGCCTGAAGCGCACGATCATCTTCGTCAGCCACGACCTCGACGAGGCGTTCAAGATCGGCAACCGCATCGCGATCATGGAGGGCGGGCGCATCGTGCAATGCGGCACCCCGCGCGAGATCTTCTCGAACCCCGCGAACGACTACGTGGCCGAATTCGTCGCCAACATGAACCCGTTGGGCGTGCTGACCGCGCGCGACGTCATGCAGCCCGTACCGGGCGATGGCGAGCGCATCCCGGTCGAAACCGCGGTGCGCGACATCCTCAAACGCTTCGCTGAAAGCCCCGCACCCCTTGCGGTGGAGGAGGGCGGCAAGGTGATCGGCATGGTTACGCCCGACAGCGTCACCGCGCGGCTTGGAGCCTGAGGCGGGCAGGTTTGGTTGACTTCTCCGACCATTTTTGTCAGACGCGATCCTGACGAGACGACGGCATCACCACTAAACGGTCAAGCGGGCGCCATTGGGTGCTGCCGGACCAGAAGGGCATGCCGTGACCACCGCCATCGAGGGCTACCTGTTCTACGAGATCGCGGCGCTTCTGGTGCTGGCGGCGGGCGTGGGCTTTGTCGGGCTGATGCTGCGCCAGCCTCTGATCGTCAGCTTCATCGCGGTTGGCATCCTCGCCGGTCCCTCCGTCCTCGACATCGCGCGGTCGGACGAGCAGATCGACCTGCTGGCCGAGCTGGGCATCGCGGTTCTGCTGTTCCTCGTGGGCCTGAAGCTCGACTTCAACCTGGTGCGCACGCTGGGGCCGGTGGCGCTGGTGACGGGGCTGGGGCAGGTCGTCTTCACGACGGTCTTCGGCTTCCTGATCGCCCTGGCCCTCGGCCTCGATCCGCGGACGTCGCTTTACGTCGCCATCGCGCTGACCTTCTCCTCCACGATCATCATCGTGAAGCTTCTGTCCGACAAGCGCGAGATCGACAGCCTGCACGGGCGGATCGCGCTGGGCTTTCTCATCGTGCAGGACATCGTCGTCGTCATCGCGATGATCGCATTGTCGGCCA
Source organism: uncultured Roseicyclus sp. (assembly GCA_964629305.1). Lineage (GTDB taxonomy): Bacteria > Pseudomonadota > Alphaproteobacteria > Rhodobacterales > Rhodobacteraceae > Roseicyclus. The sequence goes on from CAZVQL010000030.1 coordinate 1,773, forward strand.
TCGGCGTGGGCGGCGCGGCCGAGGGCGAGGGGGCATTGGGCGACGTGCTGCGCGTGCTGGGCTACGGCCTCGCGATGCTGGGCTTTGTCATCCTCTTCATCCGCTATATCGCGAACCCGCTGGTGGAAGGCCTGTCCCGCGCGCCGGAGCTTCTGGTGTCCTTCGCCATCGGCTGGGCGGCGCTGCTGGCCGCCGTGGGCCACTACCTCGGCTTCGGAAAGGAGTTGGGCGGACTGCTGGCGGGTGTCTCGCTCGCCTCGACGCCCTTCCGAGAGGCGATTGCGGCGCGGCTGGCCAGCTTGCGCGACTTCCTGCTGCTCTTCTTCTTCATCGCGCTGGGTGCGTCGCTCGACCTGTCGGTTCTGGGGGCCAGCGTGGGGCCGGCGATCGTGCTCTCGCTCTTCGTGCTGATCGGCAACCCGTTGATCGTGCTCATCATCATGAGCGCAATGGGTTACCGAAAACGCACGGGCTTCCTCGCCGGTCTGACGGTCGCGCAGATCAGCGAGTTCTCCCTGATCTTCATGGCGATGGGCGTCACCATCGGCCATGTCGCCGAAGAGGCGCTGGGCCTTGTCACCCTGGTGGGCCTCGTGACCATCGCGGCCTCGACCTACATGATCACCTTCTCGCACCAGCTCTATGCGCTTTTCGAGCCGGTGCTCGGCGTCTTCGACCGGCGGGGCACCGCGGCAGAGCCCGAAAACGGGCCCGAGGGGGCCAAGCCCCACGACATCATCCTGTTCGGACTGGGCCGCTACGGGCTGGGCATCGCGGCCGCGTTGCAAGGCAGCGGACAGCGCATCCTCGGTGTCGATTTCAGCCCCGAGGCTGTCCGCAACGCCCGTGCGCAGGGCTATGACGCCGTTTTCGGTGACGCCACCGACCCGGAGTTCCTGGCCCATCTCCCGCTCCGGCGGGCGAGGTGGCTGGTGCTGGCGGTGCCGGAGCATGACACCGGCCTGACCCATGACGACCCGCGCCACGCCCTGTTGCGCGCCGCACGCGAGGCGGGGTTCGAGGGCAAGGTCGCCGTCGCCGCCCACCGCGAGGAGACGGCGCAGCGGCTCATGGCAGCACGCGCGGACCTGGTGTTGATGCCCTACCGCGATGCCGCCTTCGCCGCGGCGCGCATGATCACCGAGGAGGGGGCGGGCCCCGGCCCCATCCCGGCCGATCCCGACGGGCAGAAGGAGCTTCCGGCATGACATCCGTGACCATTCCCCTGCGCAAGGTCCTGGCGGTCGCGGACGCTACCGGCGATCCGGCGGCCCTGCGCACGGCGGCGGCACTGGCCGACCGCTACGGGGCCGGGATCGAGGTCTTTTCCTGTGTCGAGCCGCCCTCCGATCTCGGCGTCATGGCCCGCCTCTCCGGAACCGGCGCCGATCGACTGTTGCAGGACATGACCGACCGCCGCCGCGCCGAGGTCGAGGCGCTGATCGCCACCCACCTGCCGGGGCGCCCTGCGCCGTTGCACATGGGCCGCGGCAAGACCTTCGTCGAGGTCATCCGCCATGTCATTGCTGCCGATGTCGACATCGTGGTGAAGGCGGCCGAGCCGCTCAGCGGGGTCAACCGCTTCCTTTTTGCCTCGACCGACCAGCACCTTTTGCGCAAATGTCCGTGCCCCGTCTGGTTGCAGACGCCCGGCGCCGCGGCCGAGCCCAAGCGCATCCTTGCCGCCGTCGATGTCGATGAATGGGACGCGGACGAGCCCGAGACGTTGCGCGCCCTGAACCGCCGTGTGATCGAGGCCGCCCTGACCATCGCCGCCCCCTCCGGCGCCGAGGTCGTCGTCCTGCACGCCTGGGACGCGGTGGGCGACGGGATGGTCTGGGCGTTTTCCTCGACCGGTGACGCGCGGGCCACGGCCGAGGCCTATGTCAACGAGGTGATCGCGACCCGGCGTGCCGCGCTCGACGCGTTGGTGCGCGAGGTCGCGGACGAGGGTATCCGCCTTGTCCCGCGCCTTGTGCGTGGCGCGCCCGAAACCGTCATCGAGCAGGAGGGGCGCGCGATGCGGGCCGACCTCGTGGTCATGGGCACGGTCGCGCGCACCGGTCTGGGCGGGGTCTTCATCGGCAACACCGCCGAGAACATCATCAACAGCCTCGGCCTGCCCGTGCTGGCGGTGAAGCCCGACGGCTTCGTCAGCCCGCTGGCGCGAACCTAGGCCTCGGTCAGCATCCCGGCCAGCCGTTCGAGGTGCCAATCGGTGTCGCCCATCTGGTGGTCGATCATCACCAGCCGCTTGGCATAGTGGCTGACCGGGTATTCCCATGTCATCGCGATGCCGCCGTGCATCTGGATCACCTCTTCGGCGACCTGCCGCGCGATCCGGCCCACGAGGTGCTTGGCCTGCGCTGCGCGCTTCGCCTGCTCGGGTGTGCCCATTGCGCTGGCCGCAAGGATGACGATCGAGCGCGCCTGTTCGATCTCGATGGCAAGGTCCACGGCGCGGTGCTGCAACGCCTGGAAGGCGCCGATGGGCTGGCCGAACTGCTTGCGCGTGCCAAGGTAGTCGGTGAGCGTGGCAAACGCGGTTTCCATCGCGCCAAGCGCCTCGGCGGAAAGGGCCAGCGCGGCCCAGTCCTGCGCATCCTCCAACGCGGTTTTCGCGTTTTCCATCAGGCAGGTGCCCGGTGCCCGGTCGAGGAACACCTCGGCCGCCGGCCCGCCGTCGATCATGCCGTAGCCCGCGATCTCGGCCTCGCGTGCCGCCACTTCCCACAGCGACGGCCCCGCCGCCGCGATCAACAGCCGCTCGGCCCCCGCGCCCCCGTAGACGACCGATTTCCGGCCCGTCAGCCGCCCGCCTTCGGCGCGCGTCTCGATCCCGTCGAGGTCATACGGCGCGTCCAGCTCTCCCATCGCCACCGCATACCGCGCCTCGCCCGACAGAAGCGGCGCGAGATCGCTCCCGGCCGCCCCCACCAGCCGCACCGCCATCAGTTGTCCCAGCACCGGCTCGGGGCAAAGCGCGCGGCCCAACTCTTCGAAGACGACGGCCACGTCGAAGCCGCCGCCGCCCATGCCGCCCGCCTCCTCATCCGCCAGCGCGTAGAACAGGCCCAGCTCCGCCAGCCCGGCCCAGGCCGCGGGGTCATGCCATGGGGCGTCATAGGCGACGGCATTGCGGCGCTCGATCCCGTAGGTCTCGGCAAGGAAGCGGCGCAGCGTGTCGGCGAGCATCCGGCGGTCATCGGAGATCGTGAAATCCATCAGCGCATCATCCCCTTGGCCAGGATGTTCCGCTGGATCTCGTTCGATCCGCCGTAGATCGAGATCTTGCGGTTGTTGAAGTAGCTCGCGGCGTCCCGCGCGTGCCCCTCGGGCGCAATGGCGAGGTTGTCGAGATCCTCGGACGGGAAGGGGGCGGCGGCAGGCCCTAGCGCGCGGCGGGCAAGGTCGTTGATCGTCTGCCGGATCACGGTGCCCTTGATCTTCAGCATCGAGGGCTCGGCCATCAGCCGCCCGCCCCGCGCCGCGCGGTCGAGCATGCGCAGGTTGGTGATCTTCATCGCCTCCAGCTCGGCCTCGACCGATGCCATGCGGGCGGCGAAGAGCGGGGTCTCGATCAGCGGCTTGCCACCCCGCCGGACGGTGCGCGCCAGCGCCTTCACCTGCTCGAACGCCTGGATCGAGAAGCCCACGCCGGCGATGTTCGTGCGCTCATGACCCAAGAGGAACTTGGCGATGGTCCAGCCTTCGTTCTCCTGGCCCACCAGGTTGCCGACGGGCACCCGGACATCGGTGAAGAACACCTCGTTCACCTCGTAACCGCCTTCGATCAGGCGGATCGGGCGCATCTCGATCCCGGGTGTGTCGAGGTCGATCAGCAGAAAGGAAATCCCTTCCTGCGGTTTGCCGTCGGCCTTGGTGCGTACAAGGCAGAAGATGCGGTTGGCGTATTGGCCAAGCGTCGTCCAGGTCTTCTGCCCGTTGACGATGTAATGCTCGCCGTCGCGCACCGCGCGGGTCTTGAGGCTGGCGAGGTCGGACCCCGCGCCGGGTTCCGAATAGCCCTGGCACCACCAGTCGCGCCCGTCGAGGATGCGCGGCAGGTATTCGGCCTGCTGCTCGCGGGAGCCATAGGCCATCAGCACCGGCCCCAGCATCTTGAGACCGAAGGGCACGATCCGCGGCGCGTTCGCGCGGCAGCATTCTTCCTCGAAGATGTGTTGCTCGACCGGCCCCCAGCCAAGGCCGCCGAACGCCTCGGGCCAGGGCCCGGCGAGCCAGCCCTTGGCGTGGAGGATGGCATGCCAGCGCTCCATGTCCTGCTTTCCCAGGTCGCGCCGGCCGGCGACCTTTGCCGCGATTTCGACGGGCAAGGCCTCGGCGAGGAAGGCGCGCACCTCGTCGCGGAAGGCAAGCTCCTCGGGCGAATAGCTCAGGTCCATCTCAACCCTCCCGGTTCAGATCGGCGAATGTACCCCCGTCGCGCGCCATACGGCACAGGATCTCGGGCACCTGCCAGAAATGTTCATCTTCAAGGGCATAGCGCTCGATCCGCGTCACGATCTCTGCCGCGCCGATCGCGTCGGCCTGGTGCATTGGCCCGCCTTTCCAGCGCGGGAAGCCGTAGCCGAAGAGGAAGACCGCATCCACGTCGATGGGTCGCAGGGCTATGCCCTCGTCGACGACGCGGGCGGCTTCCATGATCATCGCGGTCTCGTAACGCGCGACGATCTCGTCCGCGTCTAACACGCGCGGCGTGATCCCCTCGGCCTCCTGTATCTCTTTCAGAAGGCTTGGAATTTCCGGGTTCGGCACAGGCTGTTCGCCGCCGTGGTCGTACCAGCCGCGGCCCGTCTTGCGCCCGAACCATCCGGCCTCGCACAGCCGGTCGGCCAATGCGCCGTGATAGCGGGCAGCAGGATCGCGCGTGGGGGCCTGCCGCTTGCGCGCCGCCCATCCGATATCGAGCCCGGCAAGGTCGCCCATCTCGAAGGGACCCATCGCGAAACCGTAGCCCCGCACGGCGCCGTCGATCGCTTCGACCGGCGTGCCGTCCAGCGCCATGACATCGGCCGCCTTGCGGTAGGCCGACATGATCCGGTTGCCGATGAACCCGTCGCACACGCCCGAGCGCACGGCGACCTTGCCCAGCCGTTTCGCAAAGGCGAAGCCCGTGGCGACCGTTTCCGGTTTCGTCTGGTCGGCGACCACGACCTCCACCAACCGCATCACATGGGCGGGCGAGAAGAAGTGGAGTCCGATGAAATCCTCTGGAAATCCAAAGTCTTGCGCGAGGGTGTTCAGGTCGAGATACGAGGTATTGGTGGCGATAACCGCCCCCGGGCAGGTCCGCTCGATCGCGTCGAGCGCCGCTTTCTTCACCTCCATCTCCTCGAACACCGCCTCGATCACCAGGTCGCAGCCCGCAAGCGCGTCGATCTCGGTCGCCGTCACGAGTTGGATCGCCTCGCGCGCCTCGGGCGTCATCTTCCCACGGGCCACCGCACCGTCGAGGTTGCGCCTCACCGCGGCCTCGCCGCGCGCAAGCGCATCGGCGGATTTTTCAACCAAGACAACCGGATAGCCCGCCAGCAGACAGGCGGTGGAAATGCCGCTGCCCATCGTGCCCGCCCCGACGACGCCGACGCGCGTGATAGCGCGCGGTGTGGCGCCGGCCTCGGGGATCCTGGCGACGGCGCGTTCGGCGAAGAAGGCGTGGATCAGCCCCGCACGCTGCGGGCTGTCCATGCAAAGCTGGAACAGGCGGCGCTCCTCGGCCAGTCCGTCTGCCAGCGGCAGGGTCGCCGCCGCGACCGCCTCGACGCAGCGGTGCGGGCTGTAGAGGTGGGGTTGGGTTCGGGCAAGATAGTCCCGCGCCTTTTCAATAGCTTCAGGTTCGGGGTTGACGTGGATATCCGCCGTCCGGCGCGGCGCAAGCCGCCCGGCCAGAACATCCCCCGCGGCGGCAAGTGCGACCTCGCGCGGCGCCCCTTCTGCAACGCGGTCCACCAGCCCCAGCGCCAGCGCCTCGTCGGCGCCGATGCGTTTGCCGGTGGTGACCAGGTCGAGCGCCGCCGCCATGCCGATCAATCGCGGCGCGCGCTGCGTCCCGCCTGCACCCGGCAGGATGCCCAGCGTCACCTCGGGAAATCCAAGGGCGACGCCACTGATCGCCACGCGCGCATGCGCTGCGATGGCGACCTCCAGCCCGCCGCCAAGTGCTGCGCCGTGCAGCACCGCGACCACGGGCTTGGCGCACTCCTCGATCCGGTTGCAGACCTCGGGCAACCAGGGGTCTGCGGGCGGCTTGCCGAACTCGCGGATATCGGCGCCCGCGATGAAACTGCGCCCCTCGCCATAGAGCGCGATCACCTCGACCGCGCTGTCGGCGGCCAGCCGATCCAGCGCCGCGACCAGACCGGCGCGCAGGGCTGCACCAGCCGCGTTCACCGGCGGATTGTCGAGCGCGATCAGGCCGATCGCCCCCTCCACGCTGGTCTTGACGACCTCTCCCATCGCGTCCTCCCTCGCGCTCTGCCGCAACACTACCACGCCCGCGGCCCAAGGCCAGCGGGACGCGGCGTCGGCGGATGGACAGCCGCGGCGGCAGCGCCTATCCCTGAGCCAACAAGGGGAGGGTGTCATGCCGGAAGCGTTTATCTGCGATTTTGTCCGCACGCCGATCGGCCGCTTCGGCGGCGCGCTGAGCGCGGTTCGGGCCGATGACCTGGGCGCGGTGCCCCTCAAGGCGCTTCAGGTACGCCACGCCGGTGTCGATTGGGCCGCCGTAGACGAGGTGATCTATGGCTGCGCCAACCAAGCGGGCGAAGACAACCGCAACGTGGCGCGCATGTGCGCGCTTCTGGCGGGTCTGCCCGAAAGCGTGCCGGGTGTGACCGTCAACCGCCTGTGCGGATCAGGAATGGACGCGGTGATCGGCGCGGCCCGCGCCATCCGCTGTGGCGAGGCCGATCTTGTCATCGCGGGCGGCGTCGAAAGCATGAGCCGCGCACCCTTCGTGATGCCCAAGGCCGATACCGCCTTTTCCCGCAACGCCGAGATCTACGACACGACCATCGGCTGGCGCTTCGTAAACCCGATCCTGCAGGCGCAATACGGCATCGATTCGATGCCCGAGACGGCCGAGAACGTGGCCGAGGACTTCGAGGTGGCCCGCGCCGACCAGGATGCCTTCGCGCTACGCAGCCAGGACCGCGCCGCCGCCGCGCAGGCAAGCGGGCGCTTCGCCGATGAAATCGCGCCGGTGACGATCCCGCAGCGCCGGGGCGAGGCGTTGGTGGTGGACACGGACGAGCATCCGCGGGTGACGACCTTGGAAAAGCTCGGAAAACTGCCCACGCCCTTCCGCCGCGACGGCAGCGTGACGGCGGGCAATGCCTCGGGCGTGAACGATGGGGCGGCGGCGCTGATCCTCGCCTCCGAGGCCGGGATGCGGGCGCATGGCCTCATGCCGATCGCGCGCGTCACCTGCGGGGCGAGCGCGGGCATCGCGCCGCGGATCATGGGCGTGGGCCCGGTGCCCGCGGTGCGGAAGCTCTGTGGCCGCCTTGGGCTCAGCCCTTCGGATTTCGACGTGATCGAACTGAACGAGGCATTCGCTGCGCAATCCCTCGCCGTTCTGCGGCAGCTGGGCTTGCCCGATGACGCGGCCCACGTGAACCCCAACGGCGGGGCCATTGCACTGGGCCATCCCCTTGGCATGTCGGGCGCACGGATCACCGGCACCGCGGCCTTGGAACTGAAGGCGCGCGGCGGGCGCCGGGCGCTCGCCACGATGTGCGTGGGCGTGGGGCAGGGGATCGCCGTCGCGCTGGAAGCCGTCTGAGGCGTCAGAAAAACGCCTGAAGCCCGGTCTGCGCCCGGCCCAGGATCAGAGCGTGCACGTCATGCGTGCCCTCGTAGGTGTTCACCGTCTCGAGGTTCTGGGCATGCCGCATCACGTGGTACTCGGCCATGATGCCGTTGCCGCCATGCATGTCGCGTGCCGCCCGCGCGATATCCAGCGCCTTGCCGCAATTGTTGCGCTTGATCAGGCTGATAACCTCGGGCGCGCAGCTGCCTTCGTCCATCATGCGGCCTGCGCGCAAGCATGCCTGAAGGCCAAGCGCGATCTCGGTCTGCATGTCGGCGAGCTTCTTCTGGAACAGCTGCGTCTGCGCCAGCGGGCGGCCGAACTGCACCCGGTCGAGGCCGTATTGACGCGCGCGGTGCCAGCAGTCTTCGGCGGCACCCATCACGCCCCAGGCAATGCCGTAGCGCGCCCGGTTGAGGCAGCCGAACGGACCCTTCAGCCCCTCGACATGGGGCAGAAGCGCATCTTCGCCGACCTCGACACCGTCCATCACGATCTCGCCCGTGACCGAGGCGCGCAAGCTGAGCTTCCCGCCGATCTTCGGTGCCGAAAGCCCCTTCATTCCTTTCTCGAGGATGAAGCCGCGGATCTTGCCGCCATGTGCCTCGGACTTGGCCCAGACGACGAAGACATCCGCGATGGGCGCGTTCGAGATCCACATCTTCGCGCCCGACAGGCGGTAGCCGCCGTCGATCTTCTTGGCCACGGTCTTCATCCCCGCCGGGTCGCTGCCTGCGTCGGGCTCGGTCAGGCCGAAACAGCCGATCAGCGTGCCCGCGGCAAGGCCCGGCAGGTATTTCTGCTTCTGCTCTTCGGTGCCGTAGGCGTTGATCGGGTACATCACGAGCGAGGATTGCACCGACATCATCGACCGGTAGCCGCTATCGATCCGCTCCACCTCGCGCGCCACCAGGCCATAGGTCACGTAGCCCGCGCCAAGCCCGCCATATTCCTCGGGGATCGTGACGCCGAGCAGCCCCATCTCGCCCATCTCGGCGAAAATCTCGGGCGCGACCGTTTCGTTCAGGTAGGCGTCCGTCACCCGCGCGCCCAGCTTGTCCTGCGCATAGGCTCGCGCGCTGTCGGCGACCATGCGCTCTTCTTCGCTCAGCTGGTCGGTCAGGTGGAGCGGGTCGGCCCAATCGAAGGGCGCAAGCGAGGGGCCGGTGTGGCGCGTCTGTCCGTCTGGCATGGGATCCTCCGTCGTTGGCCTCGATTCATATCATTTGCACCGGTTGTGCAACCCCGCGCGGCCCACTAGCGTCGTTTCGCGCAAGGGAGCGGAGGGAGAGGCGATGGACCTTGGGATGAGTGACCGTGTTCGGCCGTTGGTCGAACAGGTGCGGCAGATGGTGCGCGAGGACATCGCGCCGCTTGATGCGGAATACCACGCCGAGGTTGGGCGGCACGCCTCGGGCGACCGTTTCGCGATGACCAACCGGCAGGTCGAAATCCTCAAGGATCTCAAGGAGAAGGCCCGCGCGAAGGGTCTTTGGAACTTCTGGCTGACGGACAGCGACAAGGGGTTCGGCCTGTCGACCGTCGAATACGCCTATCTCGCCGAGGAGATGGGCGCCGTGACGATCGCGCCAGAAATCTTCAACTGCAACGCGCCCGACACCGGCAACATGGAGGTGCTGGAACGCTACGGTACCGACGCGCAAAAGGCGCGCTGGCTGCCCGGACTGATGGCGGGCGAGATGCGCTCGGCCTACCTGATGACCGAGCCTCAGGTCGCCTCGTCCGACGCCACGCAGATTTCGCTAAAATGCGAACGGCAGGGTGAAGATTACGTTCTAAATGGCGAGAAATACTGGGCAACCGGCGCGGGCGACCCGCGCTGCACCCTTTATATCGTCATGGCCTGCACCGACCCTGAGGGCGCGAAGCACGCGCGCCACACGATGCTTCTGGTGCCCTCCGACAGCGCCGGCATCGAGAAGCTGCGCCCGATGACGGTCTTCGGCCATGACGACGCGCCGCATGGGCACATGCATATCCGCTTCACCGACGTGCGCGTGCCCGCCGATGCGGTCGTGTTGGGCGAGGGGCGCGGCTTCGAGGTGGCGCAGGGGCGGCTGGGACCGGGGCGCATCCACCACTGCATGCGCGCCATTGGCCGCGCCGAGTATGCCCTTGAACTGATGTGCAAAAGGGCGCTCTCGCGCGAGGCATTCGGCAAGCCGCTGGCCGAGCTTGGGGCGAATTACGACATCATCGCCAACGCACGGATCGAGATCGAGATGTCGCGGCTGCTGTGCCTCAAGGCGGCCTGGATGATGGACAACGCGGGCGTCCGCGCGGCTCAGCCCTGGATCTCCAAGATCAAGGTGCAGGCGCCGCTCATGGCGCTGAAGGTCGTGGACGAGGCGATGCAGATGCACGGCGCCACGGGCCTCAGCCAGGATACACCGCTTGCCGCGCTCTACGCCGATCTGCGCACGCTGCGGCTGGCGGACGGACCTGATGCCGTGCATCGGCGGCAGGTGGCGCGCGCTGAACTGCGCAAGTATTCGAACGCGGCGCGATGAGCCTTGATCTGGAGGCCGTCGCCGGGTGGATGGCGGGGCAGGGGATTGCCCTGCAAGGCGCTCTGAACGCAAGGAAATTTGCGGGCGGCCAGTCGAACCCGACCTATCTTCTGCAGGCGGGCGATGACGCGTGGGTCTTGCGGCGCAAGCCGCCCGGCAAGCTCCTGAAATCCGCCCATGCCGTCGAGCGGGAGTTTCGCGTGCAGCGCGCGCTTGCTGGGTCGGATGTGCCGGTCGCCCGTATGATCGCGCTTTGCGAGGACGACAGCGTCATCGGTTCGGCCTTTTACCTGATGGACCATGTGGCGGGCCGCAGCTTCGACGATCCGCGCCTACCCGAGGTACCTGTCGGTGAAAGGGCAAGCTATATCAAAGAGATGTGCCGCGTTCTTGCGGCAATCCATAAAATTGACCTCGATGCCGTGGGCCTGTCCGACTACGGGCCGAGGGGCAATTACTACCGCCGCCAGATCGACCGCTGGTCGGGGCAGTACCGCGCGACCGAGACCGGCCAGATCACGGCGATGGACCGGTTGATGACCGCGCTCGATGCGGCCTGCCCGGAGGAGGACGGCCGCGCGACACTGGTTCATGGCGATTACCGCATCGACAACCTGCTCTACGCGCCGGACCGACCCGATATCGTCGCGGTGCTCGATTGGGAGTTGAGCACGATCGGGCATCCCTTCGCCGACCTAGCCGCGGTGATCATGCAATGGCAGATGCCGCCGGGCGAGCAGGGGCGGGGACTGGCGGGGGTGGATCGCAGGGCCGAGGGGTTGCCGACGGATGATGACTTCGTCGCGGAGTATTGCGCGCATATGCATTTGGAAAGGATCGAGAATTTCGGCTTCTACGTGGCCTTCTGCTTCTTCCGCATGGCCGCGATCCTGCAAGGTGTGAAGAAGCGCGCGCTTGACGGCAATGCGTCGGACCCCGAGCGGGGTTTGCGGCTGGGTGCGCTGGTGCCGCGCTATGCCGAAGCGGGGCTCGAGGCGCTGGGCTGACGCCGCCGTGCGGCGACCGCCCGAATTTTCGGCATTCGCTGTGTTCGTATTCGACAATCCCCGCATGGGGCGCTTCTATGGCGCAAAACGGAGGTGCCCATGACCCTGCCCCGCCCGCATTGGCGCGAGATGACGACGCGCGAGTTTTCCGACAGCGACACCTCGGACTGGATCGCGGTCTTGCCGATCGCGGCCATCGAACAGCACGGGCCGCACCTGCCCGTGGGGGTCGATGCGCTGTTGGCCGAGGCGATGGTCGCACGCGCCGTCGCGGCCCTGCCCGAGGATCTGCCGGCCACGTTCCTGCCGGTGCAGCAGGTGTGCAAATCCAATGAACACATTGAATTCCCCGGCACATTGACGCTGACCTGGGAGACGGCGATCAAGACCTGGATCGAGATCGGCGAAAGCGTCGCGCGCGCCGGTCTGCGCAAGATGGTGATCGTCACGAGCCACGGCGGCAACGTCGCCCCGATGGAGATCGTCGCGCGCGAGTTGCGACAAGCCAAGGGCATGGCGGTCGCCACGACCTCTTGGACGCGGCTTGGTGGAGCGCGGGTCTATACCTACCCTGACGGACCGATGGTCGACATCCATGGTGGCCTCTCCGAGACCTCGATGATGCTGGCCGCCTGGCCCGACCTCGTGCGCCGTGACCTGGTCGAGGATTTCCAGAGCAGCCAGACCGCGCTGCGGCAAGGTTCGGCCAAGCTGGGTTACCACATGGCCGAGGCCAATCTTGGGTGGCTGTCGAACGATCTGAACCCAAAGGGAACGGTCGGGGATGCCTCGGCGGCGACGGCCGAACTGGGCAAGGTCGATCTGGACAGCCAGACCGAGGGTTTCATCGCGCTCCTGCGTGACATGGCGCGGTATCAGCTCGATCGCTGATTGTCTTTTTACTACATTTGACGGCGGTGAATCTGCCGTTTCTCGCCAGAATACGATCAGTGGAAATCACTTTCGTGATCCATCCACAGGTTTGCTCACAATCCGGCCACCAGCTCCGGTATCCGCTCCTTGAAGCGGAAGAAACCATGCGTGGCGTGGGGCCAAGCGGCCCCGTCCCAGTCGCGCAGGGCGCGCACCAGCGATATGCCGGACCGTGCCAGCCGCGCATCGAGCGCGTCGAGCGCGGCCCCCGCCGGGCCGACCGGCGCAAAGGCCGTGACCACCTGATCGAGGCCCTCGGCCTCGGCCCAGGCCGCGATGGCGTCGACGTCATCGGTCACGGGGCCAGTCGCCCCCATCCGGCCCGACCAGCGGCCCACCGCATCTGCGACCGCGTCTTGGGTGAAGCGTGCGACGAGGGGCGACACCGGCTTGGGTGACCGCCCGGCGACCGAGGTCAGCGCGGCGTGGGCTACGGGTGGCCCGTCAAGCGCATCGAGAAGAAAGGCCGGCGAAAGGTCATCCTCGGTCAGCAGCACCCCGGTGCGTGATCCAGGTCTCGGAGTATTCCCGACCGGTGCTGCGCGACGTTGTGGCGGCGGCGGCCCGTCCAGCGGCGCGGCGTCGGTCACGAGGCCCTTGGGCGAAAACCGCCCCTCGGTATAGCGCGCGATGTTGTCGGGCCGTGCGATGTAGTGCTTGCCGCGCGTCTGCAGCCCCGCAACCCAACGCCAGCCCAGCGTGTTAGACGCCGGGTCGCCGTCGAGAAGGTGGCGCAGGAAAAAATCCGCCCCCGCCTGCCAGGGCAGCCGCAGCGTGAAGATCCAGATCGAGGCGAACCACATCCGCGCGTGATTGTGCAGGTAACCGGTTGTGACCAGCTCCTGTGCCCAGGCGTCGAAGCAGTCGATACCGGTTTCACCGGCCTCGGCTGCGGCCAGACGGGCGGAAAGCCCCGCATCGGCGCCCTCGAGCACCTCGGCCAGTTCGCGGCGATAGGCCGACCAGACCGCCGGCCGCATCTCGAGCCAGCCTTTCCAATAGGTGCGCCAGCACACTTCCTGCACGAATTTTTCGGCGGTGCCGAGAGAGAAGCGCCCGAGGACGGCGGCCAGCACCTCTTCCTCGGTGATCAGGCGATGCCGCAGGTAGGGCGAAAGGCGCGAGACATGCGGATGCCCCGCGTCGGGCAGGTCGTAGTTGCGCCGCGCCGCATAGTCGCGCCCGGCGTGGGGCAGGAACCGCGACAAGCGTGCGAGGGCCTCGGTGCGCGTGGCGGATGGCGGTGCAAAGGGGCTTTGGTCGGTCATGGCGCGGGAGGTAGCGGCCATGCAGCCACTGTCCACGGAATCGCCGCCTGCCCTTGCAGCCCCCCATGCCCACCACTAAGACTCCGGGGACATTGGCGGTTCCACTTGAGGCAGGCGACATGCAAGACCCGATCGAGCACTACATGAATACCCTCGTGCCCATGGTGGTCGAACAGACCAGCCGTGGCGAACGGGCCTACGACATCTTCTCGCGCCTTCTGAAGGAGCGGATCATCTTCGTATCCGGCCCCGTCCATGACGGCATGTCGAGCCTGATCGTGGCGCAGCTGCTGCACCTCGAGGCGGAAAACCCCTCGAAGGAAATCAGCATGTACATCAACAGCCCCGGCGGCGTGGTGACGAGCGGCCTGTCGATCTACGACACGATGCAGTACATCAAGCCCAAGGTCTCGACGCTGGTGATCGGGCAGGCGGCCTCGATGGGCTCGCTCCTGCTGACGGCGGGGGAAAAGGGGATGCGCTTCAGCCTGCCCAACAGCCGGATCATGGTTCACCAGCCCTCGGGCGGCTACCAGGGACAGGCGACGGACATCATGATCCACGCCAAGGAAACCCAGAAGCTCAAGGACCGGCTGAACCAGATCTACGTGAAGCACACCGGGCAGGATTTCGAGACCGTGGTCGACGCGTTGGAGCGTGACAACTTCATGGATCCCGAACAGGCCAAGGAATGGGGGCTGATCGACGAGATCGTCGAAAGCCGCGCGGCTGCTGGCGGCGATGACGCGTAAGGCTCCGCTCACGTCCGCGGCATCTCTCGCCGTGCGTGGGGAATTTGACATTGTGGTGACCGTTGGCCTGTTCTAGGCTTTCGGAAATTCACGGCCCGGACGCCGTCCGGGCCGGGGCCCGCTTGGCCCTAAAGACCCGTTGAGGTGGACGATATGGCGAATTCATCCGGCAGCGACTCGAAGAACACGCTCTACTGCTCGTTCTGCGGCAAGAGCCAGCACGAGGTGCGCAAGCTGATCGCCGGCCCGACGGTGTTCATCTGCGACGAGTGTGTCGAGCTTTGCATGGACATCATCCGCGAAGAGACGAAAACCGCGGGTCTGAAATCCACCGACGGCGTGCCCAGCCCGCTTGAGATTTGTCAGGTGCTGGACGACTACGTCATCGGCCAGATGCACGCCAAGCGGGTGCTGTCGGTCGCGGTGCACAATCACTACAAACGCCTGAACCACGCCGGGAAGTCAGACATCGAACTGGCGAAGTCGAACATCCTGCTGATCGGCCCCACGGGTTGCGGCAAGACGCTTCTGGCGCAGACGCTTGCGCGCATCCTCGATGTGCCGTTCACCATGGCGGATGCGACCACGCTGACCGAAGCCGGTTACGTGGGCGAGGATGTGGAGAACATCATCCTGAAGCTTCTCCAGGCGAGCGAGTACAACGTCGAGCGCGCGCAGCGCGGCATTGTCTACATCGACGAGGTCGACAAGATCACGCGCAAGTCGGACAACCCCTCGATCACCCGCGACGTGTCGGGCGAGGGGGTGCAGCAGGCGCTTCTGAAGATCATGGAGGGGACTGTCGCCTCCGTCCCGCCGCAGGGCGGGCGCAAGCATCCGCAGCAGGAATTCCTGCAGGTGGACACGACCAACATCCTCTTCATCTGCGGCGGCGCCTTCGCCGGCCTCGACCGCATCATCGCGCAGCGCGGCAAGGGCAGCGCGATGGGCTTCGGTGCAGATGTGCGCGATCCTGACAGCAAGTCCGTGGGTGAACACTTCAAGGACCTCGAGCCCGAGGACCTCTTGAAATTCGGCCTGATCCCCGAATTCGTCGGACGCCTTCCCGTGATCGCGACGCTCGAGGATCTGGACGAGGATGCGCTGGTCACCATCCTGACCGAGCCGAAAAACGCTCTGGTCAAGCAATACCAGCGCCTGTTCGAGCTGGAGGACGTGAAGCTCAAGTTCACCGACGATGCGCTGAAGGCGATCGCAAAACGCGCCATCGCCCGCAAGACCGGCGCGCGCGGGTTGCGGTCGATCATGGAGGACATCCTACTCGACACGATGTTCGACCTGCCGAGCGCCGAGGGCGTCGAAGAGGTGGTAGTCAACGAAGAAGCCGTGACCTCCGACGCGCAGCCCCTGATGATCTATGCCGAGCGCAAGAAGGAAGAGCCGGCCAGCGCCGGTTGATCCAGCCTCGAACGTAGCAAGATCGGCCGCGCCATGGTGGTGCGGCCTTTTTCGTTTGCGCGTCGCTCAGCGCAGCCAGAGCTTTTCGCGTTTCAGCGTGTTGCGGATCGCCTGTTCCTTGCGGGGCAGGTTCTCGCGATCGAAAAGCGCGCGCGCCTTTGCGCCCTTGCCCTGGTAGATCATGCGTTTCATCGGCTCGTAAGCCTTCAACACCTTCTTGATCTTGTTGGGTGAAGTGACCTCTTCCAGCACGTCAATGGCGCGCTGGGCTTCGCGTGCGTAGGCCAGCGGCAGGACGCGGTAGTGGCAGCTGTGCGAACCGTCGAGCCAGCCCTCTGGCAGGGCATCGCGCCCGCCGCCGAGCGCGTGGATGACCAGCGGCAGCGCGACCTGGTCGAGCCACGGATCCAGGGATTGGCAGATCAGTTCGGCGGGTCGGTCATCGCGGATGGCAAGGGCGTACTCGGTGAAGCGCCGCCCGAACTCGGCCGGGTCGCGGTAGTAGAAAAAGCCTGCGTTGAAGTACAGGTATCTGCGCCAGTATTCGTCGGGCCACGCGGCATCGAGCGAGCTGTCGAAGTCGAGGCCGAATTTTTCGTAGAGCGCCTTCCACGTCGCCGTGTAGCCCGGCCCGTAAAGCTCGATCTTCGGCCAGGTGCCTTCGACCTTCCGGCTGGCCGAGGGGCGGTCGAAGTCGAAGGGCACCTCGGAAAGATCGCCGGTGATCAAGGTGTCGGTGTCGAAAAAAACAAAGGGCTCATCCGGGGGCAGGGCGGCCAACGCCTCGATCTTGTTGCCGTAGGGATAGCTCTCGCCGAAATGCAGGCTGTCGAAGGGCAGAATCTCGGCCCCGAATTCCTCTGTGAGCAACTGCCGAACCGCCGGTGTGCCAATCCGAGGATCCCGCGACCAGCGGGGCCCGGGTTGCGGTTCGGCGACGAGAAGGCGACCGGCAAAATCGGGGTTGAACCGGCGGAACGACGCAGCGAAGACCACGGCCTCGTATTCGAGGCGTCCTTGCTGGGCCACGATCACGACGTTGAACCGGCCCTTGGCCGTATGCGTCTGCTGCGGCTTTGATTTCGCGGGCATACTCTGCTCGGTTGAACGCACTTGGGTCAGCGCGAGCCTAGTCGTGCTACGCGGTCCGCGCCAGCCCCGTTCGCCCTCTACGCGCCGCGCATCCGGACCACGGTCACGATGGTGCGCCAGAAGATCCAGAGGTCGAGCCAGATCGTCGCCCGCGCGATGTAGTCCATATCAGCACGCGTCTTGCGCCGGGTGGCGTCCATCCCCTCGGCATACCCGAGTTCGATCTGCGCCAACCCGCTGATGCCGGGGCGCACGCTATGTCGGTCGCGATACGCAGGGATGCTGTGAAGGTAGTGCTGTGCGTGGCGAAACTCATCTGGTCTGGGACCGATGAGGCTCATGTCACCCCTGTACACATTCAGGATCTGGGGCAACTCGTCAAAGCGGGATTTTCGCAACCATTGGCCGAGCGGCGTGATCCGGTCTGTCTCGATCGGGTCATCGGGGCCGCGTTGACTGTTGCGATGTTCTGTCATCGTACGAAACTTGAAGGCACGGAACGGCCTGCAATGCCGACCCATGCGCGGCTGTCCGAAAAACACCGGTCCGGGATTGAGATACGGGTTCAGAAACACAAGTGTCGTGGCCACGATCAGCATTGCAGGCAGCAACACGAGCGTCGTGAAGATGAACTCGAGCACAAGCTTGCAGGCCCGGTAGACGAGTGACCGATGCCCCACGCACGCAGCACCCAGACACGTGGAGGCAGCTGTGCCGGCACCGCCCTGATAATTCGAAACAAAGGTCACTTTGCTCTACCCCTGTCAAAGCTGCGAGCCGCCGCAGGTGCGGTTGCAACAGAGCTACGCCGACAAGCGTTAAGAATTCGTTGCCTCAACGAAATCCCGGCGAGTGCGCGCCTGCCTCACTGCGCGCAGCCAACGGAAATTGCCGCCCTGAAGCGGGGTAGATCTACCATGAGGAGGGGGGAATGGTGGGCGACCCTGGAATCGAACCAGGCATGGGTCTCCCCGGCGGAGTTACAG
>CAZVQL010000031.1:0-18184 GCA_964629305.1 uncultured Roseicyclus sp.
TGGCCGAACGGCTGGTCGAGCATACCTTCGCCGACACCGTCTTCTTCTGCAATTCGGGCACCGAGGCGACCGAGCTTGCCGTCAAGATGGCCCGCAAGTACTGGGCCGACAGCGACACGCCCGAGCGCACCACGATCCTCACCTTCGAGGGGGCCTTCCACGGCCGCTCCATTGCCGCGATCTCGGCGGCAGGCTCCGAGAAACTGACCAAGGGCTTCGGCCCCCTCCTGCCCGGCTTCCGGCAGCTCCCCTTCGGCGATCACGACGCGCTTCGCGCCGCAGCTGCCGAGCCTGACGTGGGCGCGATCATGGTCGAACCGATCCAGGGCGAGTCGGGCATCCGCCCGCTCCCCGACCAATGCCTAAAGGGCCTGCGCGACCTCTGCGACGAGCATGGCCTTCTCCTGATCCTCGACGAGATCCAGTGCGGCGTCGGCCGCACCGGCCGCCTCTTCGCGCATGAATGGGCGGGGATAACACCCGACATCATGATGGTCGCCAAGGGCATCGGCGGCGGCTACCCGATCGGCGCTTTGCTCGCCACGGAAACAGCCGCGCGCGGCATGACCGCGGGCACCCACGGCTCCACCTATGGCGGCAACCCGCTGGGCTGCGCCGTCGGCGCGGCGGTGATGGACGAGATCACCAAGCCCGGCTTCCTCGACGAGGTGAACGCCAAGGCGGGCTATCTGCGCCAGCGGCTCGAGGGGCTGGTCGCAGCCCACCCCGACATTTTCGAGGGCGTCCGCGGCGCGGGCCTGATGCTGGGTCTCAAGTGCAAGCCCACCAACACCGATGTCGTCGCGGCGGGTTACGACGCCCACATCCTGACCGTCCCCGCGGGCGACAACGTGCTGCGCGTCCTGCCCGCCCTCACCATCACCGAAGAAGAGATCGCCGAAGGCGTCTCGCGTCTCGACGCCGCCGCCACGGCACTCAGCCGAAAGATCGCCGCCGCCTGATCCTTCATCTTTCCAGAAATACGCACGGGGGGTGTGGGGGGCAGTCAGCCCCCCACTGGCCCCACGCCAGCCAAAGGCGAAACGCCATGACCCATTTCCTCGACATCAACAAGACCGACCCCGCCGCCCTCAGGTCCATGATCGACCAGGCCGCCGCGATGAAACAGGCCCGCCGCGATCGCCCCAAGGGTGCCCCCGACGACGAGCAGCCGCTCGCTGGGCGCATGGTCGCGCTGATCTTCGAGAAACCCTCGACCCGGACCCGCGTCAGCTTCGACGTGGGCGTGCGCCAGATGGGCGGGCAAACCATGGTGCTGTCCGGCTCCGAAATGCAGCTCGGCCACGGCGAGACCATTGCCGACACCGCCCGTGTCCTGTCGCGCTACGTCGACCTCATCATGCTGCGCACTTTTGAAGAGGACGTGCTGCTCGAGATGGCCGACCACGCCTCGGTGCCTGTCATCAACGGGCTGACGAACCGCACCCACCCCTGCCAGATCATGGCCGATATCCTGACGTTCGAGGAGCATCGCGGCCCGATCGCCGGGAAAAAAGTGACCTGGTGCGGCGACGGCAACAACGTCTTCGCCAGCTTCGCCCATGCCGCGGGGCAGTTCGGCTTCGACCTCACCTTCTCCGGCCCGGAAACCCTCGACCCCGAGCGCGTATTCCTCGACGAGGCGCGCGCCAAGGGCGTCGCCGTCACCATCGAGCGCGACCCCGCCCGCGCCGTCGCAGGGGCCGATCTGGTCGTCACCGACACATGGGTGTCGATGCATGACAGCCAGACCACGCGCGAACGCCGCCACAACCAGCTGCGCCCCTACCAGGTGAACGAGGCGCTGATGAAACACGCCAAGCCCGACGCGCTTTTCATGCATTGCCTGCCCGCGCACCGCAACGAAGAGGCGACCGATGCCGTCATGGACGGCCCGAACTCGGTCATCTTCGACGAGGCGGAAAATCGGCTGCACGCGCAAAAGGCGATCATGCGCCACTGCCTCGGGGTGTGACGCCGTCCCCATGACCGAGCCGCTTACGCCGCAGGGCGCGGTGCCGCCCGCCGCCCTGCCGCCCGCCCCCCGTGCCGACGCGCCGGGCGCGGCCATCGCCTTCATGATCGCCGCGACCGCGCTTATCGCGGGCACGACGCTTCTGGCCAAGGCGCTCGGCACCGACACGCTGGGCCCGGCCCTGCACCCGCTTCAGGTCAGCTTCGGCCGCTTCCTTTTCGCGTGGCTCGTCATCACAGCGACCGTGGCGGCTCTGCGCCCGACGCTCACGCGCCCCGACCTCAAGACCCACACCGCACGCACCCTCTGCGGCTGGTCGGGCGTGACGCTCATGTTTGCCGCCGCAGCCGCGATCCCGCTGGCGGATGCCACCGCCATCAGCTTTCTCAACCCGATCTTCGGAATGATCCTCGCCATCCCGCTTTTGGGCGAACGGGTGGGCAAGTGGCGCTGGCTGGCCGCTGCCATCGCCTTCTGCGGCGCGCTCATCCTGATCCGTCCGGGCGAGGGTGGCATCGAGCCCGGCGCGCTCCTCGCCCTCGGTGCGGCCCTCGCCCTCGGGCTCGAGCTGATCTTCATCAAGCGCCTCTCGGGCCGCGAGCGCCCGCTGCAAATCCTGCTCGTCAACAACACCATCGGCCTCTGCATCGCGACCGCCGCCGTCATCTGGGTCTGGCAACCGCCCACGCCGCAGCAATGGGCGGGCATGGCCGCCATCGGCACCGTCATGGCCGCCGCGCAATTCTGCTTCGTCAGCGCCATGGCCCGCGCCGACGCGAGCTTCGTCACGCCCTTCTCCTATCTCACGCTGGTTTTCGCCGCTCTCTACGACGCCGCCCTGTTCGGAGTCCTGCCCGCCCCGCTAAGCCTGCTGGGCGCAGCTATCATCATCGCGGGTGCGGCCCTTCTGGCCTGGCGCGAACGCGTCAACCGCCGCCCGCGCGGATAGCTTCGGCAAGGGCCGCCTCCGCCGCCGCCTCGACCGGGCCGCGCACCTCCTCCAGCACGGCGGAATTCACCGCGACGAAAACCGCCACGCCCTCGGCCCGGTAAAGCCGCATCTGCGCGAACCACAGCGTGTTCGACCCTGAATGACGCAGGACACCGTCCACCTCGGCCCAGCCCAGCGCGTAATCTCCAGGCCCCTCGGCCCGGTGCAACCGCGCCCAGCTGTCTGCCGACAAGAACCCCGCATCACCCACCAGGTGCGCCCGCAGGTAGCGCAGCATATCGCCTGCCGACAGATGCACCCGCCCCGCAGGCCCCAGCGCCGGAATGTTGTCGGCCCGCGGCCCCGGCGGCACGGGCCTGAGGCCACCCAAGAGCCCCCCACGATGCCCCTGCGGCTGCTCTCCCTCGGGCGGCCCGAACCCCGCCGAGGCCAACCCGAGCGGCCCGAACACCTCGGCTGCGACCAGCTCTTCCCAGGTCGCACCACCCGCCGCCTCCAGCATCGCGCCCGCCACGACATAGCCGGCGTTGGAATAGAGAAACCCGCCCCGCGGCCCCGCCGGCCCTTCGGCCAGCATCGCGGCCACGTAGTCGGCACGCGCCATGTCCCCTTGCCACAGACGCGCCAGCACCCCCGGGTTCGCCCGCATCCCCGAGGCATGGCGCAACAACTCTTCCAGCGTGACCTCGCGCCAGGCCGCCTCCATCCCCGGATGCACATCGCCCAGCACGTCGCCGATCGTGCTCTCCCACCCGATCCGCCCCGCCTCGACCATGCGCGCGGCCAGTGTCGCCGTCATCGACTTCGTCAGTGACCCGATGTGCCAAAGGTCACTCTCGGCCACCTCTGCCGCTTCACCTTGGCGGCGCAGGCCGGCCACCGCGAGCGCCTGTTCCTCGGCCGTGACCCAGCCCACCGCGGCGCCCGGAACGGTCGGATGCGCCGACAACCGCGTGGCGATATCGGACAGGTCCGCCAAGGCAGGGATCGGCGCAAAACCGGTCAGCAGGGCAAGCAGAAGCGGTGGCCATCTCATGCCCCGACCCTCGCACCGCGCGCCCCTGCATCGCAACCCGTGCGCCCAAGCCCCGGCAGCGACTTGCCAGCACAGGCCATAGGCCTAGAATGGGGCTTCAATCTTCGGCCCCGATCCGCCATATGAGTGGGCCTTGGGACGGGCTGCGCGCCATGCGGCCCCAAATTCAGGAGACGGGCATGTCCTGGACCGACGAACGCGTCGAGCTGTTGAAGAAGATGTGGGGCGAAGGCCAGTCGGCCAGCCAGATCGCGAAGGAGCTTGGCGGCGTCACCCGCAACGCGGTGATCGGCAAGGTGCATCGCCTCGGCCTGTCGAACCGCGCGGGCAGCGCGGCCACCGGCACGTCCAAGGCCGCGCCCGCGAAAGAGGCTGACGCCAAGCCCGCCGACAAGCCGAAGAAGGAAGAGACCAAGGCAGCGCCGGCCCAACCCGAGCAGCCCGCCGCCGTGTCCGAGCCCGACCCCGCGCCGCGCCCGGCCAACGTGACGCCGCTGCGCAAGCCCATCGTGCCCGCGGGCCAGCCCCTGCCGCCCCAGCCCTCCGCGAACGAGATCAGCCCCGAAGCGCTCGCCAAGGTGCAGGAGGTCGAGAAGACCGCCAAGCGCATCAGCCTGATGGAGCTGACCGAACGGACCTGCAAATGGCCGATCGGCGACCCCGCCACGGATGATTTCTACTTCTGCGGCCTGCCCGTCCAACAGGGCAAACCCTATTGCGAGGCCCATGTCGGCGTCGCCTTCCAACCCATGAGCAGCCGCCGCGACCGCCGCCGCTGACAGACCAAAGCCCCGGCCACAAGGACCGGGGCTTTTCGTGTCCGGCGGGTCCGCTTACCCAAGCGGGATCAGCGGCATCCCCATCAGGGCCTGCGCGAACAGTGCCAGCGTCAGCACCGCGTAGGCCACGGTTCCGATCCGCACACCCCGCACGGCGGCATCCTCCCCGCGCCGATCCAGCCACAATCCAAGCAGCGGCAGCACCTGCATCGCGTGGATCGAGGCGAAATGCGCGGGTCGCAAATCGCCCGTGACCCCCGACCATCCGAACAGCGGAACGGTGGCCGCGTCCTCGGTGTGCAGCCCCACGAAATGCCCGCCGTTGACGCTCAGGTAGCCCGCCGTGATCATCGTCAGACCGAAGGTTGCCGCAAAGCCCAGCCAGATCCCTTCGCGCAGCCCGGCTCCAAGGCCAGCCGCCCTGTCGCGCTTGACCAGCCAGCCGATGACCGCAACGCCCAGAACGAGCGACACGGCCCCTGCGGCCATCACGACTTCGTACATGAAGCGATGGAACGGCGTGCCGACGTTGAAATGCGACGCCTCACCCCGCGCGCCCTGGTACATCATGTAGGCCATCTCCGACAGGAAGGCCGCGGCCATCACCCAACCGGTGATCTTCAGCGTCCAGCCACCGCGCGCGGCCGGCGACATCTGCCGCTCGACCAGCGCGATGGTTCCGAAAAGCGCCACGAAGCTCAGCGCGAATTTCAACGGTTTCATCCAGACCGGCACCCCGTCGATCAGCCTTGCATCCACAAGGCCCCACGCAACGGACACCGCCAGAAGGATCGCCGAGACCACGGTCAGGACGTGAAACTGCGACGGCGCCTCGGCGCGGATCGCGGGAAGATTCGTTTCAAGCAGCGACATGGGGCGCTCCATTCAGGGTATGGGTTTGAGTGGGGATCAGGCGGGCCCGCAGACCCAACTCCGTCAGCCCCGCGATCAGGAAGCCAAGCGGCCCCAGCATGAAGGTCGAGATCAGGATCGGCGCCTGCACGACGCGGCCCACGCCCACCCGGTCCATCCGCGCGGCCATCACCGCGCCCACGAACAGGTCGAAGGCCAGGTAATGCACCCAGCCCGCCAAGAGCGCCCAGTCATCCGACATGAGCACCGCCACCGAGGCGAGGCTGTCGAACCCGCCGCCCATGCCGGAGAACCGGCTCAGGATCAGCAAGCCATAGACCAACGACAGGCCAGCCGGGATCACCCAGAGCGGGATCGCGTTGAACCAGCGGTACCGGCGCGGGCCAAGGACAAGCAGCGCCCACCCCGCCATCGCTGCCGTTCCGGCCAGCGAGAAGAGCTCTTCGGGTGTCATCGTCATATCTCCGCTGTAAATTTCCATTGGATATTTGTGTCTGATCTCAGCTTGCAGAGTCCAGCAGAAAAATTTACATTGGAAATATGTGGGGCTAGAGCATTGACTGGAAAACGAAAAACCTATCACCACGGCGACCTGAAACCGGCTCTGATCGCCGCCGGGCTGGAACTGCTCGAGGAAACCGGCCTCGAAAACCTGTCGCTTCGCGCCATTGCCGCGCGCGTCGGCGTCAGCCACACGGCGCCGAAGAATCACTTCGACGGGCTGCGCGGCCTGCTGACCGCCATCGCGACCGAGGGCTTTCGCCTACACGCCGCCGAGATGCGTCGCGGGGTCGAGGGCGAAGCGCCCGGCAAGCCGCGCCTGCATGCCGCCTGCGACGGCTACCTGCGCTTTGCGCTCGCCCACCCGGAACTCTTCCGCCTGATGTTCTCGAAAACGCTCTGCAACCACGACGACCCCGAGCTGAGGGCAGCGTCATGGGCCAGCTACGAGGTCCTGCGCGGCATCGCCCACGGCCTCGACTGGGACAAGGCCGATGCCCCCGGCGCGCCCTGGCGCACGGAATGGATGCTCTGGAGCATGGTACACGGCTACGCGCTCTTGCTGATCGAGGGCCAGATCGCCACCGCCGAGGACGGCGGCCCGCCCTTCAAGGCCTCCGAACTCCTGCCGGATTTCGGCTATCGCTAGGGCGTGGCCGCTCGGCCAGGGCTCGAAACCGTCACCGCCGAGGTGAACGCCAAGCCCGAACCGGCGGCTGCGGGGGGGGCTTCGGAGTTCCGTCGAACACAGGACGTCCGGCCTCGCTGCGCCTGCGCCGCGCGTATGTACAGGGTGTGTACGCGGTGTGTACGGGGTGTGACCCTCGAAATCAGCGGCAATGCCGCGCGATCTCGCGGTCGTTCAGACCCGTCTCGACCAGCAGACAGCGGTCCCTCGCTTCGTAATAATACCCCTGCGCGTACCACCTCACCGCCGCGTCGATATCCCCGTCCGAGACCAGCCATGCGCCCCGCAGATAGCGCCCCGCGTAGGTCAGGTTGACCTCCGGATCGAGCAGCTGCTCGGGTGGTCCGTCATGGCCCATCGTACGGGCCGTCTGGGGCAGGATCTGCATCAGTCCCCAGTAAGGGCCGTTGCGGGCGTCGGCGCGGTAATCGCTTTCGCGCTGTATCACGCGATGAAGCAAAGGCTCTGGGATATCATGCACTTGTGCATAACGCTGCACCAGGCGACGCATCTCGGGCGTCTCGCCGGGGTATAGGCTCGACGACACGGTCGGCGACCCCACGGGCGCATCCCGACCGCCCCCGCAGGCCGCCAGGACGACCGTCAGTACCAGCATCGCAAGACCCTGTTTCTTCACCATGTTCACCCTCTCAATCGCCCTGGCCCAGAAGCCGCAGAAGCTGCTGCTGCGCCTCGTCGCGCAAGCGTTGCTCGATGGCGTCGCGCGCATCTTCCCCGGTCGTCTCGGCATTGAACTCCGTGCCCAACGCCTCGTTCGCCCGGCTGATCGCCTCTGCCTCCAAACGCTCCGCCTCCGCCTCCAACCGCGCCCGCGCCTCGGCTTCCAGCCGCTCCCGCTCCGCCGCCAGCTCCTGCTCGGCGAGATACTCCAGATCCGGCCGGATCGAGGGCGACGCCCAAGGACCCGAGACGAGGATCGGCACCCTGATCCGGGCGCCCGCTTCGCCCTCGACGAAGCCGGGGATCAAGCGGTAATTCAGCGTTTGCTGCCCGAGGTTTACGGTGCCTTCCCCCGTCACCTCGCCCCAGGGCGCGTCAAGCCGAAGGTCGTCGTTCGACAGCACCCCGTCCGCGATGGTGAAGTTCCCCGCGATCTGGTCGTAGACCGTCCTCGCCCCCTCGCCGCGATAAGACGGATCGAGCGTCCGGATCATGCCGGCAAGATCCAATCCCTCGATCGCACCGGCCCCGAACGAAAGGTCGCCCTGGCCCTCGAGACCCGACATGATCGTGGCCATGTCGTTGCCGACACCCAGGAATTGCAGGCTGGCGCTGCCTGCGCCCTGCAACCGGTCATAGTCGGCAAGATCGCTCAGCAAAGGCTGGAGTTGCACCCCGGCAAGCAACAGGTCGCCCCCAACCGAGAGCCCGCCGCGCCCATTGACCACGAATTGGCCCATCAGCGTACCGCCGTAGGCCGCGATCTCGCTGATGTCGAACACCAACCGCCCGTTCGTCAGCGTTGCCCGAAGATCGACGGGGCCAACCGCCAGCCCTGACCCCTCGAGGCGTTCCACCGCCATGGCGATTTCGGCATCCACCGCAAAAAGCCCGGAGACGTCAATGGGATCACGGGACCAACCCGCCACCGGAGCAGAGCCCGTGCCGGTGGCACTACCTTGGCCTGCCCCCCCGTCTCCGGGCAGAACCAGCCGTGCGCCCGAAACGGCACCACGGATCATCGGGCGTTCGGGACCGGGTGTCATATCGAGCGCGACAGCAAGCGCAGTGTCGTCAAGCGTCACCTGACCATCCCTCAGGTGGGCACTGCCCTCCTCGGTCAGCGTCACACGACCGGACAGGGCGAGCCTGTCACGGCCGAAGCCCTGCGGAAGGTCCGGCATGGCCGCGCCAAGGATCGCGAGAAGCGGATCGAGATCAGTCGCCTCGATCGCGATCTCGCCATCAAGGGCAGGCGCCAGCCCGACCCGCCCCGCGAAGCCTACATCACCGCCCGACCAGTCAAGCGCCACGTCGACCTCGCTCAACCCACCGTCCAACAGGGCAGTGAAGCGGGTGGCTTCGGCCTCGAGCGACAGCGCGGTGCCATTCACGCTTGCCTCGGCGGCGATACGCGCGGACCCGTCCGAAGGAAGGGCAAGCCGCGCATCCAGATCCGTGATCCGCAGGCTCTGGCCGGCGACGTCGTCGCGCCAGGTCAGGGCCCCGCTGCTGATCTCTGCGGCTGTGATGGTGACGGGACGGGCCTGACCCGCAGTTGTCTCTCCAGCGCCGTCCGCGGGCGCGGCTTCGGAGAACGCCCAGCTGACACGCCCGTCGGCGGCGCGCACAAGGGTGATTTCCGGCGCGACCAGCGTCACCTCGTCGATCTGGACATCGCCGGCCAGAACCGCGGCCCACGGAACGCGGACCGACAACGCCTCGGCGGCGATCAGCGGAGCGTCGCCGGCCCAGTCCGGGTTGCCGACCCTCAGTCCCTCTGCGCGGACGCCAAGATGCGGCCAGAGCGTGGGCCGGACCTCGCCCGAGAGCGTCACCTCGCGGCCAAGCGCCTCGCCCAGCCTGTCGGCGGCGAGCGACGCGATCCGCTCGGTCGGCACGGCGAAAAGCGCACCGACGGCCAAGACCGCGACCAGCACGATCGCTCCCACAAACCGAATAATCCACCGCATGAAAAAAGCCTCTGCCCGTTTTCGTCGGAGTCTAGCGCGAAGCGGGGCGGCCTGTCTTCCCCTTCGCCGCGCAAAGGGCTATCTGCCACGGCCATGAGCCAGAACCCGCCAGACCTGCGCCCCGACCTCGCGCGCGCCCGCCTCACCGATGAGGCCCGCCCCGGCCAGCCCCGGATCGGGATGGTCTCGCTCGGCTGCCCCAAGGCGTTGGTCGACAGCGAGCGCATCCTGACGCGGCTCCGGGCCGAGGGCTACGCGATCTCGCCCGACTACGCAGGTGCAGAGGCGGTGATCGTGAACACCTGCGGGTTTCTCGACAGTGCCAAGGCCGAAAGCCTCGAGGCGATCGGCGAGGCGTTGCGCGAGAACGGGCGCGTGATCGTAACCGGGTGTCTGGGCGCAGAGCCCGAGTATATCACCGGCGTGCATCCCAAGGTGCTGGCGGTGACCGGCCCGCACCAATACGAGCAGGTGCTCGATGCGGTCCATGCCGCCGTGCCGCCCAGCCCCGACCCGTTCGTCGACCTGCTTCCACCCGCGGGCGTCAAGCTGACGCCACGCCATTACAGCTATCTCAAGATCGCCGAGGGCTGCGATCACAAGTGCCGGTTCTGCATCATCCCCGATATGCGCGGGCGGCTGGTGTCGCGGCCCGCCAAGGCGGTGATGCGCGAGGCCGAGAAACTGGTCGAGGCGGGGGTGAAAGAGATCCTCGTGATCAGCCAGGACACCTCGGCCTATGGAACGGACTGGAAGGGGCGCGAGGCAAAGTTTCCGATTCTCGATCTATCCAGAGACTTGTCCACACTCGGTGCCTGGGTTCGCTTGCACTATGTCTACCCCTACCCCCATGTGCGCGAGTTGATCCCGCTGATGGCGGATGCGTCGAACGGGCTTCTGCCCTATCTCGACATCCCGTTTCAGCACGCCCACCCCGACACGCTGAAGCGCATGGCGCGGCCCGCCGCGGCCTCGCGCACGCTGGACGAGATCGCGGCCTGGCGGCGGGACTGCCCCGACATCACGCTGCGCTCCACCTTTATTGTCGGCTATCCCGGCGAGACCGAGGAAGAGTTCCAGACCCTGCTCGACTGGCTGGACGAGGCGCAGCTCGATCGGGTCGGGTGCTTCCAATACGAGAACGTGGACGGCGCGCGCTCGAACGCGCTGCCCGATCATGTGCCCGACGAGGTCAAACAGGAACGCTGGGACCGCTTCATGGAAAAGGCGCAGGCCATTTCCGAGGCAAAGCTCGCCGCCAAGGTCGGGCGCCGGATGACGGTGCTGGTGGATGCGGTCGATGATGAGGGGGCGACCTGCCGGACGATGGCGGATGCCCCCGAGATCGACGGCAACCTCTTCATCGACGAGGGGTTCGAGGGGCTGGACCCCGGCGACCTCGTGGAGGTCGAGGTGGACGAGGCGAGCGACTACGACCTCTGGGGCAGCCGTCTGGCTTGAGTGCAGGGGCGCCCTGGCGCTACGCTGCGCCCCATGATCCACGTCACCACCACCTGCCCCGACCGTGACAGCGCCGAGCGGCTGGCCCGCGCGGCCTTGGCAGAGCATGTCACCGCCTGCGCCAACATCATCGACGGGGTTCGGAGCCTGTATCACTGGCAGGGCGAGATCGCCGAGGATGACGAGGTGATCGTGATCTTCAAGACGTCAGAGGCCGCGCGCCCGGCACTGGTGGCCTTTCTCGAGGCCGAGCATCCTTATGACGTGCCGGTCATCACGTGGGAGCAGGTGCAGACCACGAAAGACGCCGCCGAGTGGTTGGCGCGCGAAACGCACTGAACCAAGGGGTCAGGCCGGGTCCAACGCCTCGATCACGCGGGCGAAAACCTCGGCGTTGGGGCAGGCAGCTGGCAGGGCGGCGCTGCCCTTTTCCTGGGCGGCCATCCAGCAATCGCAGCCTTCCGTCCAGCCGCAGCCACGGCACCGCTGAACCACGCCGGCCCAGTCGCCGTTGCTGATCACGCCCTCGTCCAAGGCACGCTGCAGGTCGGCGCCGGTGGCCTGCGCCATGCCGACGGCCAGCCAGTAGTGGCGTTTCTCTTCGCCCAGGGGGCGGGGGTGGCACTCACTCATCTTGGGGCTCCCGGAAAGGGGGTGTCACTCGGCGGCAAGGCTGCGCAGGATCGAACCGTTGCGGCAGTAGCCCGGCGCGGCCTCGGCCCGCTCATGCGTGTCGAGCCAGTGCTGGCAGCCGTTAGGGTCGGAACACCCCGTACAGGCCATCAGCATGTCTTCGCGCATCTCGGGCGGCAGGTCGCCGCGCAGTTCAGCGGCGTCGAGATCGGCGCCGAGGGTCTTGGCCATCCGGGTCATAAGCCCCTCATGGCGGTCGCGTGTCAGTTTGCCCTGCATGGCATTACCCCTTGTCGCGTTGCGGATCGGCTCCCTTCCGATGGGGAAAGCCTAGCCGACGGGGGGCACCCCGCCTTGACGCAGATCAAGAGGGGCCGAGGGCCGCGAGCGTCTGGCGCACGATACGGATGCGCGCTGCATTCGGCGGATGAGTCGACAGGAACTCGCGCGCTGGATCGGGGATGCGGGTGAAGAACTCGGCGCCGACAAGCGGGTCATAGCCCGCCCGCGCGGCGATGATCGTGCCGATCGCGTCTGCCTCCAGCTCGGCCTGCTGGCCGAATTCGCGACTTGCGACAAAGGCTCCGATCTGCGCCGCCTCACCTATCTCGGCGGGTCCGGCGCCGCGGGCTTGCGCGATCCGGGCGAAGGCCTCGGCCCCCTGGGCGGCACGGCGCTGGCCCATGGGAATGTGGCGCGCGATGTGGTGCGCGGCCTCGTGACCCATGATGAAGGCCAGCTCATCGGTGTTCCGGGCGACGGCAATCAGGCCGAGGGTGAAGATGATGGCGGGCTGCCCTTGTGCGTCGAGCGTGTGAAAGGCGTTGACGCCGCTTTCAGGCGCACGATCGACATAGATGACGAAATCGCAGGGCTGGTCGGGCGTCTCTTCGCGGCAGACCTGCTCGGCCACGGGTTCGACGCGGGTGACGACCTCGTCGAAGTTCAGCACGGCCTGGCGGGCGCGTGCGGCCAGCTCTGCCTCGGTCGGCGCGGCCGTGCGCGGGGCGGTGGGCGCAACACTTGGCACGCAGGCCGCCAGCGACAGCGCGGCCAGCAGGGCGAGGGCGAGGGGGCGGATCATCGGCATGACGTGGCGGAGCGTAGCCGGTCCGCGCGCGGCGTCCAGTGGCTTCACGGGCTTGTGCCCGCGGCTTGACGTGGCGGCCCGTCCCCATAGCTCCGGCATATGGAACAGACACGCATTCTCTATAACGATCGTTGCCCGATCTGCCGGGCCGAGATCGCTCATTATCGCAAGCAGGCCGAGGCCAGCAGCGCGCCGCTCAAGTTCGAGGACCTGAACCGCGCCGATCTGGGCGGCTGGAAGCTGACCCCCGACCAGGCAAAGCGGCGGATGCACGCGGCCTTGCCCGACGGGCGGATCGTCAGCGGCGTGCCCGCCTTTGCCGCGATCTGGGCGGCGCTGCCCGGAATGGGCTGGCTGGCCCGGCTGGCGATGGCGCCGGGGCTGCGGCAGGTGGCCGAAATGCTCTACAACCGGGTGGCCGCGCCCTGGCTCTACCGCCGCCAGATACGGCGCGAGGCGCGCGGGCTTGCGGGGCAGGACGGGCGCGCCTAGGCTGCGCTCATGTTCACCATCGAGCACGAATTCGACGCGACCGTAATCACCCTTGTCGATGACGCCGAGGGCGAGGCGGGCGTGGGGCTGCAGGAGGATGTCACCATCTCGGCCTTCGCCGAATGCGTGACCGTGGTGCAATACGATCCTCGGACCGACCGCGAGCAGACCGTGACATTGTCGATGGCGCAGCTTCGCGACCTCGCCGCAGCGCTGGACCTGCCGGAAGGGGTCTACAAGCTCGAGACGCGCGGCTGAAGTATACGGGCGAGCCCCGCCTTTCGCTGATGGCTCCGGCCCAATGCGGCGCGCTTCATCCCGCGCATGAGACGCAGCGCACCACGCAAGTGTCCGCGTCCAGACGGCCCGCGCCGATGAACTCGCCGCAATCCTCGCAATAGCCGAACTCGCCGGCATCCATGCGCGTGATGGCTGCGGCGATCGCCCTGAGCCTGCCCGCGCGCCGCGCCTCCAGGCCCTGGGCCAGCGCCTGCCCCTGCAGCGCGTCCATCCGGCTGAGGCGGCCAACCATCTGCTGGTCCAGCTCCACCGGTTTGCGCGTTTCGCTGCTGCCTTCCGATGCAGCGCGCAAGGCGTCGGCCTCGGCCCTCAGCCGGGGCATGTAGCGGGTGCGCAAATCCGTGTCGGTCGGGTCGGTCATGGGGTGCAGGGCACCAGAGCGGGCCGCCCGATGCAAGGGGTCAGTCCAGGCGGACCACCTTGTCGCGCGAGGTCTGTCCACGCTCCAGCGTCAGCCGTGATTTCGCGACGCCAAGCGCACGGGCGAGCAGGTCGAGGATCGCGGCATTGGCCGCGCCCTTGTCGGGGGCGGCGGTAACGTGGATGCGGATCGGCTCGCCCGGTTCGATCCGGTCACTGGCGGCCTTGGGCGTCGCTCGTATACGGAATTCGGCACCGGGCTGCGCAAATCGGCTTAGATCAGGCAGGTTTCTTTTCACTTTTCGACCAATCCCCAGACTTGCCCACAGGCCCAGATCGCCCGTTTACAGCCACCGGACCCTGCGCCCATACTGCCCGCAATTGCAGGGGAGGTCACCATGGCCACGGGCTTTTTCGTCAACGAACGATGTTTCTGGCATTCTGGCGGCAACTACAGCTTTCTGGTGCCTGTGGGCGGGTTGATGCAACCGCAGGTGGCGGGCGGGCTGCCCGAGAACCCCGAGACAAAGCGGCGCTTCAAGAACCTGGTCGAGGTCACGGGGCTGATGGCCGACCTCGCCACGCCCTCGGCCCAAGCCGCGACCGAGGAAGACCTGCTGCGCATCCATCCGCAGAGCTACGTCGACACGTTCCGCCGCAAGTCACAGGAAGGCGGCGGCGAGCTGGGCCTGCGCACGCCCTTCGGCCCGGACGGCTACGACATCGCCTGCATCTCGGCTGGGCTGACCAAGGCCGCACTTTTCGACGTGCTGCAAGGGCGGCTCGACAATGCCTATGCGCTGTCGCGCCCGCCGGGGCACCATTGCCTGCCGGATTTCCCGAACGGCTTCTGCCTGTTGAACAACATCGCGATCGCCTGCGAAGCGGCGCGGGCCGCGGGGCTGGCCGACCGGATCGCGGTCATCGACTGGGACGTGCACCACGGCAACGGGACCGAGGCGATCTATTACGAGCGCGCCGACACGCTCGCGATCTCGATCCACCAGGAGCGCAACTATCCCCGCGACTCCGGCGATTTCGAGGATCGCGGCGCGGGCGCCGGCGAGGGCCTGAACCTCAACATCCCCCTACCGCCGGGCGGCGGGCACGCGACCTATCTTGAAGCCTTCGAGCGGCTGGTGATCCCGCAGCTTCACGCCTTCCAGCCCGACGTGATCGTCGTGGCCTGCGGCTTCGACGCCTCGGGCGTGGACCCGCTGGGCCGGATGATGGCGGGCGCCGACACCTTCCGGGCGCTGACGGAGATGACGATGGAGGCGGCGGGCGAGCTGTGCGAAGGCAAGCTCGTCCTGACCCACGAGGGCGGCTATTCCGAGGCGCATGTCCCCTTCTGCGGGCATGCCGTGCTGGAAGCGCTGTCGGGCAGCGACATCACCGCGCCCGATCCCTTGGCCGAGCGCATCAGCTCGCAACAGCCGGGGCCGCGGTTCGAGGCCTATTGCTCAACCCTCATCGCCGAGATGGAAGCGGCACTCGAGGCATGACCGCCCGCCCAAGTTGACTTCGCCGCGGCGCGGCGGCAGGGTGCGCCGCGACCACCAGATCAGGGGAAGACAGGCGATGAAAAAGGTCTATGGCTCGGCGGCTGAAGCGCTCGATGGGGTTCTCTTCGACGGCATGCTGATCGCATCGGGGGGCTTCGGCCTTTGCGGTATTCCCGAGCTTCTGATCGACGGCATCGTCGAGGCGGGCGTGAAGGACCTGACCGTCGCGTCGAACAACGCAGGGATCGACGATTTCGGCCTCGGCAAGCTTCTGGCCACCCGGCAGGTGAAGAAGATGATGTCGTCCTACGTGGGCGAGAATGCCGAGTTCATGCGCCAGTACCTGTCGGGCGAGCTTGAACTCGAGTTCAACCCGCAAGGGACCCTGGCCGAGCGCATGCGCGCCGGCGGCGCGGGCATCCCCGGGTTCTACACCAAGACCGGCGTCGGCACCGTGATCGCCGAGGGCAAGGAAGTGAAAGTCTTCGACGGCGAGGACTACATCCTCGAGCGTGGGATCTTCGCCGATCTGTCCATCGTCAAGGCGTGGAAGGCGGATGAGACGGGCAACGCGATCTTCCGCAAGACGGCGCGCAACTTCAATCCGCCCGCGGCCATGTGCGGCAAGGTCTGCATCATGGAGGTGGAGGAAATCGTGCCAACCGGTAGCCTCGACCCCGACGCGATCCACCTGCCCGGCATCTACGTGCACCGCCTGATCCAGGGCGAGCACGAGAAGCGGATCGAACAGCGCACCACGCGGCCGCGCGCCGCCTGAGGGGCGCTTGTGGCGACCTCCCCCTATAGCGGACGGCCGCAGCGCGCCTTCTGGCGCGGCGGCGTCGCGGGGGTGGGGGCGCTGGAAGTGGCCGACCTTTACCGCCCGCGCTTTCCGCTGACGCCCGAGACGCGGGTCTTCACCGCCGGCTCCTGCTTTGCGCAGCATGTAGGAGCCGCGATGAAGCGGGCAGGTCTTTCGGTGATCGACGCCGAACCCGCGCTGCGCGGGATGCCGCCCGAGACTGCGAAACGCTACGGCTATGGCACCTATTCGGCGCGCACCGGCAATATCTACACCGTGCGTCAGTTCCGGCAGCTGGTTGAAGAGATGCTGGGCCTCTTCGAGCCCGCCCTGCCCGCCTGGGAGAGGGACGGCCGCTACTGGGACGCGCTGCGCCCCGGGGTCGAGCCCGAGGGGCTGACGAGCCCGGAACAAGTGGCCGAGATGCGGGCACAGCACCTCGTTACGCTGGGCCGCGCATTGGAAGGAGCGGACCTGCTGGTCTTCACCCTCGGCCTGACCGAGGGGTGGGAGCACCGCGAAAGCGGCACGGCCTATCCCACCGCGCCCGGAACCATCGCAGGGGAATATGACCCCGACACCTTCGTTTTCCGGAACTACGGCGTGGCCGAGATCCTCGAGGATTTCACCGCGCTCGAAGAGATGCTGGCCGAACTGAACCCCGATCTGCGCTGGCTGTTGACGGTCTCGCCCGTGCCGTTGGCGGCGACGGCCACCGAAGATCACGTCCTCACGGCGACGATGCGGTCAAAAGCCGTGCTGCGCGTGGTCTGCGATATGCTGCGGGAAAGCTCGGAGCGGATCGACTATTTCCCCTCCTACGAGCTGGTGATGTCCCCAGCCCATCCCGCGGGCGCCTTTGCCGAGGATCTGCGCAGTGTCCGGCCCGAGGTGGTCGACGGCATCATGGCGCTTTACCTCGCCGCGCACGGCATGGCGCCCACGCCCGAGGCGATGGTGACAGACGTACCCGATACCCTCGACGACGCCGTCTGCGAGGACGTGCTGCTGGATGCGTTCCGGCCATGACACGGAAGATCGCGGTTGTCGGCACCTCGAACATCGGCGCGGTGAAATACGCCGAGGCCGAGATCACGGCCGCCCATCCCGATCTGTCGGTTACCTTCTTCGGCCTGCCCGGCGGCAAGTTCGCCGAGGCGGGCGTGGACGCGACGGGCGTCTTCCGGCCCGCGCAAGGCGACGGCGTGGCGCACAAGCTGGCCGAGCGGGTCAACGGTACGGCGGCGCTGGACCTGACCGGGTTCGACGCGGTGCTTGCCATCGGCGATACGCTGGGGATGCCGCAGACCCTGTTCGTGGCAGCCCACTACGACGTGGCCGACTGGCCCACCCGGCGCGACAAGCCGCTCATGTCGACACCCGCCTTCCTTTCGGCGATGGAAGAGGCGATCACGGCGCGCGCCGACCACCTTACCCGGCAGTTCCGGGGCGTCGAATGCCTTTTCGCTGCGCTCGCCCCTTACCCGACCGTTGCCGTGACCCGACGCGGGCCCCATCGGCAGGAACCCTATGCCTCGGTCGCCGATCACCCCGAGCTGCCGCGCATCCATGCGCTCTACCGCGACGCGCTGACCCGTGCGCTGAGAGCCCGCGGCATCACCTTCGTACCCCAGCCCGCCGAGACCGTGGCCGGGCCCTTCATGACCAAGCCCGACTACGCCATGGGCGCGATGGACTTTCGCACCGAGGGCAAGGTGCTGGATGACCACCGCCACATGAACGCGGCGTTTGGCGCTTCGCTTTTCCGCGCCTTTGCGCTAGCCCTTGGCGCGACCGCCGCCAGGGCAGATGAGACAGCACGAGATGAAGGAGTGACCTAGGATGTGGGACCGTAACCAGATGGCCGCCCGTGCAGCGAAGGAGCTGCGCGACGGGATGTACGTGAACCTCGGCATCGGCATCCCGACGCTGGTGTCGAACTACATCCCCGAGGGGATGACCGTGACGCTGCAGTCGGAAAACGGGATGCTCGGCATGGGCCCCTTCCCCTACGAGGGCGAGGAAGACCCCGACCTGATCAACGCGGGCAAGCAGACGATCACCGAACTGCCCCACACCGCCT
>CAZVQL010000032.1:0-17998 GCA_964629305.1 uncultured Roseicyclus sp.
CCGCAGCCAGCCGCCGATGATCGCCGACGACCTACGGCGGCAAGCCGACAACTTCATCGAGCTTGATGAGCTTCGCGAAGTGATCGGTCGCCCCCCGCGAGAGCCGCGCGACGAGCGTGTACGCCCTGAAATGAACGCAGCGGACTGAGCCACGCCAACGGCACCTGTCGACAGCACCGGTCTTTCACGGGTCAGAGCCTGTTGTGATCAAACGGCCCTTGTCGGCAGGAGAATGTCAGGCCCGTGTGCGCCACCCAACCCGCAGATGGCCAAGACCCAAGCTCTGTGCCAACTCACCATGGGTGCATCCGGGCCTCCGCCATCCCGTGGCTACGTGCAACGGCCGTTTCTTGCGTGTTGAAGATCACGCCTTGGTCTGGCGGAAGATCGAGGCCTGAAACGACCGTGACCGCCCCATTGGCCTGACATGGTGGTGGCGATGCGCCTCGACCGGGACGAAGGCGCCGGGCACGCTGGCCTAGATGCGCGCGGCGACGGTCGCGGGCAAATACCGTTCGACGGGCAGTTTCGAGCATCGATCAGGCCCATCCTCGGCAAAGGTCGCGATGATCGCAGGCCCGCCCGGAGCGAAGGCCTGGCGCATCACGTCGCTATAGGCCTCCCGATCCGCAGCCTCGGCACCACCGATCATCACCTCACGCCGCATCCTGTCGTTCTTCCGTTCGCGATCCCGCGGTGTTTCTGGCACCCTCCTCCAAGGGCAAGGGAACCCCCGAGGGTGGACGCACGCCGCGTTTCGCCTTACCTCTGGTGTAAACCCGACCGGACACACCCGCCGCCCGAGGCCACCATGACCAAGCCGCCCCTCACCATCCATCTCGCCGCCCCCCGCGGCTTCTGCGCGGGCGTCGACCGGGCGATCAAGATCGTCGAGATGGCGCTCGAGAAATGGGGCGCGCCGGTCTACGTCCGGCACGAGATCGTGCACAACAAGTACGTGGTCGATGACCTGCGCGCCAAGGGCGCGGTCTTCGTCGAGGAACTCGATGAATGCCCCGTGGATCGGCCCGTGATCTTCTCGGCGCACGGCGTTCCCAAGGCCGTCCCGGCCGAGGCGGCGCGGCGGCAGATGCTTTATGTCGATGCGACCTGCCCGCTCGTCTCCAAGGTGCATATCGAGGCCGCCCGCCACCACGAAAACGGCCTCCAGATGATCATGATCGGCCATGAGGGGCACCCCGAGACGATCGGCACCATGGGCCAACTGCCCGAGGGCGAGGTTCTTCTGGTCGAAACCGTCGAGGACGTGGCGAGGGTCGAGGTGCGCGACCCCGAACGGCTGGCCTTCGTCACCCAGACGACGCTTTCCGTGGACGACACCGCCGATATCGTCGCGGCCCTTCAGGCGCGGTTCCCGAATATCGTGGGCCCCCACAAGGAAGATATCTGCTACGCCACCACCAACCGGCAAGAGGCCGTCAAGGCCATGGCCCCCATGGCAGATGCGATGCTTGTGGTGGGCGCGCCCAATTCGTCGAATTCCAAGCGTCTGGTCGAGGTCGGCGCGCGGGCCGGCTGCCGCTACGCGCAGCTTGTTCAGCGCGCCACCGACATCGACTGGCGTGCGCTGGAAGGCATCCGCTCGCTCGGCATCACGGCGGGGGCCAGCGCGCCCGAGGTACTGGTGGACGAGGTCATCGACGCCTTCCGCGACCGGTTCGAGGTGACGGTGGAACCGGTGGTGACGGCGGAAGAGAACGTGGAGTTCAAGGTGCCGCGCGTCCTGCGCGAACCGGCCTGAGGTCGTGCGAGGCCCGCCCGGACGTGCCGCACATTCAATGAAAAGGACGGCGCGCCCATGCTCTCTGCCCAATTCCTGCTGACCGCTTTCGTCGTCGTCATCGCGCCCGGCACCGGCGTCATCTACACGCTTGCCGTCGGCCTTGGCCGCGGGCGGGCGGCCTCGGCCTGGGCGGCGCTTGGCTGCACCTTCGGGATCGTGCCGCACCTGCTGGCGGCGACCCTAGGGCTTGCCGCGGTCCTGCACACCTCCGCCGTGCTCTTCAACGTCGTGAAGTTCGCGGGCGTGGCTTACCTGCTCTACCTCGCGTGGTCCGCCTTGCGCTCGGGCGGCGCGCTCAGGGTCGAGCCGCGCACGCAGGTCGAGCCGGGCCTCGCCGTCGCCCGGCGCGGCGCGCTCATCAACATCCTGAACCCCAAGCTTTCGATCTTCTTCCTGTCGCTCCTGACGCCGTTCCTTTCCGGCAATCCGGCGACCGTCACGCAGGAAACCCTGATCCTCGGGGGCGTGTTCATGGCGATGACCTTCGCGGTCTTCGTGGTCTACGGGGCCTTCGCCGCCGCCGCGCGCGACTGGATCCTCGGCTCGGCCCGCGTCATGGCATGGCTCAACCGCTCCTTCGCGGGGATCTTCGCGCTTCTGGCCGGCCGCCTTGCGCTCGAACGCGCCTGAGGCCTTGCCCCGCCCCCCGCTCCGGGGCAGAACCGGCCCCATGAGCCAGATCCCCCGCCCCGCCCTGATCCTCGGCCTCGCCGGCCTGATCCCGTTCCTTTACGGCGCGCTCTCGGTGCTGGTGCCGGCGACGGCCTCCATCGGCAGGCTGTGGGGCAATAATTACGAAGGTATCTACATCCTTCAGGTCTACGGCATCGTCATCCTGTGCTTCATGGCCGGCGTGATCTGGGGCTTCGCCGCCCGGACCGAGGGGCGGCAGGCGACGTTCTACTACGCGCTGTCGGTCGTGCCCGCGATCTTCGTCTTCCTCACGGCCTTTTCCCAACCTCGCCCCAGCCTCGTGATGCTCATCATCGGCTTCGTGGCACTCCTCGCCATCGACGCAAGCGCCGCCCGGCAGGGTCTCGCCCCGCCGTGGTGGATGTCCCTGCGCCTGCTGCTCACGACCATCGTTGTGATCTGCCTTGGCATCGGGGTGCTCGCATGAGCGCCGATGCGCAGACACTTGGCGTCTATGCCGCCGCGGCCGCACGCTACGCGGGCCTTGCGCCCACACGACGCGAAAACGACAGCCTCTCGGCCTTCCTCGGCCGCCTGCCCGACGGCGCCCGCATCCTCGATCTCGGCTGCGGGCCAGGACATCAGGCCAAGCGCATGCAGGACGCGGGCTTTCGCGTGACTGCGTGGGATGCCTGTGCCGAATTCGTCGCCGCCACCCGCGAAAAGGGCATTCCGGCCGAGCAGCGCAGCTTCGACGACCTGCAAGCGACCGCGGCCTTCGATGCGGTCTGGGCCAGCTTCAGCCTTCTCCACGCGGGCCGCGCCGATCTTCCGCGCCACCTTGGTGCCATCGCAACGGCGCTGGTGCCGGGCGGCTGGCTGTTTCTCGGCATGAAGCTCGGCGAGGGCGAGGGCCGCGACGACCTCGGCCGGTTCTATACCTACGTGACGGCGGAAGACCTCGATCATCTCGTCCGTGCAGCGGGATTCACGCCCGCCGAGACCGTCGAAGACAAGGCCCGCGGCCTTGCCGGCACGGTCGATCCCTTCATCCTGATGACCTGCCGCCGCGATGCCTGACCTTTACGCCTTCACCGACGGAGCCTGCTCCGGCAACCCCGGCCCCGGCGGCTGGGGTGCACTCTTGCAGGCGAAGGACGGCGAGAACGTCGTGAAAGAACGCGAGCTGAATGGCGGCGAGCGCAACACCACCAACAACCGGATGGAGCTTCTGGCCGCGATCGCCGCACTCGAGGCGCTGGAGCGTCCCTCGACCATCACCATCGTCACCGACAGCGCCTATGTGAAGAACGGCGTCACCGGCTGGATTCACGGCTGGAAACGGAACGGCTGGAAGACGTCGACCAGGAAACCCGTGAAGAACGAGGATCTCTGGCGTCGCCTCGACGAGGCGCAGGCGCGCCACCGCGTGACCTGGGAATGGGTCAAGGGCCACGCCGGCCACCCCGAGAACGAACGCGCCGACGAACTGGCGCGGGCGGGCATGAAGCCCTTCAAATGACGATCCTGACGACGCTCGATTATGCCGCTGTGCTGGTCTTCGCCCTGTCCGGCGCGCTTGCGGCGTCACGCGCGCAGCTCGACGTCGTCGGGTTCGCGTTTCTCGCCAGCCTCACCGCCTTGGGTGGCGGCACGGTGCGCGACCTGCTGCTGGACCGGAACCCGGTGTTCTGGATCGCCGACCCCATGCCGCTGGCCATCGCCTGCGGCGCAGCTGTGCTGGTCTTCTTCACCGCGCATCTCCTGGAAAGCCGTCAGGCGGTCATCACCTGGCTCGACGCGCTGGCCCTGCCGATCGCGGTCGCCGCGGGTGTCCGTGCGGCCAGCGAGATGGGGCAGAGCGTGCCGATCATCTTGATCATGGGGATCGCGACGGGCTGTTTCGGGGGCCTTTTGCGCGACATCGTCGCGAACGAGGTGCCGCTCCTGATCCGGACCGGCAAGCTTTACGTCACCGCGGCCTTCGCCGGGGCCGCGGCCTACCTGCTGTCGGGGCTTCTGTGGCCGTCCGACCTGCTGTCGCTGGCGGCCTGCATCCTGGTCTGTTTCGCGCTGCGCGCGGGCTCTCTGCTCTATGGCTGGCAGATGCCGGTCTACAAGCCGCGCCCGCCCCGCAACTGAGGCCGGGCCCAGCGCCGCATTCCTTGACTCGGCCGCGGGGCTGGCCCAAGACGCCCGCAAGCAAGCGACGCAGAGAGGCAAGGCAGATCATGGCGGCACAGGCCAAGTCGGACGGCATCTGGGAAACCGTGAAGACGGTGGTCTACGCGCTGTTGATCGCAGGCATCTTCCGGACGCTCTTCTTCCAGCCCTTCTGGATTCCCTCAGGCTCGATGAAGGACACGTTGCTGATCGGCGACTTCCTCTTCGTCAACAAGATGGCCTACGGCTACTCGCGCCATTCCTGCCCCTTCTCGATGTGCCCCTTCGAGGGCCGCATATTCGCCAGCGAACCCGAGCGCGGTGACGTCGTCGTCTTCCGCCACCCGGTCGAAGGCACCGATTTCATCAAGCGCGTGATCGGCCTTCCGGGCGACCGGGTGCAGGTCATCGACGGCGTGCTGCATCTGAACGGCACTCCGGTCGAACTGACGCCCGAGCCCGCCTTCGAGGAGGTGTTCGCGCGCCAGGGCCCACAACAAATGCCGCCGCGCTGTTCCAACGCACCCGTGGGCGAAGGCGGCGTTTGCCTGAAAGACCGCTTCACCGAGACGCTTCCGGGCGGGGTCAGCCACTCGATCCTGAACATCGCCGAAGGCACCCGCGGCGACAACACGCCGGAATACGTTGTGCCCGAGGGGCACTATTTCATGATGGGCGACAACCGCGACAACTCGGTCGACTCGCGCTTCCCGCAGTCGGTGGGCGGCGTGGGTTTCGTGCCGTTCGAGAACATCCTGGGCCGCGCGGACCGGGTCATGTTCTCGTCCGCGGGGCGGCGCATGGTCTATTTCTGGACCTGGCGCAGCGACCGGTTCTTCGAGGCGATCGAGTGAAGCTTTCGCGCGAGCTCGAGGCGTTTTGCGACAGGCTCGGCCACCGTTTCGCCGAGCCAGAGCTGATCACCCGCGCGCTCACGCATGCCTCGCTGTCCTCGGCCACGCGGCCTGACAACCAGCGGCTGGAGTTTCTCGGCGACCGGGTCCTTGGGCTGGTGATGGCCGAGGCCGTTTTGGCGCAGGACGACAAGGCCAGCGAGGGCCAGCTTGCGCCCCGTTTCAACACGCTCGTCCGCAAGGAGGCCTGCGCCGAGGTCGCTCGCGAGATCGACCTTGGTGCCGTGCTGCGGCTGGGCAAGTCCGAGATGTCCACGGGCGGGCGGCGCAAGACGGCGCTTCTGGGCGACGCGATGGAGGCGGTGATCGCCGCGGTCTATCTCGACGGCGGGTTCGATGCCGCGCGCGAGGTCATCCTGCGTCTTTGGGGCACGCGGGTCGCAAGCGTGGCCGAAGACGCGCGCGACGCGAAGACCGCGTTGCAGGAATGGGCGCAGGCCCGCGGCATGGCGCCCCCGGTCTACGAGGAACTGTCGCGCCAGGGCCCCGACCACGCACCGGTCTTCCGCGTGGCAGCACGGCTGTCAGACGGCCGCATGGCCGAAGCCGAGGGCCGCGTGAAACGGCAGGCCGAACAGGCGG
Organism: uncultured Roseicyclus sp.; assembly: GCA_964629305.1. GTDB lineage: Bacteria > Pseudomonadota > Alphaproteobacteria > Rhodobacterales > Rhodobacteraceae > Roseicyclus. The sequence continues at coordinate 6,097 of CAZVQL010000032.1, forward strand.
CTGCGCGCGCGCTGCTCGATCGGTTGGAACAGGAATAAACCGGGGGCTGTCTGCCCCTCGCGCTCCCCCCGGGATGATCGGGGAAACGGAGAAAGGCGAAGACGTGGCACGGACGACGCTGATCGTACTGGCACATCCCGACCGGCGCTCCTTCAACGGCACCTGGGCCGAGGCGAGTGCCAAGGCGGCCGAGGCACAGGGCGACCGGGTGCTTTGGTCCGATCTCTATGCGCAGGAATTTCACCCCGCCGAGGGGCCGGGCCGCTATGCCGCGCCGACGGCTCGGTTTGATCCGCTGAAGGTGCAGGAAGAGGCCGCCGCGCAGGGTGGGCTGCCCGGCGACTTGCTGGCCGAGGTGGAGAAGATCCGCGCAGCCGACCGCATCGTCTTTCACTTCCCGCTCTGGTGGTTCGCGCCCCCCGCGATGCTCAAGGGCTGGTGCGACCGCTGCCTCGTCCACGGCCTTCTGCATGACGTGGACCACCGCTTCGACGCGGGCCTCCTGCGCGGCAAACGCGCGCTCTTTTGCGTAACCACGGGCGCGCGCGCCGAGGAGTCGGGGCCGGACGGGAAGGAAGGCGAGACGCGCCTCCTCCTCTGGCCGCTGGCCTACACGCTTCGCTACTGCGGGATGGACGTGGCAGAGCCACTGATTGTCCACGGCGTGCACGGATACCACGAGGGCGCCCGCAAGGCGGAGCTGGAGGCGCGACTGACGTCTGTGTTGTCGGAGCAGGCGGACGTGATTTCAGGGTTGGAGACGCGCGCACTGCTGCCGTTCAACACTGACGCGGAGTTCGACGACGACGGGCGGCTCAGGCCAGAGGCGCACAGCCACTGGCCCTTCATCCGCCATACGGATTAAAGGCCGGTCGCCTCGTCCAACCCAAGCAGGATGTTGAGGTTCTGCACCGCCGCCCCAGACGCCCCCTTGCCGAGGTTGTCGAGCACGGCGATCAGCACGGTCGCGCCGGTTTCGGCATCGCCATCAACCGTCAGCTCCATCCGGTTCGTGTCGTTCAGCCGCTGCGGGTCGATGCGGTCGCCCATCTCGGCGCGGTCCACCACCTGCACGAAGTGCTGACCGTCGTAATACGCCCTCAGCGCCTCGAGCGCAGCGGCGGGGCCGCCGGGGGCGAGGTGGAGCGGAACCTGCACGATCATGCCCTGCGCGAACTGCCCGACCTGCGGCACGAAGATCGGCTTCCGGGTCAGGCCCGCACGCGTGACGATCTCGGGCAGGTGCTTGTGATGCTGGCCGGTCGCGTAAACGAAGCCACCGGTGATGGCGCCACTTTCGAACTCGGCGATCATGGATTTTCCGCCACCGGTGTAGCCCGACACGGCGTTGATCGTGATCGGATGATCCGGCGCGATGATCCCCGCCTCAAGCATCGGCTTCAGAAGCGCGATGGCGCCCGTCGAGTAGCAGCCGGGGTTCGAGACGTATTTCGCCCCGGCAATCCGCTGCCGCGCGCCCGCGTCCAGCTCGGCGAAGCCGAATTCCCAGTTCGGATCGGTCCGGTGCGCGGTCGAGGCGTCGATCACGCGGCACGGCTGGCTGGCGAGCTCGGGCGCGATCTCGTGCACCGCCGCATCGGGCAGGCACAGGATGGCGACATCGGCCTCGGCAAAGGCGCCGAGCCGGGCGAGCCGCGATTTCCGCTGCTCCTCGGGCAGGGAGATCAGCGTGATGTCATCGCGCGCGGCAAGGCGTGCGCGGATCTGCAGACCCGTCGTTCCAACCTCGCCGTCGATGAACACCTTTGCGGTCATGGCCCTTTGCCCTTTCATGTTGGTCGGTGGTCCCATACCGGCATCACCCTTGGTGTCGCAATAGATGTTTCCGATGGGAGCATATCACGAACCGTGATGAAACCGGCCCGCATCGGCCCGAAACGCCGGCTTCTGGCCAAACGGCCCGTTCCCGTCTAAGGAGCAGAACATCAACCCCAAGGACATATACCCATGACCACCCGCGCCGGTTTCGTCGCCCTGATCGGAGAGCCCAACGCGGGCAAGTCGACGCTCTTGAACCGCATGGTCGGCGCGAAGGTCTCGATCGTCACCCACAAGGTGCAGACCACCCGCGCGCGCATCCGCGGGGTGGCGCTCGAGGGGGACGCACAGATCGTCTTTGTCGACACGCCGGGCCTGTTCCGTCCGCGGCGCAGGCTGGACCGTGCGATGGTCGCCGCGGCCTGGGGCGGCGCGGCGGATGCCGATGTCGTCGTCCTGCTGATCGAGGCGCATCGCGGCAAGACCGAAGGCGTTGACGCGATCCTCGAGGCGCTCACCGAAAAGGCGCAGGGCCGCCGCGTGGCGCTGGCGATCAACAAGATCGACCGGGTCGAGGCCAAGGCGCTGCTGGCGCTCACCGAAAAGATGAACGCCGCCTACCCCTTCGAGGAGACCTTCATGATCTCCGCCGAAAAGGGCTATGGCGTCGACGATCTGCGCAAGTGGCTGGCCGAGGCGATGCCCGAGGGGCCGTGGCTCTACCCCGAGGACCAGATCGCCGACCTTCCGATGCGGATGATCGCCGCCGAGATGACGCGCGAGAAGCTGACGCTGCGCCTGCACCAGGAACTGCCCTACCAGTTGACGGTCGAGACCGAGAACTGGGAAGAGCGCAAGGATGGCTCGGCCCGGATCGACCAGATCGTCTACGTCGCCCGCGACGGGCACAAGGGCATCATCCTCGGCAAGGGGGGCGAGACGATCAAGGCCGTCTCCAAGGCCGCGCGCGAGGAGCTGGAAGAATTCCTCGGCCGCAAGGTGCACCTGTTCCTGCAGGTGAAGGTGCGCCCGAACTGGCTGGAAGAGGCCGAGCGCTATTCCGAGATGGGCCTCGATTTCCGCGACGGGAACTGAGCCGTGGCGCGCCTGACCGCCGATTTCTGGGTCCATGCCTACCTCGCGCGGCTGCGGCTGGCCGATATCCCGGCCTTCGTCGTCGCGCGCGGGGATGCAACGGCCGGCGCCGTGCTGGTCAAGTGCAACACGCTCGACGGACAGGCGACGCTGCACCAGCGCCGGATCGACCTGATGAGCGGCGAAAGTGCCTGGATGGAACTGGCGCGCGGCCCCGAGGCCGACGTGGACACGACCATCGGCAAGCAGCGCAGCTTCGACCCCGATCTCTGGGTGATCGAAGTGGAAGATCGCGCCGGGCGGCACCTGCTGGACGAGCCGGGGCTCGCCTAGCGGTCGGCGAAGCGTCCGATCAGGATCATCAGGACACCGCCAAGCAGGAACACGACCGTGAGCCCGGCGAGGTTTACCGCCACCGCAGCGCGGCTGAGGGCGGTTAGGTCGACGAAGGGATAGGGGTAAACTCCGTCCTGCGCGCCGCGACCCAGCGCATAGGCCGCGTAGATCACCGGCCACAGGATGAACATCGGCAGGTCGGCGTAATCCAGCCGCCGTTTCGGCGCATAGACCAGCCACCAGAGCAGGATCGCGATGGGCCCCACCGTGTGCAGCCCGTGATCCGCCCACCAGCCAAGCCCGGTGAACTCCACCAAATGCGACAGCAGCACGTGATAGACGCCGCCGACCATCACCATGGCGAGCGTCAGCGCGGCCAGCCACGCCGCCGGAACCCCGTCGCGGATCGGGCGTGAGATCACGGCAAAGGTGACGGCCACCATCAGGTTGGTGAGGATCGTGAAATACAGTGCCATATCCCATGCGGTTGCGGCCATCGGCTCGGCCCGCTCGGCATTCAGGTGCAGGAACTGCGCCACGACTGAGACAGCCGCCAGAAGGGCGATCATCAGGGCCCAACGGCGGGCAGGTCTCGACAGCGCCGGGAACATGCCGCGGAGCCTGCCACGGGGTCGCCAGATGGACAAGCGACAGGGGCGGCGCTTATCTGGCAGGCATGGAATGGCGCGCAGAAGGCATCTTGTTGGGCGTGAGGCGGCATGGCGAACATGCCGCGATCCTCGACCTGTTCACCGCCGAGCATGGGCGGCACATGGGCGTCGTCCGCGGCGGTGCCTCGCGCAAGATGGCACCGCTTTTGCAGCCGGGCGCGCAACTCGATGCGACTTGGCGCGCGCGGCTGGATGCGCATCTGGGCAGCTACACCGTGGACCTGATCCATGGACGCGCGGCCGAGGCGATGGGCGACCGGCTGGCGCTCGCCGGGCTGAATGCGGTCTGCTCACTTCTTTCCTTCGCCCTGCCGGAACGCCACGCCTACCCCGCGCTACATGCCCGCAGCCTGGCCTTGCTCGACGGGCTGGGGGCGGACCGCTGGGCCGAGGCCTATCTTGGCTGGGAACTGGCACTCTTGGAGGAGACGGGCTTCGGCCTGGACCTCACGTCATGTGCGGCCACGGGCGTCACGCAAGACCTGGCCTATGTCTCGCCCCGCACGGGCCGCGCGGTATCGCGCGCAGGCGCGGGGGAGTGGGCGGATCGCCTTCTGCCCCTGCCCGGCGTCCTGCGCGGCGTGCCCGAGGATGACCCGGCCGCCGTCGTCCAGGGCCTGCGCACGACAGGGCATTTCCTGTCCGAGCATCTCGCCCCCTCGCTCGGCGACAAGTCCCTGCCGCCCGCGCGCCAGCGCCTCGTCGACCTGGTCTCGGCACGGGCGGCTCAGGCGCGGCCCTGATCCACCAGCCAACGGGCGCTGTCGATCACGCTTTCGCGCGGATCACGGAAAGACATCCCAAGCAGGTCGCGCGCCGGCGTCGTGTCGAACTCGCGCCGAATGCCGAGGCCCGGCACGATGGACCGGACCGTGGGGTCGAAAAGGCCAATCGCCCTGATCATCAAATCAGGCGCCTGCCGCGTCGTGACGCGCCGGTCGGGAAAGGCCCCGGCGACGGCCTCGGCCATCTCGGTGAACCACAGGAACCCGCCCGTGCCGATCAGGCGCTGGCCCACCGTCTCGGGTCGGTCGAGGGCGCGCACATGCATTTCGGCGATGTCGCCCACGTCGACACAGGCAAACCCGAGGCGCGGCAGCATCGGGTCGCGCCCCTTGAGCAGACGCTCGATCACGCCGAGCGACGTGCCCGTATCCCCGTCAAGCGGAGCGCCAAGGACGAAACCGGGGTTGATCGTGGTCAGCCGAATGCCCTGCGCCTCGGTCTCCACCATGTCCCAGGCGGCGCGTTCAGCCAGCGTCTTCGACACCGAATAGGCGGTGATGCCCTTGGCCTCTGTATCCGACCAGTCCCGCGCATCGTAAAGCCTACGGCCCGTTGGCTGCGGCCCCTCACCCACCGCGGCGATAGAAGAGGTCAGGATCACCCGGTCAACGCCCGCCTCCCGCGCCGCCGCGATGGCCCTGCGCGCGCCCTCGACCGCCGGGCGGATCAGCGCCTGCGCATCCTTCGGCTGCACCATCGGAAAGGGCGAGGCGGTGTGCAGGATCGCATCGACGCCGCTTGCGGCCTCTCCCCACCCCTCGTCGCGGGTCAGGTCCAGCTCGACCGTGCTCAGCCGGTCGGCCCCATCGGGCGCATGGGCGCCCATCGCCGCGCGCAGCGCCTCGGCCTTGGCTGGGCTGCGGACCGAGCCGCGCACATGGTGTCCCCCCTGCAGCAGGCGCAAAACGATATGCTTGGCGATATAGCCGGACGCGCCGGTGACAAGGATCGTGGACATGCGTGGCTCCTTCGATGTCGACCTCAGGTGGGGCCGGCAATCGACAGGTCAACCTGTCAGCGGATAACTGGCCAGCGCCTCGTGCACAGCCCCGCGCGGGGTGAGCGTGGAGTGAAAGAGCGTAAGCGCCCGCGCCGTGAACCCCGGCACATCGGGCAAGGGCCCCAGCATCGCGGCCAGCCGGTCACGGGCTGGCCCCGCGGGCTTGCGGTTCGCGCGCATCAGCGTGACATGCGGCCGGAACCGCCGCCGCGGCAGGTCGAGGCCCGCCGACCGGCACAGCCCCGCCACCCGGTCATGGAGGGCCTGCAACGCCTCGGTCCGCTCCACCGCGGCGAAGATCAGCCCGCGCTCCATCTCGGTGAAACTGTCAAGCGCGGTAAACCGGATCTCGACCGGGGCCGCGCGCATCGCCTCGAGCATCCCGTGCAGATCTTCCAGCGCCCCCTCGGGCGCATCGCCGAGGAACGCCAGCGTCAGGTGCAGGTTCTCTTCCGGAACCGGCTTGCCGAAGGGGATCGCCGATTGCAGCCGCGACAGGGCGGCGGCGGTCTCGTCGGGGATCGGGACGGCGATAAAGGCGCGCATCAGGTCTCGCTCTCCGGGCAATCAGGGAACATGGTCATGGACAACAGATCGTGCCGGTCGCGCCGCGTCATACGCAAGAAATAGCCGCCAGCGACCGATCCGTCACTGGCGGCTCATGATGATCGGTCCGGTGCGGGTTCAGCCCAGCAGGCGCCGCGCGATGACCTGTGCCTGGATCTCGGCCGCACCCTCGAAGATGTTGAGGATGCGTGCGTCGCACAGGATGCGGCTGATCTTGTATTCCAGCGCGAAGCCGTTGCCGCCGTGGATCTGCAGCGCGTTGTCGGCCGAGGCCCAGGCCACGCGGGCGCCAAGCAGCTTGGCCATCCCCGCCTCGAGGTCGCACCGGCGGTCGTTGTCCTTTTCCCAGGCCGAGAAATAGGTCAGCTGCCGCGCGATCATGATCTCGACCGCCATCATCGCCAGCTTGTTGGCAACGCGCGGAAACTCGATCAGCGATTTGCCGAACTGCTTGCGGTCCTCGGCATACTGCATGCCTTCGTCGAGGGCTGCCTGCGCCACGCCAATGGCGCGGGCGGCGGTCTGGATGCGGGCGGATTCAAACGTCTGCATGAGCTGCTTGAAGCCCTGCCCCTCTTCGCCACCCAGAAGGTTCTCGCCCTTCACGGTGAAATCATCGAAGTTGACGGTGTATTCCTTCATGCCGCGGTAACCCAGCACCTCGATCTCGCCGCCCGAGATCCCCTCGTCCGGGAAGGGGTTGGCATCGTCGCCGGGCGTTTTCTCGGCCAGGAACATCGACAGGCCGCGGTAATCGGTCGTGTCGGGGATGGTGCGGGCCAGGACCGTCATCACATGGGTGCGGGAGGCGTGGGTGATCCAGGTCTTGTTGCCCTTGAGGATCCAGTCGCCGTTCTCGTCCTTCACAGCGCGGGTGCGCAAGCTGCCAAGGTCGGAGCCGGTGTTCGGCTCGGTGAAGACGGCGGTCGGCAGGATCTCACCCGAGGCAAGGCCCGGAAGCCATTTCGCCTTTTGCTCGTCGGTGCCGCCGGCAAGGATCAGCTCGGCCGCGATCTCGGACCGGGTGCCAAGGGAACCCACGCCGATATAGCCGCGGCTCAGTTCCTCGGACACGACACACATGGAGGCCTTGGACAGGCCGAAACCGCCATGCTCTTCCGGGATGGTCAGGCCGAAGACGCCCATCTCGGCCAGCTCTTCGATCACCTCCATCGGGATCAGCTCGTCCTTGAGGTGCCATTCGTGGGCGTAGGGTTCGACCTTGTCGACGGCGTAGCGGCGGAACTGCTCGCGGATCATCTCGAGCTCGTCGTCGAGGCCGGTGGCCCCCACGGTTATCTCGGCCCGGCGTTCGCGCATCAGCTCGACCAGGCGCATCCGCGCCGCTTGCGTGTTGCCCGACTGGGTCAGCGTCATCACTTCGGGCGTCATCAACCCGCGCTGATCTTCCTGTGTCAGGCCCATGTCCTGCGGCCGAACGATCTCGGCCTGGTTCATCTGGATGCCGCCGTAGAGCTGCCAGAGGTATTCGCCAAAGGCGATCTGCAGGATCAGTTGCTCGACCTCGCCGAACTTGCCGTCGCCCTGAAGGCGCGTGGCCCAAGCCTGCATCTGGCGCAGCGATTCGACATAAGTCGCCATCCACGCAAGCCCGTGGGCCGCGGTCTGGTTCGCCTCGATCGCGCCGCCCGAGATGCGGCCATCGACCGTGACCTCGGCCGCAAGGCGCGCACGCGCCGTGTCCAGCAGCGCCTCGGCGGGCGCGACGGCGGCGGCGGTCAGATCCAGCAGATCGGGCAGGATCGTCTGGCTTTCGGGGATCGGCTGTCCGTCACGGGGCATGGTCGGTCTCCTTCAACTTGGCACGTGGGCCACCCTTGGGGCGTTACCGCGGACTTAGGGCGTTTGCAGGTGCAGCGCAACAAAAATACCTGTTTTGTCGCAGCCACGCACGAAAATGTCGCGTCGTTTTTGCGGTGCAGCGGACCCCGTGCTGCAGTAGATAACACGTCGACAGGGGACGACCATGTTTCAGGAAACCATGCAACTCATGCCCTTATGGGGCTTCGTCGCGGCCTGCGGCGTCACGCTGGTGGCGGGATTCGTGAAGGGCTCGATCGGCTTTGCGATGCCGCTCATCATGATTTCGGGCCTGTCGCTGTTTCTTGACCCGCTCGTCGCGGTGGCGGGAATCATCCTGCCGATCGTGATGTCGAACCTGCTTCAGGTCATGCGCTACCCGTGGTCGCAAGCGGGCGAGGCGCTGCGCGAATACTGGCGCTACATCCTGATTGTCTGCGTGATGATCGTGGTGGTCGCGCAATTCGTGACCGCCATTCCGACACAGACCTTCTACCTCGTCCTTGGCCTGCCGGTGGTGATCCTGTCGCTGATCCAGCTTTTGGGGGTTCGCTTTCACATCGCGCCGGCGTGGCGGCGAACCTCGGAATGGGGCGTGGGTCTCTTGGCCGGTGGCATCGGCGGGCTGACGGGCACATGGGGACCGCCCACGGTCCTTTACCTCATCGCGCTGGAAACGCCCAAGGCCAAGCAGATGCTGGTACAGGGGGTGGTCTACGGCCTCGGCTCGGTCAGCCTTCTGGCCGGGCACCTGCAATCGGGCGTTCTGAACGCGGTGACGCTGCCGTGGTCGGCGGCCCTCCTGATCCCGGCCTTCCTCGGCATGCAGGTTGGGTTCTGGATGTCGGACCGGCTGAACCCCGAGATGTTCCGCAAACTGACGCTGATCGTGCTTGTGGTCGCCGGGGCGAATTTGGTCCGGCGCGGCCTGATGGGCTGAACACCGTCAGGACAGGATCGCGCCGGAACACCCCTGTGCGAGGTCCGGCAGCAAGGCGGGCGGCACGACCTCGAAGTTGACGCGGAACAGGACCTCCCCGTCATGCGTGCCCTCGAAGGTCCACGGGCCCGTCACCAGTTCGCTCTCGATCTCGAAGCTGAACCCGACAAGGCCAGGGCCCTGATCGTCGACGCTGGTCATCCAGCGCTCAACCTCGACCCCGCTGTCGGGATAGGGCGGATGCGTGATCGTGACGACAAGCGGATCGAAAACCTGCCCCTCGCGCGCTTCGAGCAGAACGCCGAAACCGATACCGATCTGGGCGGGAACCAGCGTCGTGACCTGGCGCATCTCGGGCAGGCCGGGCACGATGTTGACCACACCCGCCGCGGTATCGGGCGCCTCTTCCAGCTCGATCGGCGCCTCGGCGCAGTAGACACCATAGACGAGGCTGTCGATCAGGTCGGAGGCATAGGGGTTAGGCAGGTCCTGCGCCGTGGCCGCCCCGACACCTGCCACGACCATCATGCCCGCGGCGGCAAACCTTGGAAGTCGCTCTGCCCTCATGCCCTGCCCTGTTGCCAAGCATACCTGCGCGGTCCAGTCCTCACTGCCCGCCGCGCAGGACAGGGTATCACGAAATCGCCGCCGCCTTCACGTCGTCGTCGATATAGGGGACGTATTGCGCGAAGTTGTCGGCGAACATCTGCACAAGCTTCTGCGCCTGACGATCATAGGCCTCGGGGTCAGCCCAGGTGCCGCGCGGATCCAGAAGTCCATCGTCGACGCCATGGCAGGCCACCGGAACCTCGAACCCGAAATTCGGATCTCGGCGGAACTCACCCGCGTTGAGCGACCCATCAAGCGCCGCGGTCAGCAGCGCCCGGGTGGCCTTGATCGGCATCCGCGATCCGGTGCCATAGGCCCCACCGGTCCAGCCGGTGTTCACCAGCCAGCAGGTCGCGCCATGTTCGCTGATCTTGTCTTGCAGAAGCTTGCCGTAAACCTCGGGGCGGCGCGGCATGAAGGGCGCGCCGAAGCAGGTGGAAAAGGTCGGCTCGGGCTCGGTCACGCCACGCTCGGTGCCCGCCACCTTCGAGGTGAAGCCAGACAGGAAGTGGTACATCGCCTGCGCCGGCGTCAGCCGCGCGATGGGCGGCAACACGCCGAAGGCGTCGCAGGTCAGCATGACGATGTTCTTGGGATGCCCTGCCAGCCCCGTGGACGACGCGTTCGAGATCTGCTCGAGCGGATAGGCGCAACGGGTGTTGGCCGTCAGGCTGTCGTCGTCGAAGTCCAACTCCAGCGTCTCGGGATCGTAGACCATGTTCTCGATCACGGTGCCGAAGCTGCGCGTGGTGGCGAAGATTTCCGGCTCGGCCTCTTCGCGCAGGTTGATCGTCTTGGCGTAGCAGCCGCCCTCGAAGTTGAAGCTGCCGCGATCCGACCAGCCGTGCTCGTCATCGCCGATCAGCGTGCGCCCCGGATCGGCCGACAGCGTGGTCTTGCCGGTGCCCGACAGGCCGAAGAACACCGCGGCATCGTCGGGATTGCCATGGGCATGGTTGGCCGAGCAATGCATCGGCATCACGCCCTTGCCGGGCAGGATGTAGTTCAGCAGCGTGAAGACCGACTTCTTGTTCTCGCCCGCGTATTCGGTGTTGGCGATCAGGATCATCTTGCGCTCGAAATTCAGCGCGATGACCGTGTCGCTGCGGCAGCCGTGGCGCTCGGGGTCGGCCTTGAAGCTGGGGCAGTTGATGATCGTGAATTCCGGAACGAACCCGGCCAGCTCATCGGCCGCGGGGCGGCGCAGCAGGTGGCGGATGAAAAGGTTGTGCCACGCCAGCTCCGACACCACGCGCACGTCCAGCCGATGCTCGGGGTCCGCACCGCCGTAAAGGTCCTGCACGAAGTATTCGCCGCCCTTCATGTGCTCGAGCATGTCGGCGTGCAGCCGGTCGAAGGCCGCAGGGTCCATGGGGGCGTTGTTGTCCCACCAGATCTGATCCTCGACGGTGGCGCTGCGGACGACGAACTTGTCCTTGGGCGACCGGCCGGTGAACTTGCCCGTTTCCACCAGGAACGTCCCGCCAAGGCCCAGCCGACCCTCGCCGCGCTTGATCGCGGCCTCGATCAGTGCCGGTTCGAGCAGGTTGTAATGCACCGCCCCGAGGCCCGTCATGCCCTGGGTTTCCAACGTTTGCGCCGGATTCACGCGTGGGGTGGTCATGTGTCGTTGCTCCTGGACCGGTGTTGCGGGTCTTTGGCCTCGGCCTGTCCCTATGCGGGGCCTATACCATGACGGTTTTAAGGCTGAACAGGACGCTTTCGCACAGTTAGCGCAACCATCGGGACATTTTCTTTCGCGCAGGATGCGCCAGGTATGCGAATGCGCATGCAAAGGGCTGTGGCAGTTTCACCACTGATTAACACCTGAACACCTAGTTTGAGGCCATACTGGGGACTGATTCGGCGATTAAAGATTGATTCTCGCGCCCCAAACCGGGAGAATATGAAAAAAACAAGGCAATCGAGCAGTTACAAGGATCAGACAATGCCAAGGATCGCACTTGTCGATGACGACAGGAATATTCTGACGTCCGTATCGATGACGCTAGAGGCCGAGGGCTTCGACGTCGAGACTTACAACGATGGTCAGTCCGCGCTGGATGCCTTCAACCGTCGCCTGCCCGACCTTGGCGTCTTCGACATCAAGATGCCGCGCATGGACGGGATGGATCTGCTTCAGCGCCTCCGCCAGAAAAGCCGGATGCCGGTGATCTTCCTCACCTCCAAGGATGACGAGATCGACGAGCTGATGGGCCTTCGCATGGGCGCCGACGACTACGTCAAGAAGCCGTTCTCGCAGCGTCTGCTGGTCGAGCGCATCCGCTCGATCCTCCG
>CAZVQL010000033.1:0-17582 GCA_964629305.1 uncultured Roseicyclus sp.
GTCCATCAGCTTGTAGCGCCCCTTGGGCATCAGGGGCATGTCCTCGTGCCGCCAGATCGGCGCCGCGCCCAGCCCGATGAACTCCACGCCCAGCCGGTCGGCCACTTCGCGCACCTCGCGGAGGTGTTCGTTCACCTCGTCGCAGGTCTGGTGGATCGTCTCGAGCGGCGCACCCGACAGCTCGAGCTGGCCACCCGGCTCGAGGCTGATGTTCGCGCCGTCCTTTTCCAGTCCGATGATGTTGCCGCCCTCGGAAATCGGCGACCAGCCGAATTTCTGCTGCAGCCCTTCCAGCACGGCCTTGATCGAGCGCGGGCCGTCATAGGGCAGCGGGTTCAGCGTGTCGCGGCAATAGCCGAATTTCTCGTGCTCGGTGCCGATGCGCCACTCGTCCTTGGGCTTGCAGCCCGAAGCGAGGTATTCGGCCATCTGCTCGTACCGCTCGATGGGGCCGCCGCCGGATTGGGGGATGGACATGGGGCTGGCCTCTTCGCGTGCTCTGGTCGTGACAGGGCCGAGACGTGGCCTGAGGGGGTCACTCTGTCAAGGCCGGAAGATCGGCGCGCCGCCACAGGGTCTGTGTGCCGGTGCGCAGGCTCTGGCGGGCGGCAAGAAGGCGTTGCGCTCCAAGGCCGGGAAGGGCTGTGAACGCGTCGAACAGCGCCTCGGCCCCGGCGGCATCGACGGGGATCACGAGCATTTGACCGGGTTCGTGGAGGAGCCAGGCGGCGTTACCCTGGTGGTCGCGGCGCAGCGCGAGGCTGCTCAGCTCGCGGATCGAGACGGCGCCGCCGGTCTGCGGCCCCATGTAAAGGATGCGCCCCTCGACCACCTGCACCACGCCCGGCCCTTGCCCGCCTGCTGCAAAGCGCGCGCGGCGAATGGCGGGGATCAGCGCAACGGCAGCCGCAAGGATCAGCGCGTAGCCCGCGCCCTGCACGATCAGACCGGGGCGCGCCGCAATCCAGAGGCCGGCGGCCATGACGCCCAGCGCCGCCAGCACCTCGCGCCAGCGGGTCAGAAGGGCGGCGACCTCGGGGCGGAGAAAGCCGCTCATGCCCAGTCGCCCCGCAAGGATTGGAAGAGGGTCAGCGCCGCCACGGCGGCGGTGTCGGCGCGCAGGATGCGGGGCCCGAGGGATATGGGCGTGACGAAGGGCAGGCCGCGCAAGCGCGCGCGCTCGGCTTCGGAAAAGCCACCTTCGGGGCCGATCAGGATGGCCCATTTCGCCGAAGCTGGGGCCTCGGTCAGCGATTGCGCCGCGCCCGCCAGCCCTTCGTCGGCGTAGATCAGGCGGCGGTCCCCGGGCCAGTCGCCAATCACGTGGTCCAGCTTTTGTAACTCGGCCACTTCCGGCACGAAGGTGCCGCCGCATTGCTCGGCGGCCTCGACGGCGTGCGCCTGCAGCCGATCCTGCCGGATGCGTTCGGCGTTCGTGAAATCGGTCTGCACCGGCACGATCCGCGCCGCGCCCATCTCGGCCGCCTTTTCGACGATGAAGTCGGTGCGCGCCTTCTTGATCGGCGCGAAGAGAAGCCAGAGGTCGGGCGGCATGAGAAGCGGCGCGGTCTGTTCGACACAGGCCAGCATGCCACCGCGTTTGCCAGCGGTCTCGACAAGCGCGCGCCATTCGCCGTCACGCCCGTTGAACAAGGCCACCTCGGCCCCTTGCGACAGGCGCATCACGTTGAAGAGGTAATTCGCCTGCTCCCGCGACAGGTCGACCGTTTGCCCCGGCCCCAAAGGGTGCTCTACATACAGGCGTATCTTGGGGCGGTCCGACATGAGGCGGAGACTATGAGCGAGGCGGGTGAAACGCCAGAGGGTCAGGTGGCCGATGCGGTGAAGGGCAACTGGGTGGACCGGTTGGCGCCGGCACCCGCGCGGCCCTACCTGCGCCTGTCGCGCGCGGATCGACCCATCGGCACGTGGCTTCTGCTGCTGCCCTGCTGGTGGGGCGTGTTCCTTGCCGCGGCATCGGGCGGCGAGGGGCTTGGCCTGCACGAGCTGTGGCTTGTCGTGGGCTGCTCCATCGGCGCCTTCCTCATGCGGGGGGCGGGCTGCACCTGGAACGACATCACCGACCGCGACATCGACGCCGCGGTGACGCGGACGCGGTCGCGGCCCATCCCATCGGGGCAGGTTTCCGTGAAACAGGCGCTGTTGTGGCTGGTCGTGCAGTCGCTGATCGCCTTCCTGATCCTTCTGACCTTCAACCTCAACGCCATCCTGCTGGGCATCGCGTCGCTTGCGACGGTCGCGGTCTATCCCTTCGCCAAGCGCTTCACATGGTGGCCGCAGGTGTTCCTTGGCCTCGCGTTCAACTGGGGTGCACTACTGCTCTGGACCGCACAGACCGGCAGCCTCGGCTGGCCGGCGGTGTTCCTCTACCTCGGCGGGATCAGCTGGACGCTGTTCTATGACACGATCTACGCCCACCAGGATCGCGAGGATGACGCGTTGATCGGGGTGAAATCCACAGCGCGCCTTTTCGCCGAGAACACCGGGCTCTGGCTGCGGGGCTTCCTTGTCGCGACCGTCACGCTGCTGGGGCTGGCCGCGCTGCTGGCGCTTGGCGAGGCCTCGATCCTTGCGCTGGTGCTGGCGCTGGCGGGGGTCTGGGGCATGGGCTGGCACATGGTGTGGCAGATGCAACGCCTCGACATCGACGATGCGGGCGTTTGCCTGCGGCTTTTCCGCTCGAACCGGGATGCCGGCCTGATCCCTGCGCTGTTTTTCGCCTTTGCGGCGCTGGTCTGATTGAACCCCGGCACGCTAGGCTGTAACCCCAAGGGCACCCCTGTGCGGCAGCCTGGCCGAAACGATACATGATCCGTTCCCAGACCTTCCTGACGATCGCAGCCTTCGCCCTTGCGGGCTGTTTGGCTGTCGTCACCTCGATCCTGCTGGCGTTCGCGACCGAACGGCGGTCGGTCGAGCTGGTGACGAGCGCGCTGCATGACAGCGGTATGGGCTGGGCCGAGGTCTCGGCCAACGGTCTGCGCGTCTACCTGGACGGGACCGCGCCGAGTGAAGCCGCGGCCTTTCGCGCCAGCTCGCGCGCAGGCGCAATCGTCGACGCCGACCGTGTGATAACCCGGATCGAGGTCGCCCGC
This sequence comes from uncultured Roseicyclus sp., assembly GCA_964629305.1. Taxonomy (GTDB): domain Bacteria; phylum Pseudomonadota; class Alphaproteobacteria; order Rhodobacterales; family Rhodobacteraceae; genus Roseicyclus. The sequence goes on from CAZVQL010000033.1 coordinate 3,117, forward strand.
CGGGAGGACGTGGCACCACCCCGTTTCTCGGTCGACATCCTGCGCGGGGCCGATGGGATCCAGGTGATCGGGCTGGTGCCCGCAGAGACCGGCATCGCGCCCATCGACGCCGCGATGGCCGCGGTGGCCAATGGACTCGAGGTCACGAACCTGGTCGAGACGGCTGACTACCCGGTGCCCGAGACCTGGACCACGGCGCTCGACTACGGGTTGCGCGCGCTTCAGGAACTGCCCCGATCCAAGGTCACGGTCTATGCCGACGCGGTCGAGGTGCAGGCCATCGCCGAAAGCGCGGAAGAGCGCACGGCCTTCATCCGGACCCTCGAGGCAAGGCAGCCCGAAGGGGTCGAGATCATGCTGGACATCTCGGCCCCGCGGCCCGTGATCACCCCCTTTACCCTGCGCTTCGTGATCGACACCCAAGGCGCGCGGTTCGAGACCTGCGCCGCCGACACGGAAGCCGCACGAAACCGAATTGTTGCAGCGGCCGAGGCCGCCGGGGCAGAGGGCCCCTTGGCTTGCCAGATCGGGCTAGGTGTGCCCTCGCCGCAATGGGGGCAGGCCGTCGTGGCCGGCATCGGCGCGCTTTCAGAGCTGGGTAGCGGCACCATCGCCTTTTCGGATGCCGACGTGACGCTGATCGCCGCGCAAGGCACTGAACAGGATCGGTTCGACCGCGTGATCGGTGAGCTGTCCGGCGCACTGCCCGAGGTTTTCTCGCTCGACGGGGTGCTGCCGGAACCCGCGGACACCAACGTCAGCTCAGGCCCTGTCCGGCTGATCGCGACGCTCAACGAGGCGGGCGCGCTGACCATGCGCGGTCGCTTGCCCGAAGGGCCTGTGGGCCGCTCGGTCGAGGCTTATGCCCGCGCACTTTTCGGGATGCAGACAGCCGATGTGGCCACGCGCGCGGTGGGCGATCTGCCCGCAGGCTGGTCGATGCGCGCGATGGCTGGCCTCGAGGCACTGTCGCAACTGAGCGATGGAACGATGGTGCTGGAACCCGAGACGCTGATCCTGCGCGGGCGCACCGGCAACCGCGACGCGGTGTCCGACCTGTCGCGGCTCTTGACCGAGGCGCTGGGTCAGACCGCCTCGTTCGAGCTGGATGTCGACTATGTCGAGGCGCTCGACCCCATCCTTGCGCAACCGACACCCGAGCAATGCGTCGAGCGCATCCGCGCGATCCAGGCCGAGGGCAAGATCACCTTCGACCCGGGCTCGGTCGAGATCAACGATAACGCGGGGGCGATCCTCGACCGGATCGCCGAGGTGCTGCCGGATTGCCGACACGTGCGGATGGAGATCGCAGGCCACACAGACAGCCAGGGCCGAGAGGAAATGAACCTGAACCTCAGCCAGTCGCGCGCAGACGCGGTGCTGAACGGACTCCTTGCGCGGAACGTCCTAGTGTCAAACCTGACCGCGCAGGGCTACGGCGAAAGCCAGCCCATCGCCTCGAACGAGACCGAGGACGGGCGCGAGCAGAACCGCCGGATCGAGTTCCGCTTGCTGACGGCAACGAGTGACGACACGGTGACTGAGGGCGAGGACACCGAAGCGGGCGGTACGGGCGAAGGAGAGACGGACACGGACGCACCAGCCGAAGTCGAAAACGGGGACGGGACGCCGGCGCGCCCCGGCATCACGCCGGTGCCGCGTCCCGACAGCGTCGTCGAAGCAGCAGAAGCCGCGGCGGCGGCGGCAGAGGAGTAGGTGCCATGAACCGGTTCGAATTTGTCTTCGCGATCGCGATCATCCTCTTCGTCGCCTTCGTGCTGGGCTGGCTGGCCCACTGGCTTCTCGCCCGCTTCAACCAGGTCTCGAGCGCCGATCTCGACGAGATGGACGCCCTGGCCAAGGCCCTGCACGACGCCGAGGAAACGCGCGATCAGGCCATCGCGTACCTCCAGCAGCGCGAAGCGGAACTGACGGGGCAGTTGAGCCAGACCGAGGCCGAATTGCGCGCCGCCATGGACGGCCTGCGCGAGGCGCGGCAGGAAACCGAGGAATTGCGCCGCTACATCGAGGCGCAGGGCGCCGGACAGGACTGAGCCGCGGTCAGTCGCCCTTGCCCCAACGGGCGAGGGCATCTTCGTCTTCTGCCCGTGCTTCGACCCAGGACGCGCCAGAGGCCGTGACCTCTTTCTTCCAGAAGGGCGCGCGGGATTTCAGGTAATCCATCAGGAACTCCGCCCCGGCGAAGGCGTCACCGCGATGCCGGGCGGCGGTGGCGACCATCATGATCGGCTCGGAGGGTTTCAGCGGCCCGTAGCGGTGCAGGATCATCGCGTCGGCAAGCTTGAACCGCCCTATCGCCTCCGTGCGGATTTCGGTCAGGGCCTTTTCGGTCATGCCCGGGAAATGCTCGATCTCCATCACCTCGAGATCGCCGGTGGCGATGTCGCGGGTAATGCCCGAGAAGCTGACCACCGCGCCTGCTCCCGACACTTGCGCGGTAAAGGCGTTGAGTTCGGCCCCCATGTCAAAGGGGGCAGACTGGACGCGGACCGGTTCGGGCATGACGCCTCAGCCTCCGGTCATCGGCGGGAAGAACGCGACCTCGCGCGCGCCGTCGAGGGACGCGTCCATCTCGACCAGATCCTGGTCGACGGCCGCCCGGATCGAGCCGGTGTCGGAGAAGGCATAAGCATAGCCTTCGTCGCGGGCACGCAACTCGGCGATCAGGTCGGCGACGGTCGCGGCCTCGGTCTCGACCTGTTCGGTGGCGGTTCCGACGCGCTCGCGCAGCCAGGCGAAGTAACGGATGTCGAGTTTCATCACGTCTCCCTCAGGTACGGCAGGGCTTTTCGGAAATAGTCGTAGCCGGTCACGAGCGTCAGCCCGGCGGCAAGCCAGAGCAGCACAAGCCCCCCGTAAGAGGTGAGCATCAGCGCGTTGTATTTCCAGATCAACCCGACATCGTCGGCGATCTCTCCGGCAAGGATGCCCGACACGATCTCGCCGTTCATGCCGAAGGTCTGCATGATGAAGTAGTGGTCGAAGAGGCCCCAGGCGAAGAGCATGGTTATGGCGACCATCTGGACCATGGTCTTCCACTTCGCCAGCGGCGTGACCTTGAGCGTGCCCGCGGTGTGGCCGAGGTATTCGCGCAGGCCCGAGACGAAGACCTCGCGGAAAAGGATGGCGGTGACAGGGACAAGAAGCCAGGCGGTGACACCGTGGATGCCGAGCAGCACCGCCAGAGCAATCACGACGACGGCCTTGTCGGCGATCGGGTCGAGCATGGCGCCGAAGCGGCTGATCTGGTTCCAGGCGCGCGCGAGGTAGCCATCGACGTAGTCGGTCAGCGACGCGCCGAGGAACAGGAACATCGCGACCCAGTCGGCCCACGGCCGCGGCAGAAGGAGGAACACGAGCGCCACCATTGGTGCGGCGATCATCCGTCCGACGGTCAGGATATTGGGCAAGGTCCAGCGCATGGGTCACGTGTAGCGCGGGCACGCGGGAGAGGGAAGCGCGACGCGCGGGGCGGGGCGGTGACAGGCGCTTTTGAAAGGGCGGAAAGACGCGATTTCGAAATCGCGTGGAAAAGGCGCTTCAAAGCGGCTTCGCCCCCCTACCCGCGGTCGTGGAAGAAATCGTAGATCTTCTGGGCCATCGCCTCGCTGACGCCCTCGACGGCCTTGAGGTCGGCGAGATTGGCGCGGCTCACCGCCTTGGCGCTTCCGAAATGGCTGAGCAACGCGCGCTTTCGCGTGGCGCCGACGCCGGGGATATCGTCGAGCGGCGTGGCCGAGACGGCCTTGGACCGTTTCGCGCGATGCGCACCGATGGCGAAGCGGTGGGCCTCGTCCCGCAGGCGCTGAACGAAGTAAAGGACAGGATCGTTGCGCTTCAGCGCCATGACCGGTTGGCCGGGGCGGTAGAACTCTTCCTTGCCCTGGTCGCGGTCGATGCCCTTGGCCACCCCGATGAAGGGCACGTCGTCGAGGCCAAGATCATCCATGATCTCCTGCACCGCGCTGACCTGTCCCGCGCCGCCGTCGATCAGCAGCAGGTCTGGCCACGCCTCGCTTTCGCGGTCGGGGTCTTCTTTCAGAAGGCGCTGGAAGCGGCGGGTCAGCACCTCTTTCATCATGCCGAAATCATCGCCGGGGGTCAGGCTGTCGCCGCGGATGTTGAACTTGCGGTATTGCGATTTCAGGAACCCGTCGGGACCTGCCACGATCATCGCGCCGACCGCGTGCGCCCCCTGGATGTGAGAGTTGTCATAGACCTCGACCCGGCGCGGTGCGGCGTCGAGCTCGAACGCCTCGGCCAGACCGTCGAGCAGTTTCGCTTGCGCCTGCCCCTCGGCCATCTGGCGGGCGAGGCTTTCGCGCGCATTGCGCAGCGCGCTGTCCACCAGTTCGGCCTTTTCGCCGCGCTGGGGCACGAGGATCTCGACCTTGCGGCCGAGTTTCTGGCTGAGGGCGTCGGCCATCAGGTCGGGGTTCTCGACGGGATGCGACAGCAGGATCTGCCGTGGCGGCTCCTTCTGGTCGTAGAACTGGCCAAGGAAGGCCTCGAGCACCTCGGGCTCGTCGATGTCCGCGCCGACACGGGGGTAGTAATCCTTGTTGCCCCAGTTCTGATTGGCGCGGATGAAAAAGACCTGCACGCAGGCCTGCCCCCCCTCCATATGAAGCGCGATCACGTCGGCCTCGGTCACGCCGCGGGGGTTGATGCCCTGCGCCGACTGCACGTTGGTCAGCGCGCGGATACGGTCGCGCAGTGCGGCGGCGCGCTCGAATTCCATCGCCTCGGAGGCTTCGGCCATGTCGCGCGCAAGCTGCGCCTGCAGATCGGTCGTGTCGCCCTTCAGGAAGCGCACGGCATCAGCGACCGATGCCGCGTAATCCGTGTCGGAGATGTAGCCGACGCAAGGCGCCGAACAGCGTTTGATCTGGTAGAGCAGGCACGGCCGCGTGCGGCTCTCGAACATCGCGTCGGTGCAGTTGCGCAGCAAGAACACCTTTTGCAATTGGTTCAGCGTGCGGTTCACCGCGCCCGCACTGGCGAACGGCCCGAAATAGTCACCCTTTTCCTTCTTCGCGCCGCGGTGCTTCTTGATCTGGGGAAAGGGATGCTCGCGGCTGACGAGGATGTTGGGGAAACTTTTGTCGTCGCGCAAAAGCACGTTGTAGCGCGGCTTGAGCTGCTTGATCAGGTTCTGTTCGAGCAGCAGCGCCTCGGTCTCGGTCCGGGTCGTGAGAAACATCATCGAGGCCGTCTCGCGGATCATCCGGGCGATGCGGGGAGAGTGGCCAGCGGGTTTGGCGTAGTTCGCCACGCGCTTCTTCAGCGCGCGCGCCTTGCCGACATACAGAACGCGGCTCTGGGCATCGAGCATGCGATAGACGCCGGGCGAATTGTCCAGCGTGCGGAGGTAGCCGTGAATGACCTCATGGCCCGTTTCGGGCGGCGTTTGAGTGGTTTCTGGCATGGTCTTCGACGGGCTCCGCGATTCCCTTTTGGGCTGCAACGGATATCGGGCGTGATCAAGGGGTCAGCTTTCCACGGATCCTGTGGATAAGCTTGCGGAGAAAACCGGGGGCATCCGGATTTTTCCTTGTTTTGAGGCTGGTTCTGCGATTTGCTCAATTTTTGGGCTACATATCAAGGCCCTGTAATCGCTATCTATTTTTTTCCTCCGGGCTACACATCGCAGGGTTGTTACGCAGCGTTTACAAAACCTTCGCAAAGTCCAGCCCGGTGGAAAAGTAGTGTTCGGCTCTGCAAATTCAGCCTCACTCAACCCCAAGGACGTCGGGCGTTTGCCAAGCCAGGTGCTGGCCACCATCGACGCAGATCAGCTGCCCCGTGACCGCGCGCGCCGTGAGAAGGTAGCGCAGGGCGTCGCAGATGCCGTCTGCGTCGGCTCCGCGGCCCAAGACCGTGGCTGCCCGTTGGTTGGCAAAGTGCTTGTCCGACTGCCGCGCGCCCTGCAGGGTCGGCCCCGGGCCGATCGCGTTGACGCGCACGTGGGGCGCCAGTGCCTGCGCAGCGGTACGGGTGAAGGCCCAGAGGCCCATTTTGGCGATGGTGTAGGTCATGAACTCGGGCGTCAGCTTGCGCACGCGCTGGTCGATCATGTTCACGACAAGACCCTGCGCAAGCGGCTCACCGTTCTCGTCGGGCTCGGCATGGGGCACCTGCGCGGCCAGCGCCTGCGTCATGACAAAGGGCGCGCGCAGGTTCGATTCAAGGTGCCGATCCCAGCTGTCGCGGGTGGCGCTTTCGATGTTGTCGTATTCGAAGATCGAGGCGTTGTTGATCAGCACCGTCAGCGGCTGGCCCAGCGCCTCGGCGGCACGGGGCAGCAGGGCCTGCGTCTCGGCCTCGACCGTCAGGTCGGCCTGTAGCGTCACGGCGGCGCGGCCCAGCGCGCGGATCTCGGCGGCGGTGTCCTCGGCGGCCTCGGCGCTGCCGGCGTAGTGGATGGCGACGTCATGGCCCTGCGCGGCGAGTTCCAGCGCCATGGCACGGCCGAGGCGCTTGGCGGCGCCGGTAACGAGTGCGGTCATCGGGGTCAGTCCTCAGGCAAGCACAAGCAGGAGATACGCGACATAGAGCGCGGTGAAGATCACGCCAACCAGACGGCCCATGGGCCAGCTCAGGAAGACGAAGGGCGCCAGTGCGAGCGAGGCGGCGAGCATCACCCAGATGTCGAACCTCAGGATCGCCGGATCAACGGGGATCGGGCCCACCAGCGCCGCGATGCCGATGATGGCGAGCAGGTTGAACATGTTCGACCCGATCACGTTGCCCAGCGCCACGTCGGCGTGCCGGCGCAGCGCGGCCATGACCGTCGTGGCGAGTTCCGGCAGCGAAGTGCCGATTGCCACAAGCGTCAGACCGATCACCGTGTCGCTGACGCCGTAGGCCTGCGCGATGGCGACTGAGCTGTCGACCAGAAGGTCCGCGCCCAAAGGCAGGCCGACAAGGCCCAGCGCAAGGTAGAGGCTTATCTTCCACCACGGCATGTCGGGGTCGGCTTCTTCAAGCGCCTCTTCTTCCTCTGGCACGGGCGCGCCGTTCGCGGCCTTGCGATGCGCCTGCGCGGACCGCGCGGCGTCGAACAGGATCGCGCCGAGAACGGCCAGCAGGACAAGGCCGCTGATCCAGGTGAAGGGGCCCGTGAAGGCCAACACCGTGAACAGGAGCGAGCCGCCGATCATGAACAGATAGCTCCGGCGCGTGTCGCTGCCCGCGGCCAGCCCGAAAAGCAGCGCGGGCACGCCGAGGATCAGCAGGACATTCGCGGTGTTCGAGCCGACGACGTTACCGAGCGCCAAACCCGGCACCCCGTCGAGCACCGACTTGATCGAGATGAGCAGTTCTGGCGCCGAGGTGCCGAAGGCGACGACCGTCAGGCTTACGATGAGGGCGGGAATGCCAAGGCGCAGGCTGAGGTTGACGGCACCCTTGACCAGAACGTCGCCGGCCAGAAGCAGGATGATCAGCCCGAGGCTGGCGTAAAGGAACTCTGCGATCACGCCGTCAGTCCTGACCGTCCGCGCATTTCCGGCAGGGACCGCCGCGCAGGTTGTAGCGCCCGCATTCGGGACAAAGGCGCGGCTTCGGCAGGCTGCCCTTGCGGTCCGAGCGCTTGCCGATCCCGGGGATGCGCAGGCGGCCGAACATGGCGAGCACCGCCATGAAGATCAGGAAAAGGGAGACGATCTTGAGCATCACGACAGGCCGAACCGGGACCAGTGGGCGCGATCTTCGATCCCTGCCGTCAGCTCTGCGCCGAGGCTGGCGCCGAAGCGCTGGAAGAGGCTGCGTTTCGGCCCGTATTTCGCGAAGCGGACCTTGTCGCCGTACAGCTCCTTCATCTTGGGCACGATATGGGCGATGCCGTCGGCAAGGCCCAGGTCGACGCCGCGTTGACCGACCCAGAATTCGCCGGTGAAAAGATCGTCACTCTCGGCAAGGCGCGCGCCGCGGCGGGCTTTCACATGGGCGATGAAACTGTCGTGGATCTGGGCCTGGATGCCCTTGAGGCGTTCCACGTCCTCGGGACGTTCGGGGCGGAAGGGGTCGAGCATCGACTTGTCCTTGCCCGCGGTATGGACGCGGCGCTCGATGCCGAGCCGGGCGATCGCCTCGTGCAGGCCGAAGCTGGCCGAGATGACGCCGATGGAGCCGACGATCGAGCTGTCGTCGATCCAGATGTCATCGGCCGCACAGGCCAGCCAGTAGCCGCCCGAAGCCGCCACATCTTCGACGAAGGCGTGGACCGACAGTTTCTTTTCCCCGGCCAGCCGGCGGATGCGCGCGGCGATCAGCGAGGATTGCGCGGGGCTGCCACCGGGGGAATTGATGACGAGGGCCACGGCGGCCGGCTTGCCGCGGGCAAAGGCGCGCTCGATCACCGGGGCGAGGGATTGGTCGCTGAGCGTTCCGCCGCGGGCGGACGCCGCGATGACGCCGTTCAGGCGAATGACCGCGACGGTCGGGTCCTTGGCAATGAACGGGATAAAACGCTTCATGGAGCGCGATGTAGAGTGCGCCTCGTCCGGGAACAAGGCGGGCGCGGTTTATTCGGGCTCATGTGCCTTCGCCGCATCGTGCGCGAAGCCGAGGTTTGCGCCGACTGCGACGTCGTCCGGGCGCGCCGCTGACGCGATGCATAGGGGGGCTATTGCGTGGTCCAGCCGCCGTCGACGGGGATCGCCGTGCCGGTCACGTTGTGGGCGATGGGGGCGCAGAGCCAGAGCGCGAGCGCGCCGATCTCGGCGGGGTCGGACATGCGGCGCGAGGGCTGTTTTTCCGACAAGAGGTCAGCGATGCCCGCGGCGCGGTCGCCGCCATGGGCCTTGGCGCGTGCCTCGATCTGGGGGGCAAGAATGGCGGTTTCGGTCCAGCCGGGGCAGATGCAGTTGACGGTGACGCCGCCCTTTTCGCGGTCGCCCGCGTCTGCGTATTCGAGGGCCGCCACCTTCGACAGGCCGATCAGCCCGTGTTTCGCGGCGACGTAAGGCGCCTTGTCCTTCGAGGCGACGAGCCCGTGGACCGAAGCGATGTTGATGACGCGGCCATAGCCGCGCTCGGCCATTGGCGGCATCGCGGCCTGCATCGTGTGGAACGCGGCAGAGAGGTTGATCGCGATGATCCGGTCCCAGGCCTTGCGCGGCATGTCCTTCAGCGGCGCGGTATGCTGGATGCCCGCGTTGTTCACCAGGATGTCGGCGCCACCCCACGCCGCGACGGCTTGCATCAGCTCGGTGATGCGGTCGGGTGTCTCGAGGTTGCCGGGGAAGAACTCGGCCTGGGGGCTGCCGATCTCACGCAGGTGGGTGCAGACCTCTTCGATCTGGGCGTCGCCGGCGATGCCGTGAACGGCGATGCGGGCGCCCGCGCGGCCCAGCGCCTCGGCTATGGCGAGGCCGATGCCCTGAACGGAGCCGGTGACGAGGGCGGTCTTGCCGGTCAGGTCGGTCATGTCTGGTCCTCCTTCAGCATCTGGCGCAGTTCGGTCTTGAGGATCTTGCCGTAGTTGTTCTTGGGCAGGTCCGGCAGCGCGACATAGGCTTTGGGCCGCTTGAAGCGGGCCAGTTCCGCAAGCACATGCGCATCGAGTGCCGCGGGGTCGACAGCATGGCCGGGGGCAGCGACGACGAAGGCCACGACATCCTCGCCCCACTCGGGCGAAGGGCGGCCAACGACCGAGACCTCGTGGACGGACGGATGCGTCAGCAGCACCTCTTCGACCTCGCGGGGGTAGATGTTGGTGCCGCCCGAGATGATGACGTCCTTGGAGCGGTCGGCGAGCGTCAGGTAGCCGTCGGCATCCAGGTGGCCCATGTCACCTGTCATGAGCCAGCCGTCTTTCAGGGTCTTCTCCGTCGCCTCCGGGTTCTGCCAGTACCCAGGCATGACGGACGCGCCGCGCACCATGATCTCTCCGATTTCGCCGGGGGGCAGGGGCTGGCCGGTCTCGTCGCCGATTGCGACCTCGACAAGGCTCTGCGCGCGACCGACCGAGGCGAGGCGCGCACGCCAGTTCGGGTGGCTGCGGTCGGCGACATCGGCACGGGACAGCGCGGTGATCGCCATGGGGCATTCGCCCTGTCCGTAGATCTGGACGAATTTCGGCCCGAACCAGTCGACCGCCTCCTCGATATCGGCGCGGTACATCGGGCCGCCGCCGTAGACGATGGTCTTGATCCCATCGCCGCGGCCGCCCGATGCCTTTGCGGTGTCGGTCAGGCGGCGGATCATGGTGGGGGCCATGAACATGGAGGTGGGGCCGTGGGCCGTGGAGAGGGCCAACACCTCGCCCACGTCGAAGCCTCCCGAGGGGGGCACGAGGTGGCGGGCGCCCATGCGGACATGGATCGGCGCGTATATGCCCGCGCCATGGCTCATGGGGGCGGCATAGAGGGCGGCATCCTGCTGTTCGACCGGGTCCACGTCCATTGGGTAGCAGGCCGAGGTGGCGGCGATCATGCCATGGGTGATCTGCACGCCCTTGGGCTTTCCCGTGGTGCCCGAGGTGTAGAAGAGCCAGGCAAGATCGGTGGCGCGACGGTCGGCGACCGGCATAGGTCCCGCAGCGGTGAGGGCGACGAAAGCGTCGGAGTGCAGCTCGGTCAGCGGGATGGTCGTTTCCGCGGCCAAGGCCTTGGTCAGGTCGGCGCTGGTAAAGGCGCGGGCGGCGCCGCTGTTTTCCAGGATGAAGGCGGCTTCCTTTGGGTGCAGCTTGGCGTTGATCGGGACGGCGACGGCGCCCGCTGTCCAGATGCCGAACATTGCCACCAGGTAGTCAGGGGAGTTCTTGGCAAAGATTGCAACGCGGTCGCCGGGAGCCGTGCCCTGCGCGACAAGCGACGCGGCAAGGCCCGCGGCGCGAGCGTGGAAGGTGGCATAGTCGGCCATGATCTCGGCCCCCAGCATGAGGGCCGGGGTGTCGCCGGCAACGCGGGCGGTGCGGTCGAGCCAGTGGGCGATGTTCATGGGTGTCTCCCCCCTCCGGTCCGCAGTGTTCCGCGCCAATCGTTTCCGCGCAAGGGGCGCTGGCGGGGGTGACTGTGCAGCGCTAGGCTGACGCAAAAGGACAGGACGGGAGGCGGGCATGGCCCATGACATCGTGATCCTCGGGGTCTTCGTGGCCGACGCTGCCTTTCGCTGCACGCGGCTGCCCAAACTGGGCGAAACGCTGATGGGCACGGGCTTCACGCTGGGGCCGGGCGGCAAAGGCTCGAACCAGGCTGTGGCGGCGGCGAAGGCAGGGGGCGACGTGGGGTTTCTTGCCCGGATCGGAGCGGACACCTTCGGGGAAATGGGGCTGGCGACCTGGGCCGACGCAGGCTTGACGCCACTGGTGATCCGGGACGAGACGCGGGCGACCGGGGCCGCCGGCATCTTCATCGAGGAGAGCGAGGGCAGGAACGCCATCGTCATCAGCCCCGGTGCCGCGGCGGCGATCAGCGTGGCGGATGTGGAGGCGCGCGCTGCCGATATCGCTGCCGCCAAGGTGGTCGTGACGCAGCTGGAACAGCCGGTTGACGTGGCCGAGCGGTTCCTGCGGATCGCGTCGGAGGCCGGGGTCACAACAGTCTTCAACCCTGCGCCCGCGGCGGCGCTGCCCGCGGGGATGCTGGCGCTCTGCGATTACGTCACGCCGAACGAGGCGGAGGCCGAGGAACTGACCGGGATCGCGGTGACGGACCGCGCGAGTGCAGCGCGCGCCGCCGAGGCGCTGATGGCTGAGGGCGTGCGGCGCGGCGCGATCGTGACGCTGGGCGGCGACGGGGCGCTGGTTCTGGACGCAAGCGGCGCGCGGCATGTGCCGGCGATGTCGGCCGGGCCGGTGGTGGACACGACAGGGGCGGGCGACGCGTTCAACGGCGGCTTCGCCTGCGCATTGGCCGAGGGGGCCGGGCTGGACGACGCGCTGCGCTTCGCCACGGCGGTGGCGGCGCTGTCGGTGACCAAGCATGGCACGGCGGCCTCGATGCCCACGAGGGCCGAGGTCGAGGCGCTTCTGGCGCGCTAGGCGGATGCCGGGCGGGACGGCCAGCCTGCCAACATGGGGAAAGATGAGGCGAGGACATCGCGTCTACACGTCAGCCAGACCGATCCCGGAAAGAACCTTGCGGGCCGCCGCATGGTGCGATTTCGGCACGAGGTCGAAGAAGCGGTCGCGGATACCGGGCCATTGCGGCGCGGCCTCGAGGAAGCGGAAGCGGTGGTAATGCAGGATCCTGGCGTCCGGCGTCCGCTCGATCGCGTTACCGCGGTGGGACAGGGAATAGTTCCAATTCTCGTCAAGCACGTGGGCGGCATAGCCGAAGCGCGCCATGGTCAGCGGAAGGGTGATCTGGTCGAGCCACGGGCGCTTGTGCGCGATGGAACAGTTGTGGTCGAAATCGACGGCGGTCTCGAGCCAGTGGTCGGCGAAGCGCTTGCCGTCTGAGCCAGGCCTGTCGGACATGGCGACGAGACCCGCGTTGAAATAGGGGACATGCTCGGGCCGGTTGCCGCGCAACAAGTTCACGCGGGCGGCGGGCATCGGCAGGCCGTAATGGTCGTAGGCGCGCTGCCAGCGGTCGTCGGGGCCCCATGTCGGGCGACCCTCGGGCGCAGCGGCGACATGGGTGTCGGGCAGTTCGGCCAAGGGGGTCAGCGGGTTCAGACAGACCATGTCGGTATCGAGGAAGATCTGCCGTCCCGGACCGCGCGTATCGGTGGCCGCAACGATCTTGTTGCCGTGTGGATAGGGCTTGGCCCAATTCGGAGGCTCGGGCAGTGGGCGCAGATCGACGCCCGCGGCGCGGTAGATGGATTTCGTGACCTTGCCCACCTGCGGCAGCCACTCCGCGCCCGCATAGGCGTAAAGATGCACCCCCTCCTGCCCCTCGTGCGCCTTGGCCAGGCTTGCCGCAAGAAGCCAGGATTGCCACTCCAGTCGCTCGCCATCGGCGACGAAGAAGATGTGGGTGTCTGTCATGCTCTGCCCGGGCCTTGCCTCGTTGTTCTGGTCACGATGCCCGGAAACGGACGGTCTGGCCAGATCAGACCTCGAGATCCGCGACGAAGATGCCCTCGTGCCCGCCCCTGCTGGCCGCAACCAGCATGCTCCCCGCGCGGACGTGATCGGGGTGGCGCTCATAGGCGAGATGGGCCTCGCGGTCGGTGAAACGGACCTCGAATCCGTAGGCGTAGCGCTGCGATTTACCCTCGAAATCGCGGTTCGGCCCGTGGGCGAAGCTAGAGGCTCCGGGAAGGGCCTCGCAGACAGCAGCGAGGATCGGCATGGCGGCCTCGATCTGCTTCAGGCCCTCGGGCCCGTCAGGCTCCATCAGGACGATATGGATCAGCATGGTGTTAACCCTCGATCAGGATGGCGCGGAAGTCGTTGACATTGGTCAGGGTCGGGCCGGGAACCACCTGCCGGTCGATTTTGCGAAAGAAGCTGTGCGCATCGTTTATGGAGAGCGCCTTTGCGGGGTCGGCGCCCGCGGTCTTCGCCAATGACAGCGTGTCAGGGTCGATCACGGCGCCCGCAACCTCGGCCGCGCCGTCGACGCCGTCGGTATCGCAGGCAATGGCGTGGATGCCGGGCGCGCCGTCGAGCGCGAGGGCGAGCGCCAGCGCGTATTCGGCGTTGGGGCCGCCGATGCCGTCACCACGGCGCGTTACGGTCAACTCGCCGCCCGACAGGATCACGCGCGGTCCAACGGCCTTGCGGGCCAGCGCGGCATGGTCTGCGGCGACCTCGCGCGCCTCGCCCTCGATCGCGTCGCCGAGAATGTCGACGCCGTAGCCCTGTGCGCGAGCCATCTCTGCCGCTGCCGCAAGCGACTGGGCGGGTGCGGCGTAAATGACGTTCTCCACGCGAGACAAGCGCGGATCGTCGGGGCGGATGGGGTCGCCGCCGGCGTCGAGAAACGCCTTGATCGAAGCAGGTGGCGTGACACCCCATGTGTCGAGAGAGGCCAATGCGCGCGCAGCGCTGCCGTCATGGCCGACGGTGGGTCCCGAGGCGATATCGCCCGGATCGTCACCGGGCACGTCCGAGATGAGGAGCGCAAGCATACGGGCCGGATAAGCCGCCGCCGCAAGACGCCCGCCCTTCACCGCCGAGATTTCCTTGCGAATGCCGTTGATCTCGCCGATGGGCGCGCCCGAAGCGAGCAGGCTTTGCGTCAGCGCCTGCTTCTCGTCAAGCGTAATGCCGTCCGCCGGCGCACAGAGCAACGCAGAGCCACCGCCCGAGATGAGCGCAAGGACGAAATCCCCCTCGCCCACGGTCGCCAGCAGGTCGAGCATCCGGCGCGTCGCCTTGACGCCCGCCATGTCGGGCACGGGGTGCGCCGCTTCCACGATCTCGATCCCCTGACAGGGGCGCGCATATCCGTAGCGCGTGATGACAAGACCCTCGCAGGGGCCCCACTCGGCCTCGACCGCTTCGGCCATGCGGGCGCTGGCCTTGCCCGCGCCGATCACGAC
>CAZVQL010000034.1:0-692 GCA_964629305.1 uncultured Roseicyclus sp.
ACTGATGGATGGCGGTTCCCACTTTACGGTCACCGAAGCGTCACCGCATGAGATGCTGACGCTGGCGGATGCCTATGCAGCGTCAGCGGATCAGCTCTTGGAGCAGTATGGTGCCGGGAAACGCGATCTGCGGCTCCCGGCGCACCTCTGCGCAATGCAAGCGGTCGAGCTCTACCTGCACGCCTTCCTGCGATTTAGAGGCGCCACCTCGAAAGACATCAAAAGCCGCCAGCACAACTTCGAGCATGAAGAATTCTGCGAGCGTCTCGGCCTCGATCAGAAGACCCGCGAACACCTCAAACGCTTGTCTGACCGCAACGAATACCTCCTGGTCCGATATCGCCCCGAACGAGTCGGTGACCTCTCACAGGCGAACCGGATGCAGCGAACGCTAAAGGCGGTCCACGATGCCCGCGATCGCATACCGTTCGTCGTTTGATCCCCGGTTTTTCACGTTGAATATCCTTCACCCGTTTCCGGCGCCAGCGCACCAAAGGAAGGTAGACCGCGCGGATTGGGACATCGGCCGTACTGCGCCGGCTGTCATCCTCATCCGGACGATGGATGTCGCGCAACGTGAAACTACGGAATAACTACGGGTTCACTACAGGTTCTTTACACGCGGTTTTGCCCTATCTTCCGGACATGGACGCCGTCGCCCCCGCCCCGCTCCCCCCCCAGATCACCGACTG
>CAZVQL010000034.1:714-5353 GCA_964629305.1 uncultured Roseicyclus sp.
TCAGCAAACCATGCTGGAGCGTGCCGCCGCCCCCTGCCAACTGCTGATCGCACCGACGGGCGGGGGCAAGACCATGGCGGGTTTTCTGCCGACGCTGGCCGAGTTGGCGGACGGCCAGCATCAGGGCCTGCACACCCTCTACGTGTCGCCGCTCAAGGCGCTGGCCGCCGACATCAAGCGTAACCTGAGCGGGCCCGTGGACGAGATGGGCCTGCCCATCCGTATCGAGGACCGCACCGGCGACACCTCGTCCCACGCCAAGCGGCGCCAGCGCGCGGACCCGCCGCATATCCTGCTGACGACCCCGGAAAGCCTGGCGCTGCTCGTCTCCTACGAGGATGCGGGCCGCACCTTTGCCGGCCTCAAGCGGATCATCGTCGACGAAATCCACGCGCTGGCGGAATCCAAGCGCGGCGACCAGCTGATGCTGGCGCTGTCGCGCCTGTCCACGCTTGCGCCGGACCTTCGCCGCGTGGGCCTGTCGGCGACGGTCGAGGACCCGGCCGCCATCGCCCGCATCCTCGCTCGCCACCCCGACCCTTGCGAGATCCTTCAGGCCGATCCGGGCCCTGACCCTGACATCGCCATGTTGACCACGGACGAACCGCCGCCATGGTCCGGCGGTGGGGGCAAATACGCCATTCCCGCCGTGCTGGAGCAGGTGCGCCGCCACCGCACCACGCTGATCTTTCACAACACCCGCGCGCAGGCCGAGCTGTTCTTTCACCACCTCTGGCTCGCCAACGAAGACCAGCTTCCCATCGGCATCCACCACGGCGCGCTGGCCCGCGAGCAGCGGGAAAAGGTCGAGCAGGCGATGGTCGACGGCCGCCTCAGGGCGATCGTCTGCACCGGCTCGCTCGACCTCGGGATCGACTGGGGCGACGTGGATCTCGTGATCCAGGTCGGTGCGCCGAAGAACGTGAAGCGGCTGGTGCAGCGGATCGGGCGGGCGAACCACCGCTACAACGCCCCCTCCAAGGCGCTGATCGTGCCCGCCAACCGCTTCGAGGTGATCGAGTGCACCGCCGCGCTGGAGGCCGTGCGCGCCCACCAGCTGGACGGGGACACCGACCATACTGGCCCGCTCGACGTGCTTTGCCAGCATATCTTGATCCGCGCCGCGGCTGGACCCTTCCATGCCGACGACCTCTTCGCCGAGATCCGCACCGCCGGGGCTTATGCCGACCTGCCGCGCGAGACGTTCGACCGCTGCCTCGATTTCGCGGCGACAGGCGGCTATGCGCTCCGCGCCTATGACCAGTGGCAACGGCTGGTGCAGCGCCCTGACGGCCAGTGGCAGCTGCGCGACCCGCGCGCCACCACCCGCATCCGCATGAACATCGGCACCATCGTGGATGCCGACAAGATGCAGGTCCGCTACCAGAAGACCCGCGGTGGCGCGCCCCTGGGCGAGGTCGAGGAATATTTCGCCTCGATGCTCAGGAAGGGCGACACCTTCCTGATCGGGGGCCAGATCGTGCGCTACGAGGGCATGCGCGAGATGGTGGTCGAGGTCAGCCGCACCCCCTATCTCAAGCCGAAGATCGCCACGTTCATGGGCACGAAATTCGCCACCTCCACGCAGCTCTCCGACCGCATCCTGCGGATGTTCCGCCAGGACGATTGGCCCGACCTGCCCGGCCACACCCGCGACTGGCTGCGCCTTCAGCGCAAGGTCAGCCGCCTGCCCGAACGCGACCGGCTGTTGGTCGAAAGCTTCCCCCACGACGGGCGCGAGCACGTGGTGGCCTACGGTTTCGCCGGCAAGAACGCGCAGCAGACCCTCGGCCTTCTGATCACGCAACGGATGGAGGAGATGGGCCTGAACCCCATGGGGTTCGTCGCCACCGATTACGCGACGCTGATTTGGGGCCTTGATCCGATCGAGGACCCTACGCCACTGTTTTCTCGGAACAACCTTATCGAGACGATGGAGGCATGGCTGGCCGACAACGCCGTGATGAAGCGCACCTTCAAGGCCAGTGCGATCATCGCGGGGCTTATCGACCGCAACCAGCCCGGCGGCAAACGCAAGACCGGGCGGCAGGCGACATTCTCGACCGATATCCTTTACGACACCCTGCGCAAATACGACCCCGAGCACGTCATGCTCGAGATCACGCGCGCCGAAGCGATGCGCGGCCTCGTCGATTTCGGCCGGATCGAGGAGATGCTCGCCCGCATCGGTGACCGCATCGACCACGCCCGCCTGTCGCGCGTCAGCCCGTTGGCCGCGCCGCTGTTCCTCGAGCCGGGGCGCATCCCCATCGCGGGGGCCGCCGACCAGCGCATGCTTGAAGACGAGGCCACGCGGCTGATGACCGCGGCGGGGCTTGCGGCCGTTGAGGTCTGAGACAAGCCGGACCAGATCACTGATACGCACGGCGCCTTGTCCTTGGTGTCATCCCGGGATTATGAACAAATCATGAACGACCTGCCCTTCGAATTTCACCGAGAAACATTCCACGCCCTGCCGTCTGGCGCTCTATGGTGGCCGGGTCGGCGTCTGCTTTGCGTCTCGGATCTGCACCTGGGCAAATCCGACCGAATGGCGCGCCTGGGTGGGCCGATGCTTCCTCCCTACGAGACGCAGGAAACCCTCGATCGACTCAATGCCGATCTTGCAGCAACCGATGCTCGCGCGGTGATCTGCCTCGGTGACAGTTTCGACGATCTTGCCGCCAGCAGGGACATGGCCGACGTGCTGAAGGACCGCCTCGCCGGGTTGATGGCCGGGCGGCGCTGGATCTGGATCCTCGGTAACCACGATCCGGGCCCGATCGACATCGGGGGCGTGCATCTCGCGGAGCACGTCATTGAACCGATTGTCTTCCGACATATCGCCGAACCCGGTGCGACTGCCGAGATATCCGGCCACTACCACCCCAAGGCCCGTATCAACCTGGGGGGGCGGTCCATCTCGCGGCGCTGTTTTCTGCTGGACCGAGAGCGCCTCATTCTTCCAGCCTATGGTGCCTACACCGGTGGCCTGGACTGTGCGCGACCCGAGCTTTCGGACCTCATGGGCGCGTCGGCCGAAGCGATCCTGCTTGGATCGAGTCCCGTGCGCCTTCCGATGCCGCGTCAGTCGAGGTAGCCGTCGCGGCGGAGGTCGTCGAGGTAGGCGCGGCTAACCGGCAGCTCCGCACCACAGGTCAACTCCGCGACATGGCGCCGACCCTCCGATCGGACCCGGCGCAACCGGGGCGCGGCGACCCAATGCGAGCGGTGAATGCGGTAGCCGGGCATGCTGCGCAGCTGCACAAGGGCATCACGGAACCGCATGAGAACCCGCGACGATCCCTTGCTCGTGACGATGTGAAGGTAGTGGTCGTCCGCCGACACGCGAAGAACGGGCCCACGAAGTGGCTCGTCGATCAACTCGACGAATTCGGGCAATTCGCTGTCCTCCTTCACCTCGTCATCAAGCGCGGAGTTTTCTGTACTGGCTCTGCGATTGATCGCGCGAAACTGGTCACGGGTTGCCGACGCCATCAGGGCAACAGCAAGAACCGTCACGACATGTTCCAGGAGAGACGCCCATTCACGCCGGGCAAATCCATAGATATTCGTGTTGATCACCCACAACAGCGGGCCGATGACCAACGCTTGAGCCGCCGTGATTGCGGCATCGACCTTGATCGAGTCCGTCTCGATCATGAAACGAAAGACTTCGCGGATCGCCACGCCGACGATGACCCCAAGCCCGGCGATCAGCGCGCAGTAGACAAGTCTTTGTTCGAAGTTGAGCGAAGCATACGACGCGAAGGGGCCGATCATCGCCCCCAATAGGGTCAGCACACTCCAAATGATCAAGTTGAACTTCCACCGGGAGACAGGGTCGGCCTGTTGCCTACGAAGTCTCAACATACCGAATATGCACCTCGACAGGTTCTCGATACCATTATTGATAAATTTAACCCTTCCCCCAGGCAGTTCAAGCGGTTCTATCGCGCCTATAGGCGCAATGCACGTTGTGTGAGACGAAGGGGAGACCAAGATGGACAAGCCACTCGAGCCCAGCATCGATGCCGCGATACGCGAGAGTTTCAACCGCCAAGGCCTAATGCGGACACTCGGCGCGAGGATCGATGACATCTCGCCCGGGCGGGTCGCACTGAGCCTGCCTATCGGCGCTGGCGTCTCCCAACAGCACGGCTTCGCACATGCCGGGGCCAGTTTCGCGCTGGGCGACAGCGCAGCAGGCTATGCTGCCCTGACGCTCATGCCACCGGGCAGCGAGGTCCTGACCGTCGAGATGAAGATCAACCTCATTGCGCCGGCTGCAGGCGCCCGCTTGATCGCAGTGGGAGAGGTGATGAAACCCGGTCGCCGCCTGAGCGTGGTACGCGCCACGCTCTATGCCGAGACGACGGACGGTGAGCGGCGCGAAACCGCGTTGCTTCAAGGTACGATGATTCCAAGTTGAAAACGCCATCACATCATTACGCCATTCGGTCGTGGGGCGCGCGGTCACCCTGCTCTCACGCCTCGCCAGTTCTCACCGTGTTCGTTTTCGGGAGACGGACGCGATGCGGGATGCTCAACACATCTCCACCTATGCTGGTCGGACCGAGCGTGCGAACCTCTGGCGCATTCTGCGGACCACGAGACTTTCAACGCAGAGGGCGATCAC
>CAZVQL010000034.1:5453-15987 GCA_964629305.1 uncultured Roseicyclus sp.
ACCAAGCCTCAGGCAGTCAGCCCTTCGGGCTCGGGCAGGCCATTTGCGCGGCAGCAGGCCGTCAACGTGTTGGCCAGCAGGCAGGCGATGGTCATCGGGCCCACGCCGCCCGGCACCGGGGTGATCGCGCCCGCAACCTCGGCTGCTGCGTCAAAGGCAACATCGCCGATCAGCCGCGTCTTGCCCGGTTTGTCAGGGTGCGGCACCCGCGTGATCCCCACATCGATCACCGTTGCCCCCGGTTTCACCCAATCGCCCTGCACCATCTCGGCCCGCCCCACGGCGGCAACCAGGATATCCGCGCGGCGACACACCTCGGCCAGGTCCCTGGTCCGCGAATGGGCGATGGTGACGGTGCAATTCTCTTGCAAGAGCAACTGCGCCATCGGCTTGCCGAACAGGTTCGAGCGCCCGATCACCACCGCCTCGAGCCCCGACAGGCTGTCGAACCGGTCGCGCAGCAGCATCAGGCACCCAAGCGGCGTGCAGCTGACCAGCGCCTTGCCCCCGGTCGCCAAAAGCCCGGCATTGGTCACGCTCAACCCGTCGACATCCTTCTCGGGCGCGATACGCGCCACGGTCCGGCGCTCGTCCAGGTGCTCGGGCACGGGGAACTGGCACAGGATGCCGTGAACCGCGGGATCGGCATTCAGCCGGTCGATGAGGGCAAAGAGATCGGCCTCGGACGTGTCCGCCGGCAGCTTGTGCTCGAAAGAGGCCATTCCGACCTCGACGGTCGCCGTGTGCTTGTGCGCCACATAGACCTCGCTCGCCGGGTCCTCGCCCACCAGCACCACGGCCAGGCCCGGCACGATACCGTGCTCGGCCTTGAGCGCGGCCACCTGCTCGGCCACCTGCCCCCGCACCCGCGCGGCAAAGGCTTTTCCATCGATGATCGTCGCAGCCATGCCCTGCCCCTTCATCTTTCCAAAAATACGCATATCCGACGCCCGCAACCGGGCCGCAACCCCGGGTCAGCGCGCCCGAAGCCGCATCGCGGCGACCGCGGCTCAATGCCTCCCGGCGACGCGCGCCATTTCAGAACAAGCCTTCGATCAGCCCCGCCTCGTTCAGGCGGATGGTCTCGGATGCCGGCACCCGCGGCAGGCCCGGCATTGTCATGATCTCCCCGCAGATCACCACGACGAAGCCCGCCCCCGCCGACAGCCGCACCTCGCGGATGGGCAGCGTATGCCCCTCGGGCGCGCCGCGCAGGTTCGGGTCGGTCGAGAAAGAGTACTGCGTCTTGGCCATGCAGACCGGCAAGGTGCCGTAGCCCTGCGCCTCCCACTCCTTAAGCTGGTCGCGCACCTTCTTGTCGGCGATGACTTCGCTTGCGTGGTAGATCGACTTGGCCACACGCTCGATCTTTTCGAAAAGCGGCATCTCGTCCGGATAGAGCGGCGCGAACTGCGCCTGCCCGCTGTCGGCCAATTCAGCCACGCGGCGGGCCATGTCCTCGATCCCGGCGCTGCCATGCGCCCAGTGCTTGCAGAGGATCGCCTCGGAACCCTGCGCCTCGACATAGGCCTTCACGGCGGCGATCTCGGCGTCGGTATCGCCCGCGAAATGGTTGATCCCGACGACGACCGGCACGCCGAAGCCCTTCACGTTGCGGATGTGCCGCCCGAGGTTCGCGCAGCCCTTCTCGACGGCCTCGACATTCTCCGCCCCGAGGTCGGCCTTGGCGACGCCGCCGTTCATCTTCATCGCGCGCACGGTGGCGACGATCACCACCGCGTCGGGCGCAAGGCCCGCCTTGCGGCACTTGATGTTCATGAATTTCTCGGCCCCGAGGTCGGCCCCGAACCCGGCCTCCGTCACAACGTAATCCGCCAGCTTCAAGGCACCGTCATCGCGCCGTCGGCCTTGATGTCGCGGCAGTAGATCGGCGTCTTGTCGCGGCGGTAGGCCACGATCATGTCGCCCAATCGACGCTCCAGATCGGCGAGGTCGGCGGCAAGACACAGGATCGCCATGACCTCGGAGGCCACCGTGATGTCGAAGCCGGTCTGGCGCGGGAAGCCGTTGGCGACCCCACCCAGCGAGGTGACGACATCGCGCAGCGCGCGGTCGTTCATGTCGAGCACCCGGCGCCAGGTCACGCGGCGCTCGTCGATCTCCAGCTCGTTGCCCCAGTAGATGTGGTTGTCGATCATCGCCGACAGCAGGTTGTGCGCCGCCGTGATCGCGTGGAAGTCGCCGGTGAAATGGAGGTTCATGTCCTCCATCGGCACCACCTGCGCATAACCACCGCCGGCGGCCCCGCCCTTCATCCCGAAGTTCGGGCCAAGGGACGCCTCGCGGATGCAGATCGCCGCCCGTTTCCCGATACGGTTCAGCCCGTCGCCAAGGCCCACGGTCGTCGTCGTCTTGCCCTCACCCGCAGGTGTGGGGTTGATCGCGGTCACCAGGATCAGCTTGCCGTTCGGCCGGCCCTCGAGCGAATTGATGAACTCCTGCCCGACCTTGGCCTTGTCGTGGCCGTAGGGCAGCAACGCCTCGGTGGGGATGTCGAGTTTCGCGCCGATCTCCTGGATCGGTTTCTTCTGCGCCTCGCGGGCGATCTCGATGTCGGTTTTGAAGGCCATGATCGGCGGGCTCCCTTCCCTGTCGGGCATGTCGTTGAACTCGCCTATAGCGGGCGCGGACCGTGTTGAGAGGATCGTTTCCGACACATTCGCGGACGCGCCCGTCAAGTTCCGTTTCCGATGCGAAACCCGCGCTGTGAAAGCGCACCTCAGACAGAAATATCGCGTGCCGCCGCAAGATGCGGCCAGACCGGCTGATCGGGGATATGCAGGCGCAGCGTGGCGCCAAGGCGAATGGTGCCCTCGCGCTCGACCCATGCGGTGACGCCGCGCCGGTGCTGCGCGGCGCGTTTGAAGGCGCGACCAAAGCCCGGGTGATGCACCTCGATCGGTTTGGCGGGCAGCGAACAGGGCCGGTTTTCCATGTCGACGGTCAGGGTTGTGCCGCTGTCCTCGTCCTGCAGACGGGAAGACGGCGGCACGTGGCTGAAATCGGGGATCCCCTCCAGCACCATCGAGGCTCCGACAAGCGCGGGGTCGAGGGTCTCGATCCCCATATCGGCAGCGATCGCGGCGAGGTCCTCGGCCGACAGGATGGACAGCTGCCTGGTGTTCCGGATCTCGGTACCGCGCCGGTATTGCGCGACAACGCGGCTGTCGGAGGGGCGCGTCAGGCCCGCTCGGCTTTCGCCCCCGTAGCCCGCGAAGGTCAGCGGCATCTCGGACAGGGCAACGGTTTCCAGCGCCGCGCCGCGGTCGATGTTATGGCCCAGCCAGGTGACGGTGGCGGTGTATCGGGTTGGGATCAGGGCGGGCATCGGAACCTCTCGTGCATGCGACGATAAAAGGCCGGCGCGTGCCTGTTCACAACCCGAAAGCTGCATCTTTTCAGGGGGGGCGCACGACCGGGCAATCCGTGCTAGGCTCATTCCGACCTCAACCCGAAGCGGAGACCGGACGAATGGCGGACAAGACTGATTTCATGGCCCAGGCCAAGGCCCAGATGGACCAGTGGACGGCCGAGATGAAGAAGATGCAGGACAAGATGATGGAGGCCGGCGCCCAGGGCCAGCAACAGATGATGAAGCAATGGGAAGACATGAACGCCCAGCGCAAGAAGATCGAGGCCCAGATGGAAGAGATGGGCAAGGCGAACATGGAGGCCGTGAAAGAGGTCCAGAAATCCATGGAAAGCGCCTGGAAGGACATGGAGAAAACGATGGAAGACGCCCGCAAGAAGATGATGGGCGGCTGAGAAACCTTCGATAAGTTTTTGCGGTTGATCAGGGGGTTGGCGGGCGTAGCCCCGCGGCCCCCCTTTTTGTGCCGGGGTCGCACGCTTACGTCGTTTGCATGTCCAACGCGGAAACAAGGAGGACAAGATGACGACGCAAGACGTGTATGTCGAACGGGCGAAAGCACAGCTCGACAAGTGGAACGCCGAGATCAGGAAGATGCGCGCCGACATGAAAGAGGCGCAGGGCAAGGGCGAGGCCGAACTCGAGCGCCAGCTCGATGAGCTGAAGCAGCGCCGGGACGAGGCCGAAGGCCATCTTGAAGAGATCGGGAAGGCCAGTGGTGCCGCCTGGCAGGACATGATCGGTGGGTTCGAAAAGGCGTGGCACGCGCTGGAAGACGGGATGCAGAAGGCCCGCAGCCGCTACGCCGACAGCTGACGCAGCATTTTCATTCTGAAACGAGAAACGCCCCGTCCGATCAGACGGGGCGTTTCGCATTCATGCCGGTAGCGCTCAGGCGGTCGGTTCGGGTTCCATCCCGCCCTCGTCGCCCGACGGCTTGGACTTGGGCTTGAGCTTGGGGATCGCCGTGACCGAGGGCGTGCCGCCCGAGGCCGAGCTGGTGTCATCGTCATCGCCACGGTTCAGCGGCTCACCGTTGATCACCTTCTGGATCTCGGACCCGGTCAGCGTCTCGTATTCCAGGAGACCCTGCGCCAACCGCTCGAGGTCGTCGCGCTTCTCGGTCAGGATACGCTTTGCGGTCTCGTAGCCGGTGTCGATGATATCCTTCACCTTGGCGTCGATCCGCTTCTGCATCTCCTCGGAGTGGCCTGTGCCACCGCCGTAGGAGCCGAGATAGCTTTGCTGTTCGTTCGCGTAATCGACGAAGCCCAACTCCTCGGCATAGCCGAATTGCGTGACCATCGCCCGGGCGATCTTGGACACCTGCTGGATGTCCGAGGCCGCGCCCGAGGTCACGTTTTCCTTGCCGAAGACCAACTCTTCGGCAACGCGGCCACCCATCGCCATGGCGATCTTGGAGGTGTACTTGGTGTAGCTGACCGACAGTTGATCCCGTTCGGGCAGGGACAGCACAAGGCCAAGCGCACGGCCCCGCGGAATGATCGTCGCCTTGTGGATCGGGTCATGCTGCGGGACGTTGAGGCCGACGATCGCGTGACCGGCCTCGTGATAGGCGGTCAGCTTTTTCTCGTCCTCGGTCATGACCATCGAGCGGCGCTCAGCGCCCATCATGACCTTGTCCTTGGCGTTCTCGAAATCCTCCATCGTGACGAAGCGCCGGTTGACGCGGGCGGCCATCAGGGCTGCCTCGTTCACGAGGTTGGCAAGGTCGGCACCCGAGAACCCGGGCGTGCCGCGCGCGATGATGCGCAGGTCCACGTTCGGGCCCAGCGGCACCTTGCGGGCGTGAACGCCGAGGATGCGCTCCCGGCCCTTGATGTCGGGGTTCGGCACCTGAACCTGCCGGTCGAAGCGACCGGGGCGCAGCAACGCAGGGTCAAGCACGTCGGGGCGGTTGGTGGCGGCGATGATGATGATACCCTCGTTCGCCTCGAAGCCGTCCATCTCGACCAGAAGCTGGTTCAGCGTCTGTTCGCGCTCGTCATTGCCGCCACCGTAGCCCACGCCACGCGACCGGCCCACGGCGTCGATTTCGTCGATGAAGACGATGCAGGGCGCGTTCTTCTTGGCCTGCTCGAACATGTCGCGGACGCGGGAGGCACCCACACCGACGAACATTTCGACGAAGTCGGAGCCCGAGATGGTGAAGAAGGGCACGCCCGCCTCACCCGCGATGGCGCGAGCCAGAAGCGTCTTACCGGTACCGGGCGGACCCACCAGCAGTGCACCCTTGGGGATCTTGCCGCCGAGGCGGCTGAACTTCTGCGGGTTGCGCAGGAATTCGACGATTTCCTCGAGCTCTTCCTTGGCCTCGTCGATGCCCGCGACATCGTCGAAGGTCACGCGACCGTGCTTCTCGGTCAGAAGCTTCGCCTTGGACTTGCCGAAGCCCATTGCGCCGCCGCGGCCGCCGCCCTGCATCCGGTTCATGAAGAAGATCCAGATGCCGATCAGCACCAGCACCGGCAGCCAGAGCGACAGAACGCTCAGGAAGCCAGACTGCTCCTGCGGCGTCGCCTCGATGCGGACCTCGTTCTGCAAGAGCGTCTCGGTGGTGTTGGCATCACCCGGCGCGACGGTGCCGAAGGTCCCGTCAGAGGTGGTGAACTGCACGTTTTCGCCATCCAGTGTCGCCGACAGGACCTGCCCGTTTTCGACCTGCTGGATGAAATCGGAATAGGCCACGCCGCGCTGCGCCATCTGGCTCTGGCCACCCGAGAACAGGTTGAAGAGCGCCAGGATCAGCAGGAACAGGATGACCCAGAATGCGACGTTTCTCGCGTTGCCCAAGGGGAATCTCCTTACACTCGGGGCGGGAATGAGGGCGCCCCCGGTTCCCTAGAAAGATAGACATGCGGACCCGGACTTCAATGCGAATTCAGGGATGGGGCCAAATGGTGCCACCGCTGTCGTTCAGCCGGATGACCCCCGCAGGCCCAAGGCCCATCGGCATGCAGGCCACGAGCCGATCACCGTCGAACAGCGCGGGCCACGTGTATGCCGCGCGCGCGGGCACGAATAGGGACATGTTTTCAGGGCGTTGTGCCCATCCGTCCGGCCCCAGCGCGCGCAGGATCAGGCCCTCGGCCACGCTGTCACCCACGCGCCAGCGCCCATCCCAAAGCAGACCGGGCGTTGCCGGGGCCTTTTGCGCGCCAAGGGCGGCAAATTCGCGCGCCAGCCGGATATGGCCCGCAGTGACGGTCAGATCGACACCGTGCAGCGTACCCCCCGCCCCACCGAGTGCGCGGTCAAGCAGCGCCTCGAGCGCCTGCGCGCGGGGGCGGTAGGGCGCGCTCGACACCCATTGCAGGCCCCCGGCCAGAAGGCGCATCTGCGTGTCGCGTTCAATGGCGGCCAACCCGTCGCGGTCGATCAAGAGGTCGCCGGTTGGCGCACCGTTCACCGTTTCCCGGGTGACGATGCGGACGGCGACCTCGGCCGCACGGGCGGCCAGCGCCTCGGCAGCGCGCGCCATGCGGTCGGCGGTCCGCGAGATCCCCGCGACATCGAGGCCAAGCGCCTCCATCGCCTGCCGCATCCGCACGCGATCGAACCGCGCATCCTCGTTCGACGGATCGTCGACATAGGGCAGGTGCAAGGTCTCCGCGTAATGGCGCAACTCCGCCCGGCTTTCGCCGAGCAGCGGGCGGATCAGCCACCATCCGCCACGGTCGTCCGGGACGCGGTGACGCGGGGCCATGCCCGCCAACCCCTCGACCCCCGAACCCCGTAGAAGGCGCATGAGCACCGTCTCGGCCTGATCATCCTGCGTATGAGCGAAAAGAACGTGGGAGAGATCGCCGCGCCATCCCCCGATGAGGTCGCGCCGCGCGCTTCGGGCCGCATCCTGCAGGTTCCCGGTTCCGTCCCAGTGCCAGCGCAGCGTGTCATGCGGATGGCCAAGCGCCCGGCACTCCGCCGCAACCGTCGCTGCTTCGGCCTCGGCCTCGGGACGCAGCCCGTGGTCCACCGTGACGATGCGCAAGCCCACGCCCATGACCCGCGCCCAGCCATGGGTCAGCGCCAGCATCGCCATGCTGTCCCCGCCACCCGACACGGCCAGGCCCAGGGCAGGCGGGAAATCCGGGCCGAGAAGCGCCCCCATGCGGGTGGCGAAGCGCGCCTCGAGGCTGTCGTCCGTCACCGGATCAGGAACACCCAAGGCGCAGGCGCGCGGCCTCGGCCTCGGCCACGGCGGGATCGCCGGGATAGCGGGTGCCGACCTCGCCGAGTGTCAGGCAGGCCTCGTCGGTCTGGCCCAACTGCCCCAGCGATGTCCCCAGGTTCAGAAGCGCGGCAGGTGCGCGCGCGCCCTGCGTATCGGCGGTGAAGGCGTCCAGGTAAGCGCGCGCCGCGCGGCTCCACTGGCCCTGCTGTGCCTCGGATTGGCCGCGCAGGAAATGCGCCTCCGAGGATAGGGGCCCACCGGGATAGGTCAGCGTGAAGCTCTCGAAAAGCTCAGCCGCCTGCGCATAATCGCCCGCCTCGTAGGCCGACCGCGCGCGATCGAAATCGCTTTGCTCGGCCACGGCAAGGTTGGCGCCGCCCGCGGCGTTCGGTGAGACGGGCGCGACGGCGCCCGCGCCCTGCTGCACCTCGACCCCGCCGAGGTTCGGCGTTTCGCCAAGGCTGCCGATATCGCAATCTGTCTCGAGCTCGCAAAGACGGAATTCCAGGTCGCCGACCCGGTTCGTCCCGTCCGTCACCACGCGGTCGATGCGGATCTGCAACTCCTCGGTCTGAGCCGTCAGGCGCCGCAACTCGGCCTCGATTGCATCGACGCGCGACAGGACCGTGCCGCCCCCGCCCGAGCCCATGGCCCCGCCCGTCGTGTTCAGCTCACCCCGAAGGCGCTGCAACTCGACGAAGAGAACCGACAGTTCCTGCCGGATGTCGGCAAGTGTCTGCGCCCTGTCCTGCGCGACAGCCGCGGGGGCCGAAAGGCCGAGGCAGAGGGCGAGGATCAGGGCGCGACGCATGCGGTTACGCCCCCGGACCGAAGGACACGACCGTCACCGCGCGGCGGTTCTGGCGGTAGCAGCTTTCATCCGAACAGATCTCGAGCGGGCGCTCCTTGCCGAAGCTGATGGTGTTCAGACGGCCTGCCGGCACACCCCGCGACACGAGGTAGTCGCGGACGGCCGCAGCCCGCCGCGCACCGAGCGCGATGTTGTACTCGCGCGTGCCCTGCTCATCGGCGTGGCCTTCGATCAGGACCGCATATTCGGTGTTGGTCAGCAGCCACTGGGCCTGACCGTCGAGCGTCGCCTGCGCCTGTGCGTCCAGCGTCGACTGGTCGACGGCAAAGAGAACGCGGTCGCCCACGACCTGGTTGAAGTAGGCGACGCTGGTCGGGTCAGAGGCAGCGCCGAGGCCACCCTGCGCGTTGAGGTTGACGGCATCGCCGTCGCGAAGTCCGCCCTGCGCGCAGGCCGAAAGCGCGAGAGCGGCGGTGAGGATGAGCGCCGAGGCGCGGAAACGGAGGGTCATGGGTGCTCGGGTCCTTGGTGTTTTCTGAAATTTAGCATGGGCACGCCACAGGCGTCCATGCGGGGCGAAAGAGGTTTATGGCAGGCGCGGCGACCAGGACGGGTCGGACGCCATGCCGGGCGTCGCCACGCGCTGAAGGTTCCGGCCCGAGATGTCGACCGAGTAGACCGCCGGCGCACCATCGGCGCCCGCCGTCTCGCGGGTGAACATCAGCACGCGCCCGTTCGGCGCCCAGGTCGGTCCCTCGTCGAGGAACGAAGCCGTCAGCAGGCGTTCCTCGGACCCATTGGTCCGCATGACGCCGATGTGGAAGCGTCCGGCCTCCTGCTTGGTGAAGGCGATGTAGTCGCCGCGCGGGCTCCAGACCGGGGTGCCGTAGCGCCCGGTGCCGCGGCTGATGCGCTGAGGCTCGCCGCCGCCCGCGGGCATGACGTAGATCTGCTGCCCGCCGGTGCGGTCGGATTCGAAAACCATCTGGCTGCCATCGGGCGAGAAGGACGGCGCGGTCTCGATCGAGGGCGCGTTCGTCAGCTGCGTCCGCGCGCCGCCGCCGACAGCGACACGGAAGATGTCGGAATTGCCGCCCTGCGACATCGAGAAGACGACGCTGCCCCCGTCCGGCGTGAAGCGCGGCGAAAAGGTCATGTCACCGGCCGAAAGCGCCTCGAGTGGGCGGCTCGTCACGGTGGCGACGTCCATCATGTAGACGCGCGGCTGGCCGCTTTCGTAGCTGGTGTAGATGATCCGGTCGCCCGTCGGGCTGAACCGCGGCGCCAGCACCAGCGCGCGCGAGTCGGTCAGGAACTGCACGTTCGCGCCGTCATAGTCCATGATCGCAAGGCGCTTGAGGCGGGCGTTCTTCGGCCCCTCCTCGTGCACGAACACGACGCGCGTGTCGAAATACCCGCCTTCGCCGGTGATCCGCTCGTAGACCTGGTCGGCGACGTTGTGGGCCATCCGGCGCCAACCATCGCGCGCACCGACGAATTGCAGCCCGTCGCCCAGCGGCTGCTGGCTGAACACGTCGAAAAGGCGGAAGCGCACGATGATGCGGCCGCCCTGTTCCTCGACCTCGCCCACGATCAGGGCCTGGGCATTGATCGCCTGCCAGTCATTGTACTGGATCGGTGCATCGAAGGCCGTGACGGTCGAGATATGCGCGCTCTCGGGGATCTGCCGGAAAAGGCCCGTGCCCCTCAGGTCGGCGGCGATCACACGGGTGATGTCCGCGGCTGCATCGGCGGCGCCGCCGTTCCGCGCGATGAAGCGCGGGATCGCGAAGGGCAAGGGTTCGATCACGCCCTCGGTGATTTCGAGGCGCAGGGGCCCGGTCTGCGCACGGGCAGGCACCATCGGCAGCGCCGAGGCCAGCGTCAGCGCGGCACTCGAGCGGATCAGGGAACGACGGGTCAACATGAAAACACCTCCTGCCGCGAAAGGCGGCGCTGGGGTCGGACGGGGATTACAAAAGGCGACGGCATCATCTCAGGCGCATCCCCTCGGGGTTGAAGACAAGCTCGACCTGCCGCCAGTGATCATAGCTTTCGGCGGGCAGGCCGTAACCGTTGGTGCCGCAGCGCAGGATCGCGCGGCGGGCGGCCTCGTAGGCATGCTGCGCCGCGGCCT